>NZ_JBSFJW010000018.1:0-166643 GCF_053598255.1 Streptomyces sp. NPDC001157
GGACCAACGACATCAGCCACGGTGACCTGGTCCGCAACAACCCCGACCAGACCATGACCATCGACCCCTGCAACCTGCAGCTCCTCTACCAGGGCCTGTCCCCCAGCACACCGCCGGGCACCCCTTACAACCTGCTGCCGTGGCGGCCGGGTGTCCTCACCCTGCAGCGCTGACCATCTTGAGGAACCCCAGCCGCGCGTCGGCCGGGGTTCCTCTCGCTCAGCCTGGCAATAGTGTCGGCCGCCGCCGAGGCCCCCTACGCACCGATCTCCTCGCCGCGGCGACCCTTTCCGTGCCGATAACGGTCGAGGCGCTGGAGCGGATCGCAGCCGAGGGGGCGCCGCAGCTCACTGGAAACGCGCTGCACACACGTGTCCTGCCTCACTATCGCAGGCCGCTGTGCAACCTTTCCGGCGCTGAATGCTTCTCCTTGGGGTGAAGATCCTGAAGAGAAGACCTCGCCTGCTCATACTCCTGACCCTGGCCGTGGTGGCGGCCGTGACGGTGACCGTGGCCATGGTCATCCAGGCGAACAAGATGGAGACGGTCTCCCCGCGCGAGGAACGTGACCGGGCCGCGTCCGGAGCGGTCGTACCGTCGGGGCAGGTGGACTGCCGGAAGGTCAAGTGCATCGCGCTCACCTTCGACGGCAACCCGGGCGAGCCCACGGACCGGCTGATGGACCTCCTGAAGGAGTACAAGGCGCCGTCGACGTTCTTCCTTGAGGGCCGGCGGATCCACAAGTTCCCGGATGTGGTGCGGCGGATCGCCAAGGAAGGGCACGAGATCGGGGACCACACCTGGACGCACGCCGTGCTGACCGATGTCTCCGATGCGCAGATCCGCGACGAGCTGCGCCGCACGGCGAAGGCCATCTCCGGCATCACCGGCAGCGAGCCGACGCTGATGCGCCCGCCCCAGGGCCGCACCGACGACCGCGTCTCCAAGGTCTCGAAGGAACTGGGGATGGCGCAGGTGCTGTGGACGGTGACCGCGAAGGACTACGAGACGGACGACACCGCGCTGATCACCAAGCGCGTGCTCGCGGGCGCCGACCGCGACGGGATCATCCTGCTCCACCCGCTGCACAAGGGCACCGTGCCGGCCATGCCTTCCATCCTGAAGGCGCTCAGCAAGCAGGGCTACACCTTCGTGACCGTCTCCCAGCTGCTCGCTCCCTCCAAGGCCGAGCCCGGCAAGATCTACAGGTGACCGACTGACGCGCGAGGCGTCCGCCTCCTTCGGCCCGTCGCCACCTTGGGCCCGTCGCCACCTCGGGAGGTCCGGCTCCAGGGCCGACATCCCCCTGGTGGGCCCAGCAACACCCCCACATGCACCGCCTGGCCGCACTGTCCGATCGCCCCGTGTCCGCCAGAGTCGTGAGGGTCGGCGGAGACGGCCGACGGGTTCACCAGTGGGAGGGGAAAGGGCATGTCCGAAGGGGCAGTTGGGGCGCGGCGGGGGATGGGCCGACGGGGCTTTGTGGCCGGGGCCGCCGCGGTGACGGGTGCGGCACTCGCGGGTACCGGGGTCGCCGGTACGGCACGCGCGGCCGGGACGAGGGACGGAAGCGGAGCCGACAGCGGCCCGCTGGCGTTCACCCACGTCACCGTGATCGACGGATCGGGAGCACCTCCGGCCCCCGACATGACGGTCGTCGTCGAGGGCGGCCGTATCACCGCACTCGCCCCGAGCGCACGGACCCGGCTCCGCCCGGGCACCCGCACGGTCGACCTGACCGGCAAGTACCTGATCCCGGGACTGATCGAGGCGCACACCCACAGCGACGGCCCGGAGACGGTGATCCCGGCGCTGTACGCCCTGACCGGCGTCACCACGGTCCGGGAGATGTGGGGCAAGCCGGTCCACCACGAGTGGCGGGAGAAGATCCGCAGCGGAGCACTGCTCGGCCCCCGCTGGGTCATAGGCAGCCCCATCGTCGACGGCGCGCCCTCGCTCTGGGCGGCCGACGTGGGCCCGGCCGTAGAGGTGCGCGACGCGGCCGCGGCCCGGCGCGCCGTACGGCGGGTCAAGCGCGAGGGTGCGGACTTCGTCAAGGTGTACTCCCGCCTGTCCCGCGAGGCCTACTTCGCCCTCGCGGACGAGGCCCGGCGCCAGGGCATCCCGCAGCTCGGGCACTGCCCCGACACCGTACGGATCGCGGAGGCGAGCGCCGCCGGCCACCGCACCGTCGAGCACCTGCATGCCCTGCTCCTGGCGACCTCACGGCACGAGAAGGAGATACGGCGCCTACTGGCCGCCGTACGGATCGACCCGCGCGACCCCAGCAGCCTGTCCCGCTACCACAGCTGGTTCCAGCAGGTACACCCCCTCGAATGGCGGGCGGTGCAGGGCTACGACCGGGACCGCGCGGACGCCCTCTTCCGGAGCCTGGCGGCGCACGGGACCGCGGTCGTCCCCACGCTCAGCGTGCACCGCACACTGGAGCTGCCCGACGACGTGCCGTCCCGGGCCGAGGAGTGGAAGTACCTGCCCGCCTGGCAGGTGGAGAGCTGGCCGGACCAGCTGGCGGCCCTGACCGGCGGGCGCACCCCCGAGCAGGCCCGGCAGATCCGGCGGATCTTCGCGCACCGGCTCCGGCTGGTGAGCGAGCTGCACGGCGCGGGCGTACGGCTGGCGGCGGGCACCGACACCGGCACGGGTTACCTCGTCCCGGGCTTCGCCCTCCACGACGAGCTGGCGCTGCTCGTGACGGCCGGCCTCACCCCGGCCGAGGCGCTGCGCTCGGCCACCCGGGACGCGGCCCGCACCCTCGGCCTGCCCGACGTCGGCAGCGTGGCCCGCGGACAGGCCGCCGATCTGCTCGTCCTCGACGCCGACCCGCTGCTCGACATCCGCAACACCCGCCGTATCCATGGGGTGGTCGTCGACGGCAGGTGGATCTCGCCGGAGGAACGCGGCCGACTGCTCGCGGCGGTGGAGGAGGCCGCCGCGCAGACCCCGCCGCCCCAGCAGGGGGCGACCATGACGGGCTGCGGCTGCGGCGGACACCCTTGACCCGTCGGCCTACACCTCAACCTCCTTGACCTCCTTGACCTCCTTGCTGCGGCGAGCCTTTCCGTACCGGTAGCGGTGGATGAGAAGCAAGGCGGAGCAGACAACGGAACACGCCGCCCCCGCACACAGCAGGGGCCCGACCCAGAACCACACCGCTTCGGTGCTGTAGCCGCTGGTCCAGTGGCAGGTGATGGACGGCGGGAAGCTGTCCACGTTCACCGATGTCAGGCGGTGGTCCCGGCCGGCGTCCATGTACACGCCGTCGCCGGTCGGGGACGCGCATACGTCGAGCGGGTTCGTGAAGGCGAGGCCGTAGACGGTTCCGGCGCCGTATGCGGCGATCGCTGCCACGAGCCCGAGCACGGCCCAGCGGGTCGGCCGCGAGGGGTTCCTCCTGGTGACCCACAACGCGTACGGCACTACGCCAACGGCAAAGAGGAGGACGGTGATTGCGGGTGGGCCGAAGGTGGCGAACAGGGACACCATGCGCCCTGACGTTACTGCGACGCTTCGGGCGGCCCGGGCGTTCCGGAGCAACTGCCGCCTCAGCTGCGAGAATCGCTGTTCGCCTGCCGTACGTAGTCATAGACAGCCGCAGTGCTGCGCTGCGCCCCCGCGAACGGTCTTCACATCTGCACCCAGCCGATCGCGAGCTGTCGCACACTGTCCGCCTCGCTCGTCCAGTCAGAGGCCGAAGCCGCGTTCTTCTGCCTCTTCCGCCCTTCGGTCAGAATCCGGCCCGCCTGCCTCGTCCTTTCGGCCGATCCGCGGGGCGCGTTCGGCTGCCTGTGCTGCGCTGCGTAATCTTGAGGACGTCCTCAGCGAAACCCCCCACCGGGTGGACCAGTTCACCCGAGCGAATCCGAAGGACCAGCGAACGTGTCGTTGAAGAACAGTCGCCTCAGGCTTGCTTCCGTGGCCCTCGTCGTGGCGGTCTCCGGCCTGGCCATGGCGAGCCCTGCCATGGCGGCCACGCAGCACACCGTCGCGGGAGCGGCCGCGGTTTCGCAGGAGCGGGCGCCCGCCATACCCACCGGCTTCGTGGACCTGCCCACGAGCGCCCTCCCGGCCGACAGCGCGCAGCACGAGTTCACGGTCACCTACCGCAACGACTCGTCGACGGACCGGACCGTCGCTCCCCAGCTGCTGGTGGAGTCCCCCGATGCGGGGCCGTTCCTGGCTCCGTCGGACATCGAACTGGAGCGCCGCAAGGCGGACGGCTGCTGGGAGGCCGTCCAGATCGGCACCCAGACCGGCACGCTGTTCACCGGCCTCTCGACCGGCCGGCGCACCCTGCACGCGGGCGAGACCCTCACCCAGGTCTACCGCCTCACCGTCATCAACCCGCAGGCCAAGGGCACGGTGGCCCCGAGGGTGGCGCTCTACAACTGAGCCCGGCGCCGGGCCCGTTGGGAGGGGAGCCCGCGCGTCACCGAGCACACGACCGAGCCCGGCGGTGGTCCACCGCCGGGCTCATCGTCGTCTCAGGCGTGCCTCCCCCAGTGCCCGCGGTGGATGACGTCGTCCGCGCTCCGTCGGCGTTCCTTGACACGATTGCTCTGCGGAGGGAGGTCGTCGGCGCGGTAGCCGACCGTGATTCCTCCGATGGGGGCGTACTCCTCAGGCACCCCGAACTCCTCGCGGAACGGCTGCAGATGCTCCGGCATGATGCCGAAGAAGCAGGCGCCGAGGCCTTCGTCGACCGCGGTCAGCAGCATGAGGAGGGCCGCCATGCCGGTGTCGATGTGCCAGTACGGGGCGGGCCAGCGGGCCTCGGCGCGGTCCTCCCAGCCCTTGTCGGGTTCGGCGTAGCGCTCCAGGTACGCGGCCTTGTGGGCCAGGGGCACGACGACCAGCGGAGCGTCCTGCATGGTCGGCGTGTCCTCGACGCGGCTCGGTACGAACGGCCAGAAGCGGGCGCGGTCGGCGGGGGCGGTCAGGGCGAGGAAGGCCCAGCCCTGGGAGAAACCGGCCGAGGGCGCTCGGAGTGCGGAGGCGAGGATGCGCTCGATCACCTCCGGCGCCAGGGGTTTGTCGGAGTAGTGCCGGATCATACGGCGACGACGGACCACCTCGGAGAATTCCATGGGGGCGGATCCTGCCATGAACTCCCGTGCCCCCAGGGGTGGTTGGGCTGATCTTGGCGCCTCCTTCACCTCCGACGCAGCCCGTGTGCCACCGGTTGTGCGGCCCCGCCCGGTGGGCGCGACCAGTCACGACGGCGCCGCATCCCGAAGACGCCCCATCCCGGTCCGAACGGCGGAGCTATCCGCGCCGGTCGGCAACCGCCCACGACGCCAGCGCCACCGCGCCGGCCACCCCGAACACAGCAGGCCAGGCCCCCACCTTCTTGGCCAACGGATGAGACGCCCCGAAGGCGCCGACATACGCAGCGGTCAGCGCCCCCGCGGCCTTTCCTCCGGCCTGCTGCCGCCACTGCGTCGCGGCCGCGGCCCCTGCGACGGCCAGCACGGCCCCGCCCAGCTGCCGCTTCCTGGTCCAGCGAGCTACGCCGTACCCACCGACGAGTCCGCTCGCGGCGACCACCGAACTGGGAATCCTGGCCATGCCTGCCTCCTACCGCTTTGACTGATGTGCCCGAGGCTAACTTCCGATCGGCCGTCGATCGGCTGCGGGGCCGTTGCGGCTGCATGGGACGGCCTGGTCCCTCGACCTCAAGCCGTCGTCTGCCGGAGGTGGTCGTCGATGAGGGCGAGGGTGGCCTCCGGCTGCTCGATCTGCGGCAGATGCCCGGCCTTGGGGACGACCTCGAGCCGCCCGTTCCCGAAGGCGGCGGCGTAGGCGGCCCCGTAGGCGGGTGTCACGATGCGGTCGCTCTCGCCCCACACCAGAAGTGCAGGCGTCCGCACACGCCCCAGCCGGTGCAGCAGCTTCGGGTCGTGCATGTACGGGTCGCCGGCGAGCATGCGCATGGTGGCCATGTTGGCCTGACGGACGGCGAGTTGGTCGGCGGGCAGCATGGCCGGGTCGGCGTAGTAGCGGTCCGGGTCGTGCCAGGAGAGCTCCGCCGCCGTACGGGGATCGAGGGCGAAGTAGTCCGCGATCGGCTCGGACTCGACCTGCACACCGACGGCGTCGATCAGCACCAGCCCGCTGATGCGCTGCCCGCTGTCCCACACGGCCATCTCGGCCGCGATCCACCCCCCGAGGGAGGACCCGACGACCAGGACGTCGTGCAGGTCGCGGTCCTGGAGGAGGTGGAGGTAGGAGAGGGCGAGGTCGTCGACGCCGGTGCACCAGTCGGGACGGGGAGTGCCGTCCCAGCCGGGGTGTACAGGCGCGAGCACGCGAGCGGCACCGGACAGGTGCTGGGCGATCCCGGCGACGGTGGCGGGACCTCCGCCGCCGTGGAGGACAAGGACGGGACGACCGGAGCTGTGATCTGAAGTCATGCCCGCCAGCCTAACTAAAGATGCTTATATAAGCTAGCTTAGTTTTCGGCTAGACTCCCTCCATGCATGCTGACCTGCAACTCCTCGGCCGGGCGGTCAAGCAGGCCCAGTACCGCCAGCACCGGGCCCTGGACAGCGCCTTGACGACCGTCGGCACGACCCTCGCCCAGTGGGACGCACTCCGTGCGATCAGCCGTACGCCCGGCGCATCGGCGCGCGAACTGGCCGCGGCCACCTTCCAGACCGAGCAGGCCTTCGGCACCCTCGTGGGCCGCCTGACCGCACAGGACCTGGTCGAGCGCCGTCCGGGCCGCGGCCGCCGGATGGAGCACCACCTCACACCGGCGGGCGAACGGATCCTGAAAGCCGGACACAAGGTGGCCGACGAGGTGCTGGCCGAGGCCTTCGCACCGCTGCCCGAGCCGGACCGGGCTTCGCTGCTGGAACTGCTGCAGCGGCTGAACGGAACGGTTGGAAGCCCCTGACCGAGCGGCCGGGCCGTCCGTTCGATCGCATGCGTTATCGTGCCTGTTCGATCTCCCTCATTCGCGAACGGAAAGCGCAGGAGGAGTTCGGACGGGGATCAGAAGGAGACACGGTGTCGGATCTTGGGCGGCTCGTCGCCGGCCGGTATCTGCTGGTCGAGCGGGTGGGCAGCGGCGGCATGGGCACCGTGTGGCGTGCCGAGGACAGACTGCTCGGCCGCCATGTCGCCGTGAAGAAGCTGCACATCCCGCCGCACCTGCACGACGACGAGGTCCGCACCCTCCACGAGCGCACCCGGCGCGAGGCCCGCAGCGCCGCCCGGATCACCCACCCCAACGTGATCGTGGTGCATGACGTCGTCGACGACGAGGGCCTGCCGTGCATCGTCATGGAGTACATCCCCTCGGCCACCCTGAGCGACGTCCTGAAGCGCCGGGGCACTCTTCCGCCCCACGAGGCCGCCCGGATCGGCCGCGCCATGGCCGCTGCACTGCGCGCCGCCCACAACGCCGGGGTTCTGCACCGGGACGTCAAACCCGCCAACGTCCTGCTCGCCGAGGACGGCCGGATCGTCCTCACCGACTTCGGGATCGCCATGGAGTCGGGTACGTCCTCGCTGACCAAGTCCGGCGAGCTGATCGGCTCCATCCGCTACCTGGCACCCGAGCGCCTCAGGGCATCGGGCCCTGGTCCCGGCCCGGCCAGCGACCTGTGGGCCCTGGGCGCGACGCTCTACCAGGCGGTCGAGGGCCGCCACCCGTTCCAGCGTGCCACCCCCATCGAAACCGCGTACGCCATTGCAACCGATCCCTACGAGCCCCTGCGCAACGCCGGCGACCTGACCCCGGTGATCGAGGGCCTGCTCCTCAAGGAGCCGGAACAGCGCATGGACGTACACGAGGTCGAACGCCGCCTCGGCGACGCGACAGCCACCCGAACCGCTCCCCTCGATCCCCCTACGCGCCCGGAACCCGTCGGCACCGTCGAGACTCCCGCTCGAAGGGGAGCCGGCAACCGTCGTCGTACGGCGCTCCTGACGATCTCAGCGGTGACGCTCGCCGCCTGTGCGGCAGGCGGCGCACTGTGGTGGTTCAAGGGCGGCGCGGATGCGCAGGGCGGCCACATCCCCCGGACGACCGCCTCGACGCCGTCTGCCTCTCCGAGCGCCGACCCCACAGTGCCCTCCGTGCCCGCCGGCTACCACCTGGTGAAGGCGGACACCGGCATCTCCGTACCCGTACGGGACGGCTGGACCCGTAAGACCCTGCCCGGCGGCGAGGTCGGCTACATAGACCAGTCCGGCCTGGTGGGCCTGAGGGTCAACGTCGTCCGGTTCGCGGGCACCGACCCCGTGCAGCACTGGCGCGAGACGGAAGAGGACCAGACCCGCCGGGACAACCCCGGCTACGAACGCGTGCGGATGGCCCGGACGACCTTCCGCGGACAGCCCGCCGGCTACTGGGAGTTCACCTTCGACGGCAGGGCCCGCAAGTTCCGCGCCGCAGAACTGGCCTTCGCCGGCGCCGACGGCACGCAGTACGTGATCTACCTCTCCGCTCCGGATGCCCAATGGGGCGAGTACCGGTCTGCGTTCGACATCGCGGCCAACGGGGCACGGCTGACTTCTCCCTCGTAGGCCCCCGGCGCGGATTGCCGACACCGTTCAGCGGATCCTTCTGGCGCTCCCCGACTTGGTCGACGGAGCGCTGCTCCTCGTGGGGTCACCGCCTCGCCGGTGGGCTGCTGTTCGCCCCGGGTCATGGCCCTGCGCAGTGGTCCTATGCCGTAGCCGGTCGCGACCTTCCCCGCCCCTCCTTCGCCGACCGGGCCTTCCCGGTCACCGTCGATGCCGCCGCCGTGAGGGGCCTCGCGATGTCTTCCAGGGAGCGGCGTTCCGCTCGTACCGCCAGGAACGCCGCGACCAGGCCCGCCGCGCACATCAGGGCCGCGCCGATCTGGAAGGCGAGGACCGTGTCGCCGACCTTGCCCGTGCCGGTGAGGTCGGCGAACAGCAGCGGGCCGCTGATGCCGCCGGCCGCGGTGCCGAGGGCGTAGAAGAAGGCGATGGACATCGCGCGGGTCTCCATCGGGAAGACCTCGGAGACCGTCAGGTAGGCGCTGGACGCGCCGGCCGACGCGAAGAACAGGACCGCGCACCAGCAGGCCGTCAGCGTGCCCGCGCTCAGCGAGCCCTGGTCGAACAGCCATGCCGTGCCGAACAGCAGCAGACCGGAGATCAGATACGTCGACGAGATCATCACCCGGCGGCCGACCGTGTCGAAGAGCTTGCCGAGCAGCAGCGGACCGCAGAAGTTGCCGATCGCGATCACCGCGAAGTAGTAGCCGGTGTCGCCGGTCGGCACGTCGAAGAACTTCGTCAGGATCGCGCCGAAGCCGAAGGTGATCGCGTTGTAGAGGAAGGCCTGGCCGATAAAGAGGGAGAAGCCGAGGATCGAGCGTCGGCGGTAGTCGGAGAACAGCGTGCGGGCGATCTCCACGAAGGTCACGCTGCGGCGCTGGCGAATCGTGATCTCGCCCTCGGGGCGCTCCAGCGGCTGTCCCTTCTCCGCCTCCACCCGTTCCTCGATCGATGTCACGATCTCTTCCGCCTCACGGTCCCTGCCGTGGATCAGCAGCCACCGCGGACTCTCCGGGACGTGCCGTCGTACGAGGAGGATCACGAACGCCAGGAGCGCGCCGAGGGCGAACGTCAGTCGCCAGCCCACGTCCTTCGGCAGGACGGCGGTGTTCAGCGCGACGATCGACAGCAGTGAGCCGCCCACCGCGCCGAGCCAGAAGCTGCCGTTGATGATCAGGTCGACGCGGCCGCGGTGGAAGGCCGGGATGAGCTCGTCGATCGCCGAGTTGATCGCCGCGTACTCACCGCCGATGCCGAAGCCGGTCAGGAAGCGGAAGGCGAAGAACCACCAGCTCGAGAAGGAGACGGCGGTCAGGGCGGTGGCCGCGAGATACACGGCCAGGGTGATCATGAAGAGCTTCTTCCGGCCCCACAGGTCGGTCAGCCGGCCCCAGAACAGGGCACCGGCACACGCTCCCGCCACATACAGGGCGGCCGCGATGCCGGTGACCTGGCCCGAGGAGACCGGCAGGCCGCTGCCGGACTCGGACAGACGGCTGGCGATGTTACCGACGACCGTGACCTCCAAGCCGTCGAGGATCCAGACGGTGCCGAGGCCGATGACGATCGTCCAGTGCCAGCGCGACCATGGGAGACGGTCGAGGCGGGCGGGGATGTTGGTGGTGACGGTACGGCCGGTCGCTGCCTGCGCGGTGGTCATGGGCTCCCTCCTCATCGAGCGGAACCCCGGCCGGGTGCCCGTCAGCGGCCCTCCTACGCCCCCAACGCCCGCGACACCGTATAGATCAACAACCCGGCCAGCGAGCCCACCACCGTGCCGTTGATCCGGATGAACTGCAGGTCGCGGCCGATGTGGGCCTCGATCTTGCGGGTGGTGTGCTCGGCGTCCCAGCCGGCCACCGTGTCGGTGATCAGGGAGGTGATCTCCTTGCGGTAGGTGGTGACCACGTAGACCGCCGCGCCCTCCACCCAGCCGTCGACCTTCGCCTGCAGCTTGGGTTCCACGGCCATCCGCGCCCCCAACGACAGCAGCGAGGCCCGCACGCGCAGCCGCAGCTCGCTGCGCTCGTCCTCCGCCGCCGACACGATCATCGACCGTACGGCGGTCCAGGCGGACGCGATCAGGTCCTGCACCTCGCCGCGGCCCAGCACCTCGCCCTTGAGTCGCTCCACGCGCGCGCGGGTGTCCGTGTCGGACTGCAGGTCGGAGGCGAAGTCGGTGAGGAAGCGGTCGAGGGCGCCGCGGGCCGGGTGGGTGGGCATGTCACGCATCTCGGTGACGAAGCGGAGGAGTTCCTTGTAGACGCGTTCGCCGACCTTCTTGTCGACGAAACGGGGCGTCCAGCCGGGGGCGCCGCCCTGGACGGCGTCCATGATCTCGGTGTCGTGCCAGACCAGCCAGTCGTGCGCGCGCGTGACGATCAGGTCGACGACCCGCTTGTGGCCGCCGTCCATGACGACCTTCTCCAGCATCTTCCCGATGCCGGGCGCGATCTCCTGGGCGTCCGCGCGCCGTGTGATCGCCTCACCGACGACCGCCTGGACGTCCGAGTCGCGCAGCACGGTCAGCGCGCCCCGCAGCGCCGCCGAGAGCTCGGCCGTCACCCGGTCCGCGTGTTCGGGCACGCCGAGCCACGCACCCAGTCGGCTGCCGATGCCGACGGCGCGCAGCCGCTGTCGTACGACGTCCTCGGAGAGGAAGTTCTCGCCCACGAACTCGCCCAGGGACACCCCGAGCTGATCCTTCTTGGTCGGGATGATCGCCGTGTGCGGGATCGGCAGGCCCAGCGGGCGGCGGAAGAGGGCGGTGACCGCGAACCAGTCGGCGAGTGCGCCGACCATGCCCGCCTCGGAGGCCGCTGCGACATAGCCCGCCCAGGGGCCGGCCCCGGAGTTCTCCGCCCACTTGGCGAGGGCGTACACCAGCGCCACGAAGAGGAGCAGCCCGGCCGCGGTGAGCTTCATGCGGCGCACCCCGCGCTGCTTCTCCTCGTCGGCGGCGCTGAACGTCGTCATCGCGCGGACAGTGACACCCTTCTCAACCGGATTCGTGCGCTCCATACACTCCACCCGTTCGTGATCCCCTGCACACATTGTCCCTTCCTGACCGACTACTGGAACGGAACGAGAGTTCCCGGCGTCTGTCAGGAGGGGAAGGCTCTTCTTGAACTCCGGTGGCCCAAAGGGGGGTCCTGTTCGGCCACCCCTCACCCGATGCCGCATCATGGGGTTGATCACTTCGGAGCCTCGGGCTCCCACTCGTCCGAGGAGACCCGCACCGCATGACCAGGCGTCACGGTTATGCCTTGCTGTCTGCGATCGTCGCCGTGATCGTGGGCCTTTCCGCCGCCATATACGTCGGTGTCGCAGCCGGCGACGGCAGCACCGGCACAAGCGCCCTCGGCAAGGGGGGCGCCGCGCGCAACCCCGCCGCCCCCGCCTCCACCGGCATCTGGGTCAGCTCCTGGTCGGCCTCCCCCGCCGGCGCCGAGCCCGGCACCGAGACCTTCGGCATGGCCGGCCGCTCGGTCCGCAACGTCGTGCACACAAGCGTGGGCGGTACGAGTGCCCGTATCACCCTCTCCAACCTCTACGGCCAGACGGCGCTGACCGTCACGCACGCCTCGATCGCGGTGGCCGTCGCCTCCGACACCGCGGCGGCCTCCGCGGACACCATGCGACGGGTGACCTTCGGCGGCAGCACCGCGGTCGTCATCCCGGCCGGACAGCAGGTCCTCAGCGACGCCGTCCGCATCGTGATCCCGGAGGGCAGCGACGTCCTGGTCACCACGTACTCGCCCACCCCCTCCGGCCCGGTCACCTACCACCCTCGCGCCCGCCAGATCTCCTACATCGCCGACGGTGACCTCACCGAGGACGTGACCGGCACCGGCTACACCGAGCAGACGCCGTTCTGGCGCTACCTCACCGCGCTGGACGTGCTGAGCAACGAGTCGGACGGTACCCTCGTCGCCTTCGGCGACTCCCTCACCGACGGCATAACAGCCACCCAGAACGCCAACCACCGCTGGACGGACGTCCTTTCGGAGCGACTGCGCTCGGCGATCAGGTCCGGCCAGGACCTGCCCCGCTACAGCGTCGTCAACGAGGGCATCAGCGGCAACCAGGTCCTGGTGAGCGGCCTGGGCCGCCCCGCCGACAACCAGAGCGGCCTGAGCCGCTTCTCCCGTGACGTCCTCTCCCGTACGAACGTCAAGGTCATCGTCATCGACCTGGGCGTCAACGACATCCTGCGCAACCCCCGCCTCGCCGACCCGGACAAGATCCTCAACGGTCTGCGCACCCTGGTCCACCAGGCCCACTCCCACGGCATCAAGGTCATCGGCGCCACCCTGATGCCCTTCCAGGGCCACCGCGGCTACACCGCGGCCCGCGAGGCGGTCCGGGAACAGATCAACGCGGAGATCCGCTCGGGCCGCGTCTACGACGCGGTGGTCGACTTCGACAAGGCGCTACGGGACCCGTACAACCCGCGCCGCCTCCGCTCCGACTACGACTCGGGCGACCACCTCCACCCGACGGACAGGGGGTTCGCGAGGATGGCCGAGGCCTTCGACCTGAACGAGTTCAAGGGTTCGGCACCAGCAGAGCTGTAACAGACCGCCGTAGCCCGCGGGCAGCAGCACCGCCCCAGCCTGCCCAGCCTGCCCAGCCTGCGGGCAATCGTGCCGCCTAAGGGCGGCTCCCGACCCAAAGAGAGGCGGCACCCGGCAAGCGCCGGCAAGCGAACCGCCGTCACCTCAGCGCAACCGCCGGTTCAGTACTCCCCGCCCCGCCGCCGATCCCGCCGCTCCCTCTGCCGCTCCCGCCGCTCCTCATGCCGCTCACGGCGCTCCTCATGCAGGTCGCGCCGCCACTCCCGATGCTCCTCCAACATCCGGCGGTGATCCCCGAACCCCTCACCCAGCGGCTGCGCCCCCTTGCGCTCCAGCTTCTCCTGCCGCCGCTCCTCCTTGAGCCGCCGCCGCTCCTCCCGCGTCAGCTTCCGCTCGATCCCGACCCCACCCCAGAAGGCGAACCCGTTCACGATCACCCGCGGCGCCCCGGGCTCCCCCGGCACACCCTCCTCGCTGTGGTCGAACCCACCCATGATCCCGATGCCACGCACCACGACCTCGACCCCAGGCGGCACGATGATGTTCACCCCGCCCATGATCGCAACGCAGTTGATCTCGACCTCGCGGTCCGCGAAGTTCGCCTCGCGCAGATCGATCTCCCCGCCGCCCCAGAAGGCGAAGCAGTTGAACACCTTCGGCACGGTCCAGCGCCCCTTGCGCTGAAACCCCGACATCACGGCGACCGCCCACGAGGACGACCCCTCGCCGCCGACGATCCGCCCGGCCCAACTCCCGCTCGGCACGGGCTCCTTGACCAGCGACACGGGAGGCGGCGGGGTGACCCCGGCGGCCGGCAGATCACGGGTGATCGGCGTGAGTTCGCCGTACGTCCGCGCCTTGTAGGTGGCCTCCAGCCGCTCCTCGAACTCCTCCATGTCGAGACGCCCCTCCGCGAGGGCGTCCCGCAGGACCTCGGCGACTCGTTCACGATCGGCGTCGGATGCGCGAAGCTCCGGGACTGTGGCGTCGTCGGTCATACAAGTCAGCCTACGAGTTCCCCCGCCCCGCGGCTACGAGACCGCTTTCTCAGCCTGTCCCGGAGGCGAACCGGCATACATTTTGGCGATCACGTCCTCGATGTCCGGCTCCCGTACCGACAGATCCGCCAGCGGATACTCCGCCGCGATCCGCGCCACCAGCGCCGCCGCCGACTCCCCCGCCGGGAACGCCAGCCACTGCCGCGGCCCCTCCACCTTCACCACCCGCGCGGGCGCCGCTTCGATCGGCGCCGTCTCCCGCTCCAGGTCCACCACCAGGGTGCGTTCGCTCTCCCCCACCTCGTGCAGCCCGGCGAGCGCACCGTCGTACATGAGCCGCCCGTGGTCGATGACCATCACCCGCGAGCAGAGCTGCTCGATGTCCTGCAGGTCGTGCGTCGTCAGCAGCACGGTGGTGCCCCGCTCGGCGTTCAACTCCCGCAGGAATCCCCGCACCTTGGCCTTGGAGATGACGTCAAGCCCGATCGTCGGCTCGTCCAGGTACAGCACCTCCGGGTCGTGCAGCAGCGCCGCCGCGATGTCCCCGCGCATCCGCTGACCCAGCGACAGCTGCCGTACCGGGACGTCCAACAGGTCGGCCAGTTCGAGGAGTTCGACACAGCGGTCGAGGTTCTCGCGGTAACGGGCGTCCGGGATGCGGTACATGCGGTGCATCAGCTTGTACGAGTCGATCAGCGGCAGGTCCCACCACAGCGTCGTACGCTGCCCGAACACCACCCCGATGCGGTGCGCGAGCCGCGTGCGCTCGCGGGACGGGTCGATGCCGGCGACCCGCAGCCGCCCGCCGGACGGGGTGAGGATCCCCGTCAGCATCTTGATCGTCGTCGACTTCCCGGCGCCGTTCGGCCCGATGTAGCCGACCATCTCACCGCGCGCCACGGTGAAGGAGATCCCGTCGACGGCCCGCACCTGCCGCCGCTCACGCCTGAGGAACCCGGTCTTCTTGCGTACGTCGAAGACCTTCTCCGCGCCGTCCAGTTCAATGAAGGCGTCCATCGTCACCCCGCTAACTCCCCGTACTCCGATAGGACCTGAGCCCGGCCCGCCACGCCAGACCGGACAGCGCCAGGCACGCCGCCGCCACCAGGGGCGGCGCGAAGGCCACCCATTGCGGCAGCCCGAGCGGCATCGGCCGTCCCAGCACATAGGCCGCGGGCAGCCAGGTGACGAAGGCCAGCGGCAGCAGGAACGTCACCCCGCGCACCAGCTCCCTGCCGAACACCGTCGGCGGATACTGCAGCAGCGTCGCGCCGCCGTACGTGAACGCGTTCTGCACCTCGGACGCGTCCTGCGCCACGAACTGGAAGGCCGCCCCCGCCACGAACACCGCGCAGAAGATCCCGGCGCCGCTCAGCACCATCACCGGCATCAACAGCACCTTCAGCGGCGTCCAGTCGATGTCCACGGCGGTCAGCGCATACCCGAGCACCAGCGCACCCTGCATGATCCGCCCCAGCCGGCGCAGCGCGAACCGGTCGGCCGCGACCTGCGCCAACACCGGCGCCGGACGCACCAGCAGCGTGTCCAGCGTCCCGTCGCGCACCCGGTGCCCCAGCCGCTCCATCGAGCCGATCGCCAGGTCCGCGAACCCGAAGGCGACACTCGACAGGCCGTACAGGAAGGCGACTTCGGGCAGCGGCCAGCCGCCCAGCACCTTCACCCGCGAGAACATCAGCAGGATCCCCACGAAGTCCAGCGCGGTCACCGCGAAGTTCGCGAACGTCGTCATCGCGAAGGACGCCCGGTACGCCATCGTGGAGCGGACCCACATCCCGCCGATCAGACGGTAGGCCCGCAGCCCCTCCACCACCCGGCTCACCTCAGCCACCCTGAACGACCACCCTCCGCGTCGCCACCGACTGCAGCAGCCGCCCGGCCCCCAGCAGCACCACCGCCCACGCGCCCTGGAAGGCGAACGTCCCCCACGGATCCGCCTCCCCGAGCAGCACGTCCGCCGGCTTCTGCAGCAGCGCCGACCACGGCAACTCCCGTACGACATCGCCGAGTGCGCCCGGGAACACATTGAGCGGCAGCATCATCCCCGAGCAGAAGAACCCCGCGAGCATGGTCATGTGCGTCACGCCGGTGCCGTCCATCAACCAGAACGTCAACAGCGCGACCAGGTAACGGATACCGAAACCGACCACCATGGCCAGCACCAGGGTCACCAGGAACGCACCCCAGGTCGCGACATCCCGCGGCAGCGCCACCGGAAAGAGCAGCGCACCGAACGCGAACGGCATCACGCCCCGTCCGAGCAGTTGGAACAGCGCACGCCCCACGTCGGCCGCCAGCCACCACAGTTGAAGATCGGCGGGCCGGTACAGGTCGATCGCGACGTCACCCGTCCGGATCCGTTCCATCAACTCGCCCTCGACGCCGCCTCCCCCGATCGCGAGCGCCGCGAAGATCGCCTGCCCCACCCACACATAGGTGACGGCCTGCGCCTGGTCGTACCCTCCGAGGTGCGGTTTCTCGTCCCACAGCGCCAGATACGTGTAGACGAGGATCACTCCGAAGACGGTGTTGGTGAACACCCCTGCCGCAGTGGCCGCCCGATACGTCGCGTAACGTCTGAAACCGCCCGCTACGACGGCCGCGTACAACCGTCCCGAGCCCACGTCAGTCAACCTCCCGGACCGCCCGACACCGAAGCGCAGGAGCCTAGTCCGCCGGTAGTGACGTACGCCACGCATTTTCCCGAGGGGACGCGTGCCGTGATCCGGGAACGGAACGCATGGTGCGAGAGTCTTCAAGAGGGGGCGCAGATGGCGTACGAGGGCGTACGGGAACGTACGACGCGAAACAGGAGTCCGTGCACGAGATGAGCGACCAGCCGCAGCCGCAGCAGCCGAACCGGGGCTGGGCACCGAGAGAGCCACAAGGCGCTGCCGAGCCGGGCGCTCCCCTGCCGGGTGGCGGGAAGCCGAAGCGGCCCAAGCGCACCGGCTGGCGCCGGCTCATCCCGACCTGGCGGATGGTCCTCGGCACCTTCGTCATCGGCACACTGCTGCTGATCGGCCTGTTCTTCCTCGGCTACTCACTGGTCAAGATCCCGCCGGCCAACGCCCTCGCCACCAAGCAGGCCAACGTCTACCTCTACGCGGACGGCTCCCAGATCGCCCGCGACGGCGACATCAACCGGGAGAACGTGTCCCTCGCCCAGGTCTCCAAGGACGCCCAGCACGCCGTCCTGGCCGCCGAGGACCGCGACTTCTACTCCGAGTCGGCCATCGACCCCAAGGCGATGCTGCGCGCCGCCTGGAACACCGCCACCGGCAAGGGCAAGCAGTCCGGCTCGACGATCACCCAGCAGTACGTGAAGAACTACTACCTCGCGCAGGAGCAGACCCTCACCCGCAAGGCCAGGGAGTTCTTCATCTCGATCAAGCTGGACCGGGAGCAGCCCAAGGACAAGATCCTCGAGGGCTACCTCAACACCAGCTACTTCGGCCGCAACGCCTACGGCATCCAGGCCGCCGCCCAGGCCTACTACGGCCAGAACGCCACCAGCCTCGACCCGGCCCACGCCGCCTACCTCGCCGCGCTCGTCAACGCCCCCAGCGAGTACGACGTGATCGCGCACCCCGAGAACAAGGCGGCGGCCGTCGCCCGCTGGAACTACGTCCTGGACGGCATGGTCAAGAAGGGCTGGCTGAGCGAGGCCGAGCGGTCCGGCCTGAAGTTCCCGATGCCGAAGCAACAGACCGCCTCCACCGGCATGTCCGGGCAGCGCGGCTACATCGTCACAGCGATCAGGGACTACCTCACCAAGAACAAGATCGTCTCCACGGAAGACCTGGAGGCCGGCGGCTACCGCATCACCACCACCCTGCAGAAGAGCAAGCAGAACGCCTTCGTGAAGGCGGTCAACGACAAGGTGATGTCCAAGCTCGACAAGAAGAACAACAAGGTCGACAACTACGTCCGCGCGGGCGGCGCCTCCGTCGACCCGAAGACCGGCAAGGTCGTCGCGATGTACGGCGGCATCGACTACGTCAAGCAGTACACGAACGGCGCGACCCGCGGCGACTTCCAGGTCGGCTCCACCTTCAAGCCCTTCGTCTTCACCTCGGCCGTCCAGAACCACTCCACCACGCAGGACGACGAGACCATCACCCCGAACACCTACTACGACGGCACCAACAAGCGTCCCGTGCAGGGCTGGTCCGGCGGCAGCTACTCCCCCGCCAACGAGGACGACCGCTCGTACGGCGACATCACCGTGCGCACCGCCACCGACAAGTCCGTCAACTCGGTGTACGCGCAGATGGCCGTGGACGTGGGCCCCGACAAGGTGAAGGACACGGCGGTCGCACTCGGCATCCCGTCCGACACCCCCGACCTGACCGCGACCCCCTCCATCGCGCTCGGTGTGAACACCGCCAGCGTCCTCGACATGGCGGAGGCCTACGCGACACTCGCCAACCACGGCGAGCACGACGCGTTCACGATGATCGACTCGATCACCAAGGACGGCAAGGACGTCATCGAGCTGCCGAAGGACACCACCTCGAAGGCCGTCAGCCGCGAGGCCGCCGACACCACGACGTCCATCCTGCAGAGCGTCGTCGAGAACGGCACGGCGACCGCCGCGCAGGACGCGGACCGCCCCGCCGCCGGCAAGACCGGCACCGCGGAGGAGGACACGGCCGCCTGGTTCGCCGGCTACACGCCCGACCTCGCGACCGTCGTCTCCGTCATGGGCCAGGACCCGGTCACGGCCGCCCACAAGTCGCTGTACGGCGCCATGGGCCTGCCGCGCGTCAACGGCGGCGGCCCGCCCGCCGAGATCTGGGCGCAGTACACCAAGGCCGCCCTGAAGGGGAAGCCGGCCACGGACTTCGACCTCCAGCTCCAGGAGGGCGCCGAGGAGACCGAGCCGCCCGCCACCACCGAGCCCCCGCAGCAGCCGGGCACGGGCGGCACCACCGGCGCCACGCCCACCACGAACGGCCAGAACAACCAGGGCCAGACCCAGGGCCAGAACAACGGCGGCGCGACCAACGGCGGCACGAACACCACGGGCAACACCACGAACGGCGGCACCACGGGCGGCAACACCACCGGCGGCACCACGGACGGCGGAAACACCACGACGGGCGGGACGACCGGCGACACGACCGACGGCGGGACGACGGCCGGCACGGACACCGGAGGCACGACCGACGGCGGCACCACGGCCGGCACGGACGTGGGGACGACGGCCGGCACGGGCGGCCCGCCGACCTGAACCGACGAAGAGGGCTGGTGACGACGGTCACCAGCCCTCTTGAGCCGCTGTACGGCTTCTACAGACTTCTACAGATACAGGCCCGTCGTGTCCTCGGACCCCTCGAACCGGTCCGCGGCCACGGCATGCAGGTCACGCTCACGCATGAGCACATAGGCGACGCCCCGGACCTCCACCTCGGCACGGTCCTCCGGGTCGTACAGGACCCGGTCGCCCGGCTCCACGGTCCGTACGTTCTGGCCCACCGCTACGACCTCGGCCCAGGCCAGCCGACGCCCGACGGCCGCCGTGGCGGGGATCAGGATGCCCCCGCCCGACCGCCGCTCACCCTCGCCGCTCTCCTGCTTGACCAGAACCCGGTCATGCAGCATCCGGATGGGCAGCTTGTCGTGCTGGGTGCTGTGCTCGTTTCTCTTGGCGCTCACGCCTTGAACCTACCTGCCTTTGCCCAGTCCGTACGCCGCCGGGTCGGCGCTTGCTCAGCCCCTGCGCCGCCGGGTCCCGAGCGCGAGCAGCCCGACCAGTCCGACGGCGACGACCGCGACCGGCACGATCCGCTCCAGCCGGGGCGCGCCCTCCTCATCCACGAACTGGGCCTTCACATCGCTCACGACCTTGTTGACCCCGACGTAGGCCCGTCCCAGGGTCTGATCGATGTTCGACACGACCTTGGCCTTGGCGTCCCCGACGATCGTCTTCGGATGCACCCGCACCCCGATCTCGTCGAGCGTCTCGGCCAGCACGTCGCGGCGGCGCCTGATGTCCGCCTCGATCTGCGCCGGGGTTCTGGTGTCCGACGTGTCCGCCACCGTGGGGCCTCCGAAGTCGCCTGATGCCTGCCTGCTGCTACTTGTTCTGGACAGTCTGTCAGTTCCGCCCGCCCCCGCACTGTCAGGACCCCCGGTTACGCTGGTTCGATGAGCGAGCGACTCCAGCCGGGGGACGTGGCCCCCGACTTCACCCTCCCCGACGCCGACGGCAACGACGTGTCCCTCTCGGCCCACAAGGGCCGCAAGGTCATCGTCTACTTCTACCCGGCGGCCCTGACGCCCGGCTGCACCAAGCAGGCCTGCGACTTCACCGACAACCTGGAACTCCTGGCCGGCGCCGGCTACGACGTCATCGGCATCTCCCCGGACAAGCCGGAGAAGCTGGCGAAGTTCCGCGAGAAGGAGTCCCTGAAGATCACGCTGGCGGCCGACCCGGAGAAGACGGTCACCGAGGCCTACGGCGCGTACGGCGAGAAGAAGAACTACGGCAAGACGTACATGGGCGTCATCCGCTCCACGGTGATCGTGGACGAGGAGGGCAAGGTCGAGCGGGCGCTGTACAACGTCCGGGCGACGGGGCATGTGGCCAAGATCATCAAGGATCTGGGGATCTGAGGGTCCGTCTCTGCTGCGTCAGCGGCCCGCACCGGGATGCCCTGGTGCGGGCCGCTTTACATTTCGGGCGTGACTGTCGGATGAGCTGTTCGTTACTCCGTACGGGCTGCGAACGCGTGGCCGGAACGGAGGGGGCTCATGGGGGCCAGTGCGTACACCAAGGAGCGGCTGGAGGAGGCGGCTCGGGGGGCGCGGACGTTGTCGGAGGCGTTGGGGAGGTTGGGGGTGGATCCGGGGAGTTCGACGCGGCGGTACGTCTTGGGGCGGATGAAGAAGCTGGGGGTGGACACGTCGCACTTCGAGCGGGAGGGGGTGAAGTGGACGCGAGAGATCCTCCAGGTGGCGGTCTCGGCGTCGACGAACATGTGCGAGGTGCTACGGCACCTGGGGCTTGAGGTCGTCGGCGGGCACCACACTCACATCAGCCGACGGATCAAGGCGTACGACATCGACACCTCGCACTTTCAGGTGCCGACCCGGCGCGGCAAGGCGTGGCGCCCCCGGACGCCCGAGGGACTACTCGTCGAGCAGCCCGTCGGCCAGGCCCGGCGCATCCCTAGCGATCGGCTCAAGTGGGCGATGACGGCCCTGGGCATGCGAGAGCGGTGCGCCAGATGCGGAACGGAAGCGGTCTGGCGAGGGCATCCGCTCCCGCTGGAGGTCGATCACATCGACGGCAACTGGCGCGACAACCGCATCGAGAACCTGCGGTTCCTGTGCCCCAACTGCCACTCGACAACGGACAGTTACCGGGGGCGCGGCAAAGGCAGGACTTCATGAGCGGCGGCGTGCAGTACACCCGGGAACGGCTGACAGAAGCCGCCGCGCAGTGTTCGGACATCGACGAGGTCATCGCGTTCTTCGGCACCCGGCCATACGGCCAACTGCGCCGTCATCTCTTCCGGCGCTTCGACCACTTCGGAATCGACGTCTCGCACATGCCCCGCCAGAGGCGAGCGCGCGGAGTGCTCGCCCGACCAGCCGCCGACGAGTTGCGCCGAGCGGTCGCAGGAGCAACCTCCATCGCCGATACGCTGCGCGCTCTCGGGATGGAGCCCTACAACAGCAGGTTGCGCGTTCAGCTCCGACGCTGGGTGACCGAGGACGGTCTCGACACCTCCCATTTCCTTGGGCAGGCCCATCAACGCGGCGGGCCAGGCACCACACCGCTCAGGCGCGCCGAGGACATCCTGATCCAGCATGACGGCAAGCGCCGGACCAGGACCCATCTGCTCCGCCGGGCGCTTTTGGAGGTGGGCGTATCGGAGGAGTGTGCCGAGTGCGGAACAGGCCCCGAGTGGCTCGGGAAGCCCATGACGCTGGAGGTCGATCACATCAACGGGGACTGGAGCGACGACCGGCGCGAGAACCTGCGGTTGCTGTGCCCCAATTGCCATGCGATCACCAACACGTGGTGCCGAGGTGGCCGTAGAGCCGCCTAGGCCCTCGACTACGAAGCCGCCTCGCCGGGTAGCATGAGCGCGCAAGCGGCCGTGGCGGAATTGGCCTACGCGCAACACTTAGGATGTTGTGGGAGAAATCCCTTGAGGGTTCGAGTCCCTCCGGCCGCACACCTTTGATTCGAAGGTCCACCTGAACGCAGGTGGACCTCCACCGTTGTCAGCCCAACAGCTCCCGCACCACCGGCACCAACGCCCTGAACGCCTTCCCCCGATGACTGATCGCGTTCTTCTCCTCGGCGCTCAGCTCCGCGCACGTCCGCGACTCCCCCTCCGGCTGGAGGATCGGGTCGTAGCCGAAGCCGTTCGTGCCCACCGGAGCGTGCCGCAGCACCCCCCGCAGCTGCCCCTCGACCACGCGCTCCCGGCCGTCCGGCAGTGCCAGTGCCGCCGCGCAGGCGAAGTGCGCGCCCCGGTGTTCGTCCGCGATGTCCGACAGCTGGGCCAGCAGCAGCTCCAGGTTGGCCCGGTCGTCGCCGTGCTTGCCCGCCCAGCGGGCGGAGAAGATGCCCGGCGCGCCGTTCAGGACGTCGACGCAGAGGCCCGAGTCGTCGGCGACCGCGGGTAGGCCCGTCGCCTGCGCCAGGGCGTGGGCCTTCAGGAGGGCGTTCTCGGCGAACGTCACGCCTGTTTCCTTGACGTCGGGGACATCCGGATACTCCTCCGCCCCGACCAGTTCATGGGCGAGTCCCGCTTCGGCGAGGATCGCCCTGAGCTCGGTGATCTTTCCGGCGTTGCGGGTGGCGAGGATCAGGCGCGTCGTCATGGGGCAACAGTACGGCGCGGCCCGTAGGGGGGTCCTTACGAGGTGCAGACCTTAGTGAGTTCGCCCGCCGCGTCCGTGACGGGGCTGACGTCCGGGGTCTTGTCGCCGTTCTTGATCGCCGTACGGACGTTGCTCACGGCCTTGTTCAGGTCGTCGACGGCCTTGTTGACGTCGGCGTTGTCGGTCTTGTCGCCGATCTTGTCGAGGTTCTTGTCGATGGAGGCGAGTGACTCGTCGAGCTGGGTCGGGTCGTTCGAGGCGTTTTCCACGGCCTGCTGGAGGTTGGTGACGCTGTCGGCGATGGTGTCGGCGGTCTGGACGCAGTCCAGGGCCTTGTTGACGGCGTCGCAGCCGGTGGTGAGGCCCGCGGTCAGCCCTATGGCTGCCAGTGCTGCGATGGTGACGGTGATGCGGCGGCCTCGGCTCGCGGCCATGACTGTGGTCCCTCCGTGTCCAGGCCCGTGGGCCCCCCGTACTGGTCGGGCGCACGGTGGTGTGCCGTGCGCCCGCATTCGTAGGGACGCTGGGAGGGGCGTCCGGGTTGCCTCGGGCCGCCGTTCCGCTTGGTGCGTCCTTTACTTTTCGAGGACGGTATCAAGCGCCTTGCGCTGGAGGACAGCGAGTTCCGAGCAGCCGGAAACCGCCAGGTCCAGAAGGGAGTTGAGCTCCTCGCGGGCGAAGGGCTCGGCCTCCGCGGTGCCCTGGACCTCGACGAAGCGGCCGTCGCCGGTGCAGACGACGTTCATGTCGGTGTCGGCCCGTACGTCCTCCTCGTAGCAGAGGTCGAGGAGGGGGACGCCGCCGACGATGCCGACGGAGACCGCCGAGACGGTGCCGGTGAGCGGCTGGCGGCCGGCCTTGATCAGCTTCTTGCCCTGGGCCCACGCGACGGCGTCGGCCAGTGCCACGTAGGCGCCGGTGATCGCGGCCGTGCGGGTGCCGCCGTCGGCCTGGAGGACGTCGCAGTCGAGGACGATGGTGTTCTCGCCGAGCGCCTTGTAGTCGATGACCGCGCGCAGGGAGCGGCCGATGAGGCGGCTGATCTCGTGGGTGCGGCCGCCGATCTTGCCGCGTACGGACTCGCGGTCGCCGCGGGTGTTGGTGGCGCGGGGGAGCATGGAGTACTCGGCGGTGACCCAGCCCTCGCCGCTGCCCTTGCGCCAGCGGGGGACGCCTTCGGTGACGGAGGCGGTGCAGAAGACCTTGGTGTCGCCGAAGGCGATGAGGACGGAGCCCTCGGCGTGCTTGCTCCAGCCGCGTTCGATGGTGATCGGGCGGAGTTGTTCGGGGGTGCGGCCGTCGATTCGAGACATGGCGATGAGCCTAGCCGTACGAGCGGAAAGGGCCCCTCCCGCGGTGGGAAGGGGCCCCATCGAGTGAGTGCGGGCCGGGGTGGCCGTGGCTCATCTCACGTCGGTTCACATCATGTCTTCGATCTCCGCGGCGATGGGGTCGGCGTCGGTGCCGATGACGACCTGGATCGCGGTGCCCATCTTGACGACGCCGTGGGCGCCGGCGGCCTTGAGGGCGGTCTCGTCGACCAGCGAGGCGTCGCTGACCTCGGTGCGCAGCCGAGTGATGCAGCCCTCGATCTCCTCGATGTTGTCGATGCCGCCGAGCCCGGCAACGATCTTCTCAGCCTTGCTGGCCATGTCTGTCTCCTCATGCACGGTTGGCTCAACTTCGCGAGCGATTGCGTCGTGCGTACCGAAGGATGACGTCACAGCAGCCATATCGCCCGTGACTGGTCTACACCACCTGACAGGCGGTCGCCAACCCATGAGTGCCACCACGGAGATCTCCATTGCCCGGCGGCGATGGAACACATTGTTCCAGGGTCTGCAGAAGATGGGCCGCAGTCTCCAGCTCCCGATCGCGGTGCTGCCGGCCGCGGGCATCCTCAACCGGCTCGGTCAGCCGGATGTCTTCGGGGACGACGGGCTGGGGTGGACGAACGTCTCGAAGGTGATGGGCGGTGCGGGCGGCGCCCTGCTCGACGGTTCCCTCGGGCTTCCCCTTCTCTTCTGCATCGGCGTCGCGATCGGCATGGCGAAGAAGGCGGACGGTTCGACGGCGCTCGCGGCGGTCGCGGGCTTCCTCGTCTACTACAACGTGCTGCGCCAGTTCCCGAAGGACTGCCCGGGCGGGTCGAAGGCGGTCGCCGGGGTCGGCTGCCAGGTGTCCGACGGCACGGTGACGGCGTTCACGTACCAGAATCCGGGTGTCTTCGGCGGCATCGTGATGGGTCTGCTGGCCGCTTTCTTCTGGGCGCGCTATCACCGTACGAAGCTGGTGGACTGGCTCGGTTTCTTCAACGGGCGGCGGCTGGTGCCGATCATCATGGCGTTCGTCGCGATCGTGTTCGCCGCGCTGTGTCTGTGGGTCTGGCCGCCCATCGGTGACGGTCTGGAGAACTTCAGCGACTGGCTCGACGGACTCGACGCCTGGGGTGCGGGCATCTTCGGCGTCGCGAACCGGGCGCTGCTGGTGGTGGGGCTGCACCAGTTCCTGAACGTGCCCATCTGGTTCCAGTTCGGCAGCTACACCAAGCCCGACGGCACGGTCGTGCACGGTGACATCAACATGTTCCTGGCGGGGGATCCGAATGCGGGGCAGTTCACCTCCGGGTTCTTCCCGATCATGATGTTCGCGCTGCCGGCGGCGGCCCTCGCGATCACGCACTGCGCGAAGCCGGCCCGCCGGAAGGAGATCGGCGGGCTGATGCTGTCCGTCGCGCTGACGTCGTTCGTCACGGGCATCACAGAGCCCATCGAGTACTCGTTCCTGTTCGTCGCGCCGTTGCTGTACGCGATCCACGCGCTGCTGACGGGGGTGTCGATGGCGGTGACGTGGGGGCTCGGGGTGCACGACGGCTTCAGCTTCTCGGCCGGGTTGATCGACTACGTCATCAACTGGAATCTGGCCACGAGACCGTGGGCGATCGTCCCGATCGGGCTGTGCTTCGCCGCGGTCTACTACGTGATCTTCCGTTTCGCGATCACGAGGTTCGACCTGAAGACTCCGGGGCGGGAGCCGGAGGAGGAGCACGAGGACGTCACACAGCCCTGACAAGGGCCTTGTGTCACAAGTGAGTTGGGCCCTCGGACCACCGGTTCGGGGGCCTTTCCCATGCGCGTGGAAGGCCTGCGGAGGGGCTGGGGAAGATCACTCGCGGTGAACGGTGCGTAGCGTTCCGGTTGCAGATTTCGCGGGTTCCTTTATGCGGACTTCATCTGCTACAACAGGTCTACACCACTGAGTGGTGTAGACCACCACCCGATGGAGGAAGTCTATGACCACCGCCACCGCGCCAACGGCGGCCCCCACGAAGAAGTGGGGATCCGGCCTGCTCCAGGGCCTGCAGAAGATCGGCCGCAGTCTCCAGCTCCCGATCGCCGTGCTTCCGGCGGCGGGCCTGCTGATGCGACTCGGCCAGCCCGACGTCCAGGCGAAGCTGCATCTGCCCACCGATGTCGCCAAGGTGTTCGCCGGGGCCGGCGGTGTGCTGTTCGACGGCTCGTTCGGACTGCCGCTGCTGTTCTGTATAGGCGTGGCCATCGGCTTCGCGAAGAAGGCCGACGGTTCCACGGCTCTCGCCGCAGTGGTCAGCTTCCTGACCTACTACGCGGTGATCCACCAGTTCCCGATCAAGGACGGGCACGAGGGCGCCACCTACACGTCCGTCGCCCCCTTCGGCGGCTTCTGGCAGAAGGGCGACGGGGTCGCGGAGGCCGCGACCTTCCAGAACCCGGGTGTGCTCGGCGGCATCATCATCGGCCTGCTGACCGCCGTGCTGTGGCAGCGCTACCACCGCAAGAAGCTCGTGGACTGGCTCGGCTTCTTCAACGGCCGCCGACTGGTGCCGATCGTCACGGCCGTCGTCGGCGCCGCCCTCGGTGTACTGGTCGTCCTGGGCTGGCAGCCCATCGGTGACGTCATCACGAACTTCGGCGAGTGGATGACCGGGCTCGGTTCCTTCGGTGCGGCGCTCTTCGGTCTGATCAACCGCGCGCTGATCCCGATCGGCATGCACCAGTTCGTGAACTCGGTGGCCTGGTTCCAGATCGGCGACTACACCAACTCCGCCGGCACCGTCTTCCACGGCGACCTGCCCCGCTTCTTCGCGGGCGACCCGCACGCGGGTATGTTCATGACGGGATTCTTCCCGATCATGATGTTCGGCCTGCCCGCCGCCGCCCTGGCCATCGCGCACTCGGCCCGCCCCGAGCGCCGCAAGGCCGTGATGGGCATGATGCTGTCGCTCGCCCTGACCTCGTTCGTCACGGGCGTCACCGAGCCGATCGAGTTCTCGTTCATGTTCATCGCTCCGCTGCTGTACGCGATCCACGCGGTGCTCACCGCCGTGTCGATGGCCGTGACGTGGGCGCTGGGCATGCACATGGGCTTCAGCTTCTCGGCCGGTCTGACCGATGTCTTCATCAACTGGGGCATCTCCACCAAGCCCTGGCTGTTGATCCCGGTCGGCCTGGTGTTCGGCGCCATCTACTACGTCGTCTTCCGCTTCGCCATCGTCAGGTTCAACCTCCCCACCCCGGGCCGCGAGCCCGAGGAGGAGCTCGAGGACCTCACCAAGGCGTGAGCCCCGCCCTCACGGCATGAGGAAGGCCCCGGCACCGAAACAGGTGCCGGGGCCTTCCCATACGTGCGGATGTCAGATCTCGTACGACTGCCTCGGCGCCGCCAACTCCACCGGGCCGTCGAACACCGCGCGGGCGTCCGCCAGGTTGACCTGCGGGTCGGTCCACGGCGGGATGTGGGTCAGGACCAGGCGCCGTGCACCCGCCCGGGCCGCCGTCTCACCCGCCTCGCGGCCGTTGAGGTGCAGGTCGGGGATGTTCTCCTTGCCGTGCGTGAACGCGGCCTCGCACAGGAACAGGTCGGTGTCGCGGGCGAGTTCGTCCAGGACGGAGGTCGTGCCCGTGTCGCCGGAGTAGGTCAGGGACTTCCCGCCGTGCTCGATGCGGATGCCGTACGCCTCCACGGGATGGGCCACGCGTTCCGTGTGCACCGTGAACGGGCCGATCTCGAACGTGGACGGCTTGACCGTGTGGAAGTCGAAGACCTCGCTCATGGAGGAGGCGGTGGGGGTGTCGGCGTAGGCGGTGGTCAGCCGGTGTTCCGTTCCCTCGGGTCCGTAGACGGGAATCGGATCGCAGCGGCCGCCGTCGTGCCGGTAGTAGCGCGCCACGAAGTAGGCGCACATGTCGATGCAGTGGTCGGCGTGCAGATGGCTGAGGAAGATCGCGTCGAGGTCGTAGAGACCGCAGTGGCGCTGCAGCTCGCCAAGGGCGCCGTTGCCCATGTCGAGGAGCAGCCGGAAGCCGTCGGCCTCTACGAGGTAGCTCGAGCAGGCCGATTCCGCGGACGGGAACGACCCCGAGCAACCGACGACGGTGAGCTTCATGAAGCAGAAACCTCCGCTGGCGGGAACTTTTCTGGGAAGGGGAACGGGGGTCGTGCGGTCCGTCGAGCGTAAGGCGCAAAACGTCCGGTCGCTCCTCAGGCAGGGGCTGTTGTGGGCGAACTCACCTGTGGTGTCACCGGTTCGGCTGGAAGCGGGGCGGGTGAGGCGTGAGAGGGCGAGCCCGGGTTGCGCAGAGGGCGCGCGGCGCTGATCGTGCGCCGGTAACGTCTTCGTATGGACACGTCATGGTGGCTCGCGCTCGCGGCGGTGATACTGCTCGCGCTGGTCGCCACGCTCGTCGACGGCTGGGGGCGGGGGCGGCGGCCCGAGGGGCGCCGCACACGGCCGCCGGGCCGGCCGGGCGTGCGGGGTGGCGGGCGGCCCAAGCCCGCGGAGATCTGGTGGGCGAACGTTCCGTACGAGGACCGGCCGGGCAACAAGGACCGGCCCTGTCTGGTGCTGGTGGTGCACGGGGAGCGGGCGGTCGTCGCGAAGATCACCAGCAAGTACCACGACGAGCGGGCCGGGGTGATCCCGTTGCCTCCGGGGGCCGTCGGCGATGCGCAGGGGCGCGCGAGCTTCCTGGAGACGGACGAGTTGCGCGAGGTGCCGGTGTGGGAGTTCCGGCGGAGGGTGGGTGTGGTGGACCCGGTCCTGTGGGACCAGGTCCGTCACCTCGCTACATGAGCGCTGCGCCGTGAGCCCTTCGAGCGGGCTCACGTAGGACTACGCCCAGAGCTGTCCCTGCAGCGTCTCGATGGCCTCCTCCGTCGTGGCCGCCGTGTAGACGCCCGTCGACAGGTACTTCCAGCCGCCGTCGGCCACGACGAACACGATGTCCGCGCTCTCGCCGGCCTTGACGGCCTTGTTGCCGACGCCGATCGCCGCGTGCAGGGCCGCGCCGGTGGAGACGCCCGCGAAGATGCCCTCCTGCTGGAGGAGTTCGCGGGTGCGGGTGACGGCGTCCGCCGAGCCGACGGAGAAGCGGGTCGTCAGGACGGAGGCGTCGTACAGCTCCGGTACGAAGCCCTCGTCGAGGTTCCTGAGCCCGTACACCAGGTCGTCGTAGCGCGGTTCCGCGGCGACGATCTTCACGTCGGGCTTGTTCTCGCGCAGGAAGCGGCCGACGCCCATCAGCGTCCCCGTCGTCCCGAGGCCCGCCACGAAGTGGGTGACGGAGGGGAGGTCGGCGAGGATCTCGGGGCCGGTCGTCGCGTAGTGCGCGCCCGCGTTGTCCGGGTTGCCGTACTGGTAGAGCATCACCCAGTCCGGGTGCTCGGCCGAGAGTTCCTTGGCCACCCGGACCGCGGTGTTGGAGCCGCCCGCCGCCGGGGAGGAGATGATCTCCGCGCCCCACATGCCGAGCAGGTCGCGGCGCTCCTGCGAGGTGTTCTCGGGCATCACGCAGACCATGCGGTAGCCCTTGAGTTTCGCGGCCATGGCGAGGGAGATGCCGGTGTTGCCGCTGGTCGGCTCCAGGATGGTGCAGCCGGGGGTCAGACGGCCGTCCTTCTCCGCCTGTTCGATCATGTGCAGGGCCGGGCGGTCCTTGACCGAGCCGGTGGGGTTGCGGTCCTCCAGCTTGGCCCAGATGCGGACGTCCTCGGACGGCGACAACCGCGGCAGGCGCACCAGAGGGGTGTTGCCCACCGCGGCCAGCGGGGAGTCGTAGCGCATGCGGATCAGGCCATGCCGCCGGCCACGGCCGGCAGGATCGTGACGTTGTCGCCGTCGGCGAGCTTGGTGTTGATGCCCTCGAGGAAGCGGACGTCCTCGTCGTTCAGGTAGACGTTGACGAAGCGGCGCAGCTCGCCGTTGTCCACGATGCGGGCCTGGATGCCCGCATGCCGGGTCTCGAGGTCGGCGAAGAGCTCGGCGAGGGTGTCCCCGTTGCCCTCCACCGCCTTCTCGCCGGCGGTGTAGGTGCGAAGGATGGTGGGGATGCGGACCTCGATGGCCATGGCTCAGGGCTCCTGTCGGGAGTAGTCAGTCGGTGGGCGCGCGGCAGCGCAGTGGAGCTTGTGGTGCACAAGGCGCCGCGGCTCACGGCCGTACGGCGGCAGGGGTCAGCGCGTACAGATGGCGCTCTGCAGCCTGCACAGGTCGACGTGCAGCCGCGCCACGAGCAGCATGCCCGGCGTCTTGTCGCTCACGTCGTGGAAAACCATGGGGTCATCGTATCGATTCCCGGTACCGGGCCCGGAGTGTGATCTCGCATACTGGACGGATTCTGACCGAACCGCGAGATCAGTAGGCCTCTACGACCGTGACCTCCTCCTCCGTGACCTCGCCCTCCACGATCCGGTACGAGCGGAACTGGAAGTCGCCGAGGCCGTCGGTGTCCGCGGTGGAGACCAGGACGTAGTGGGCGCCGGGCTCGTTGGCGTAGGAGATGTCGGTGCGGGAGGGGTAGGCCTCGGTCGCGGTGTGGGAGTGGTAGATGATCACCGGCTCCTCGTCGCGGTCGTCCATCTCGCGGTAGAGCCTGAGCAGGTCGCCGGAGTCGAACTCGTAGAACGTGGGCGACATGGCCGCGTTCAGCATCGGGATGAACCGCTCGGGGCGGTCCGTACCGGCCGGGCCCGCGACGACGCCGCACGCCTCGTCGGGGTGGTCCTTGCGCGCGTGCGCGACGATCTGGTCGACGAGGGCCTGGGTGATGGTCAGCATGCTCGCCAGGATAAGCAGAGGGCCGCCCCGTACCGATGGGTGGTATGGGGCGGCCCGGATGCTGAACAGAGTGGAGCAGGGTCAGCCGACCTTCTCCAGCTCCGGCTCGCGCCGCCGGGTGACCTCCGGGTTGCTCGCCTTGAGGATCGCCCAGCCGATGCCGAGGACGACCGCCCAGCCGGCCATCACATAGAGGCAGACGCGGGAGTCGGCGTCGTAGGCGATCAGGCCGGTGACGAAGAGCAGGAACACGATGGCGATGTACGAGCACACCGCGCCGCCCGGCGCCGGGAAGGACGAGGCGGGCAGCCGGCCCGCGACGACCGCGCGGCGGTAGAGGACGTGGCTGATCAGGATCATCAGCCAGGTCCAGATGCCGGCCGCGGTGGCCACCGAGGTGACGTAGCCGAAGGCCTTCTCCGGGACGATGTAGTTGAGGACCACACCGATGCCCATGAAGGCGACCGAGACCGTGATGCCGAGGGCGGGCGTCTTGGAGGCCGACAGCTTGGCGAAGGCGCGCGGGGCCTCGCCGTTGTCGGCCAGTGTGCGCAGCATGCGGCCCGTGGAGTACATGCCCGAGTTGCAGGAGGACAGGGCCGCGGTCAGGACGACGAAGTTGACGATGCCCGCGCCGGCCGGGATGCCGATCAGCGCGAACGCCTTCACGAAGGGGCTGACGCCGTCCGCGAACTCGGTCCACTTGACGACGCAGAGGATGACGGTGAGCGCGCCGACGTAGAAGAGCGCGATGCGCCAGGGCAGGGTGTTGATCGCCTTGGGGAGGGTCTTCTCCGGGTCCTCGGACTCGCCGGCGGTGACACCGACCAGCTCGACGGCGAGGTAGGCGAACATGACGCCCTGCAGGGTCATCAGGGACGAGCCGACACCCTTGGGGAAGAAGCCGTCGAACTGCCAGAGGTTGGCGACGGAGGCGGTGTCACCGGCGGCGCTGAAGCCGAAGGTGAGGACGCCGAGGCCGATGACGATCATGCCGATCAGCGCGGTGACCTTGACCATCGAGAACCAGAACTCCAGCTCGCCGAAGAGCTTCACGGAGATCAGGTTGACCCCGAAGAGGATCACCAGGAAGACCAGGGCGGTGGTCCATTGCGGGACGTGCGGGAACCAGTAGTGGACGTAGATCGCGGCGGCCGTCAGCTCGGCCATGCCCGTCACGACCCACATCAGCCAGTAGGTCCAGGCGGTGAAGTAGCCGAAGAACGGGCCGAGGAACTCGCGGGAGTACTCCGCGAAGGAGCCCGAGACCGGGCGGTAGAGGAGCAGCTCGCCGAGTGCCCGCATGATGAAGAAGATGATCACGCCCGCGAGGGCGTACATGAAGATGAGGCTGGGGCCGGCCTTGGCGATGTTCGCCCCGGCACCCAGGAAGAGGCCGACGCCGATGGCGCCGCCGATCGCGATCATCTGGACCTGACGGCTGCCGAGCCCGCGCTCGTACCCCTCTTCGGCCCCCTCGGGGGCGTTGTCCGTACCGACCTGAGCGGAGGTCATGTGGTGGTGCGCCTTTCTCCATTCCGACCCCGGGCCTCTCGTCGGCCCCGGATCGGGTCTCGATCCCCCCGGATTGATGGAGCGTTGTGCCTGGCCGGCGATTGGCCGGCTCGGTGGCGCACCCGGCTGAACATGGGTGGTGTTCGCCGGGCGGTCGTGAAGATTTATCACGGCCGCAACCTTGATCATTCGAGCGAGATGTGGCGCACGCCACAGGGAGAACCGGACAAAGGCCACGCCAAAGGCGCATAGAAGGCGACTCTGGTGACCTCATCGTTATCCGGATTTGAGCGTCCTCTGAGCGAACGCCGAACGTCTCGGATCAGGGCATAAGGGTGGAGACCAGCGTCTCCTGGAGGCCGCCCAGCCACAGATACGCCATCACCATCGGCTTGCGCGGGTCCTCGTCCGGGAGGCGGTAGAGGAGGTCGGTGTCGTCCTCGTCGGTGATCTCGAGGCGGGAGCCGATCGCCAGGCGCAGGTCGTTGAGGGTGCCGAGCCACTGACGGGACTCGTCGGCCGACAGCTGGAGGACCGCGCCGCCGTCACCGGCCGGCGTCAGCGCGTCCAGGGAGCGGATCACGGCGAGGGCGCTCTCGCGCTTGGCGGCGCGCAGGTCGTTCTCCGTGTAGCGGCGGAACTCGGCGGAGTACTCCCGCTGCTCCTCGGCCTCCTTGGGCCCGGGGGTGGCCTCCGGGTCGCTGTAGGCGTCCGGGAAGAGCCGCTTGAGCACGGGGTCCTTCGGGGGCTCACTGGGGCCCTCGGCGAAGAGCTCGGCCAACGGGTCGTCGGACGCGTCCTCGCCGGGGCCGGGCCCGACGAGCTCCAGGAGCTGGACGGCCAGCGACCGGATGATGGAGATCTCGACGTCGTCGAGCGCGACGGCCGCGCCGCCGCCGGGGAGCGGTTCGAAGGTGCCTGGCATCAGGTTGAGTCGCTACTTCCGGTCCTGCTGGAGGGTGGCCCACAGTCCGTAGCCGTGCATGGCCTGCACGTCGCGTTCCATCTCCTCGCGAGTGCCGCTGGAGACGACCGCCCGGCCCTTGTGGTGGACATCGAGCATGAGCTTGGTGGCCTTGTCCTTGGTGTAGCCGAAGTACGTCTGGAAGACGTACGTCACATAGCTCATGAGGTTGACCGGGTCGTTGTGCACGATCGTGACCCAGGGGACGTCTGGCTCGGGTACGGCGAAGACCTCCTCCGCCGACTCGGTGCGTTCGATCTCAAGGGGAGCGGGTGACGTCACACAGCCCATGCTGCCACGGGCCCCACAAATCGTCACACTGACGCAAAGGGGTGTACCATTCCTTGCCATGAACACAGCGGACCTTGGGCTGCCGGTGGACGTTCCCTCGACGGCGCTCTTCACGGACCAGTACGAGCTCACAATGCTGCAGGCCGCCCTCAAGGCCGGTACGGCCGAGCGGCGAAGCGTCTTCGAGGTCTTCACCCGGCGGCTGCCGGAGGGGCGGCGCTACGGCGTGGTGGCCGGCACCGGGCGGGTTCTGGACGCCGTGGAGAACTTCCGTTTCGACGCAGACGTCCTGGGCTTCCTGCGTGAGCGGGGCATCGTCGACGAGGCGACCCTCGAATGGCTCGCCTCCTACCGCTTCTCCGGTGACGTCTGGGGCTATCCGGAGGGCGAGGTGTACTTCCCGGGCTCGCCGATCATGCGGGTCGAGGGGTCGTTCGCCGAGTGCGTGCTGCTGGAGACGGTGATCCTCTCCATCCTCAACCACGACTCCGCGATCGCCGCGGCCGCCTCCCGGATGTCCTCGGCCGCCGGGCACCGCCCGCTGATCGAGATGGGCGCCCGGCGCACTCACGAGCTCGCCGCCGTCGCCGCCTCCCGCGCCGCGTACGTGGGCGGCTTCACCTCCACCTCCGACCTCGCGGCCGGGTTCCGCTACAACATCCCGACCGTCGGCACCTCCGCGCACGCCTTCACCCTCCTGCACGACCGCGAGCGGGACGCCTTCCAGGCCCAGGTCAACTCGCTCGGCCGGAACACCACCCTGCTCGTGGACACCTACGACGTCGCCGAGGCCGTCCGCATGGCCGTCGAGATCGCCGGGCCCGAGCTGGGTGCCGTGCGCATCGACTCCGGCGACCTGTTGCTGGTCGCGCACCGGGTGCGGCAGCAGCTGGACGAGCTGGGCGCGACGGCCACGAAGATCATCGTGACCTCGGACCTCGACGAGTACGCCATCGCCTCGCTGGCGGCGGCGCCCGTGGACGCGTACGGCGTCGGTACGCAGCTGGTCACCGGGTCCGGACACCCGACCTGCTCGATGGTGTACAAGCTGGTCGCCCGCGCCGAGTCCGCCGACCCGAGGGCGCCGCTGGTGCCGGTGGCGAAGAAGTCCAGCGGCGGCAAGACCTCCATCGGCGGCCGCAAGTGGGCCGCGCGGCGGCTGGACGCGGACGGCGTCGCGGAGGCCGAGGTCGTCGGCACCGGACCGGTGCCGGCCGAGCTGGCGGACCGGCAGCTGCTGGTCGAGCTGGTCAAGGGCGGTGACGTGGTGGCGCGCGAGCCACTGGACGTCGTACGCGACCGGCACACGGCCGCGCGCGCCAATCTGCCGCTGTCCGCGACCCAGCTCTCGCGCGGGGAACCGGTCATTCCGACGGAGTACGTCCACGGGCGCTCGGGTAGCTAAAGCAGGTGCCGCCGGATACGCCCCGTGACGCCCCCTCCCCTACCGGACGGGAACTCAATACGCTCGGAAGTTCAATGGCCGGGCCCGCACCCCTCCCCCGACCCCATCGTCGAGAAGGACACCCACCATGCGCCGCGCCTTGATCGTCGTTGACGTGCAGAACGACTTCTGTGAGGGGGGCAGCCTCGCCGTGGCCGGGGGCGCCGATGTGGCCGCCGCCATCACCGAGCTGATCGGGCAGGCGGGCGGCTCCGGCTACCGGCACGTGGTGGCCACCCGCGACCACCACATCGCGCCCGGCGGCCATTTCGCCGACAACCCCGACTTCCGGCACTCCTGGCCCGCGCACTGCGTCGCGGGCACCGAGGGCGTCGGCTTCCATCCGAACTTCGCACCCGCCGTCGCCTCCGGGGCGGTCGACGCCGTCTTCGACAAGGGCGCGTACGCGGCCGCGTACAGCGGGTTCGAGGGGGCCGACGAGAACGGCGTGAAGCTCGCCGACTGGCTGCGCGCACGGGAGGTCGGCGAGGTCGACGTCGTCGGGATCGCCACCGACCACTGCGTGCGCGCTACCGCGCTGGACGCCGCCCGGGAGGGGTTCCGCACCCAGGTGCTTCTCGATCTGACCGCGGGGGTCGCCGAGGACACGACCGAGCGGGCGCTGGAGGAGCTGCGCTCGGCGGGCGTGGAGTTGTCCGGGAAGCCCGTGGTTGCTTGAGCTTGCGCGGTCTGGTGTGCCGCGATGCGTAGTCGGGCGGCTACAGGTTCGTCGTGGCTGGTCGCGCAGTTCCCCGCGCCCCTTCAGGGCGCCTCAGCAATGCCCTGACCGGGTGCCAAAGCTCCTGGGGAAGCTCCGGGCCCGGTACGACACCGATGTCAGGTGCCGTACGCCAGATGAGGCCGTCGGGGTGGTGCAGGACCGCGGTGATCTCGTCGGGGGTCGGCGGGGCGGCGTTGCCGCGCAGGTACACCGCCCGCATGCCCAGGTTGCGCAGCCTGGTCAGGGCCCGCGCCCGGTTCTGGGCGTGCACGAGGAAGCGTATGCAGCCCGTGCCGTCGGCGGTGGGGCTGGGCAGGTTCAGCGCCACCACCACGCTGCCTGTCGGCAGCTTGCAGAAACCTCCTGCGGCCATGCAGTCACACCCCCGTGCGAGTCGTTGTCGATGTCGGTGTCAATAAGGGAAGCACAGGACGCACCTAAACACGATCGGCGGCGACCCGCCAGGGGGTCACCGCCGATACGCTTCTGACCTGCGAAAATGCCGACTACTTCACCGCGGGCCCGACCTCGACCTTGATCGTCGAGCCATCCTTGGCCTCCCTGACGATCTTGATCTTGGTGTTGGTGTCAGTGACCTTGACACCGGCGAAGGGAGTCGCGTCGTCGTAGTACGTGCTCGCGTGGTCGTCGAAGACGGGCACGCCCTTCGATGACGGGAGCACCGTCTCGACGTCCGCGTTGTGCAGCGTGATGCCGTCCGTGCGGTACAGGCTGAACGGAGAGTCGTAGGACTGGATACGGCTGCGCATCAGCGTGCCGTCGGACCACTTCAGCGCCGTCGGGTGCGAGTCGACCGGCAGGACCAGGCCCACACCGGGGTGCTGGCTGGTGTTGTTGTCCTGCTGCGAGGTGTCCCACTTCCAGATCAACAGGCCGTTCTGGTACGGGTAGTGCTCCACCCAGCTCTTACGGGTCGTCGAGAAGCCGAAGTTGTACGGGCCGACCTTGAGGGTCTTGTCGTACGACACGTACTGGCGGTTCTCCGCGATGTAGTACTGCTTGTAGTCCTTGGTGAAGGACGCGCCGATGCGGGAGAAGCCGGTGGCGGTCCAACCCGGGTCCGCGCTCTCGGCGTTGTCGCTGAACAGCGCCGTACCGTCCGCGGTCACCGTGATCTCGTCGGCCGCGAAGCCCTTCTGTGCCACACCGCTGTCCGTCTGGTAGCGGAAGCGCAGGTCGATCTTCTTGCCCGCGTAGGCGTCCAGCGGGTACGACAGCTTCTTGTAGCCGTCGACCGTGCCCGTCAGCGCCGGCTTGCCGCTGCCGTCGCGCGGGATGGCCTTGCCGTCCACCGTGCCGTCGATCGGGGTCCAGTTGGCGCCGCCGTCGGTCGACACCTCGGTGTAGAGGTAGTCGAAGTTGGCCTCGGTGTCGTAGTAGCCGTCGAGGGTCAGCGTGGCCTGGGACTTGCCGGTGAGGTCCACCGAGCGGGTCAGGGTGTTCTTGAGGTCGTTGCCGCTGCCGCTCCACCACTGGGTCGCGCCCTGCGCCGGGGTGACCACGTCGGTGGTGACCGCCTTGTCGGGCAGCGAGACCACCAGCGCCTGCTTGTTCTTGGTGTTGTACTCGGCGACGCCCAGCGTGTGCTTCGACTTCGTCGCGGCCTTCGCCGTGTCGTAGTTCAGCCAGCCCAGCTGCAGCTTGTCCCAGGCGTTGAAGTTGCCCGGCAGGTCACCGATGGTGTCCTTGCCGCGTCCGAGCCAGGACCCGTTGGACATCAGCGTCCAGAAACCGGTCGAGTTCTCACCGGCGTTGGTGGTGTCGTAGTGGTCCGGCAGGCCCAGGTCGTGGCCGTACTCGTGGGCGAAGACGCCGAGTCCGCCGTTCTCCGGCTGGATGGTGTAGTCGCCGACCCAGACGCCGGTGTCGCCGATCTGCGCGCCGCCCAGCTTGTTGCCCGTGGGGCCGGTGCTGCCGGTGTCGCTGCCGAAGGCGTACCAGCGGTGCGCCCAGATCGCGTCCTTGCCCTGGACGCCGCCGCCCGCGGACTCGTCCTCGCCGGCGTGCACGATCTGGAAGTGGTCTATGTAGCCGTCGGGCTCGTTGAAGTTGCCGTCGCCGTCGTAGTCGTAGCGGTCCCACTGGTCGAACTTCGCCAGGTCCGTCTTGATGTCGGCGTCGGACTTGCCGGCTGCCTTCTGCTGGGCGACCCACGCGTTCACGCCGTCGCTGACGACGTTCCACACGCTCGGGCAGTTGGTGGAGCCGCAGGCGTTGTTGCCGTAGCGGGCCTCGTTGTAGGGGACCTTGACCCAGTCGGCGACCTCGCCGTCCACCGAGTAGCGGCCCGAGGACTGCTTCTCGTAGAAGGACTTCATGGAAGCGGTGCCGGTGCCGAAGTAGAGGTCCTGGAAGTGCTTCTGGTTGTAGTCCGCCTGCCAGGCCGTCGAGTTGTCCTTCGTGCGGTCGGGCTGGGCTATCTGGTTGTGCGCGGGGCCCGCCGTGCCGCCGTACGTGCTGTCTATCTTGTCGCCGAACTCGACCAGGATGGTGAAGATCTTGTCGGTCTTCTCCCGGCCCAGTTCCACGTACTTGCGGTCGCCCTTCTTGCCCTTCAGCTGGACGACCTTCGAACCGCCCCGGTCCTTGACCTGGGCCTGGCCGGATATGACCTGGTTCAGGGCCTCCTGGCGCCGGGCATCCTGGGTCTTGGAGAGCGGGCCGTCGAGGTCGTCGCTCTTCATGCTCCTGACCGCCGCCGGGTCGTGGCGGTCACGGGTGGCCGTCGCGGCCGGGTCGGCGGCCTGGGCCACGGCGAACGTCGAGAACGTGGCGGTGGCCGCAGCGAGCGCGACGCCGACCGCGGTTGCTCTGAACGTCCAGGGTTTTGGGGTCACTTGAGTTCCTCTTGGTCAAGGTGGCAAGTCAAGTGACGCAATTTGACTAGAGGTCGGTAAGAAAAGACAGACCTTGACTTGGACACAACAATTGCACTATGCGGAGCCGAGGTTCGCTTTGCGGACACTCCGACCGGCGCGTTCGAACGTCCACTTGATGGACGCCATGACTCCGTGCGCCCCCTGTGCACCGGCACTGTTGGTTAGGTCACGCTTACCGTTCGTTCCACTCGGGCATGCACGCGATTAGAGTCGGTTGGCGGACTGCCCGGAAATCGGCAGAAACCCAGGCCGACTCGCCCGTGGACCCCCACTTCCGAGGACACGATTGCCATGCCTCGTCCGACGCCCGCTCAGCTCGTCTACGGTTCGTGCACCGTGATCTTCTCGACGCTCGCCATGCTGCTGCTGTCGCAGACGAGTTCGGGCGTGGGGATCGCGGTCATCGCCTTCGCGGCACTCGCCCTCGGGCTCCTGGTCGCCATGACGGTTCCCCTGCCGAAGCCGAGGGTCGTCGCGGTCCAGCAGCCCGCGGCCGCGGCGGCGGAGCAGGAGGCGCCCGTGCCGGCCGTGGTCGCCGCGGCGGCACCCGAGCCGGTGCGGGAGCGCGCCGCTTCCTGAGGTGCCCTCCGCGCGGTGTGCCGCGATCGGCCGTCGATCGTCTGCGGCATCGTCGTGGCTTGTCGCGCCCCGCGGCGGAGCCGCAAACGAATACAGCCCCGCGCCCCTTCGGGGCGCTGCCCAACCGCAGCGGACTTGGGCCCGACCCGCTCGGGGGCGAGCCCTGCCTCAACTGGTGCTCACAACGACGGTCTTGGCGGCCTTGTCGTGCAGGCCCTGTTTGTACGGCCGGTCGAAGTAGCTCCAGCCGCCCGAGATCGCGGTCCAGATGCAGGCGCAGCAGAACGCGAACGGGATCCACAGCACCGCCGAGCGGGTCAGCGAGGTCTGCACGGAGGGCGTGGAGCCGTTGTCGAGGTTGGCCACGCGCATGCCCAGCCACTTCTTGCCGAGCGTCTGTCCCGACTTGCTGATCAGGTACGTGTCGTAGCCGATGTAGAGGACGGCGGCGATCAGCGACTGCCCGAAGGACTTGGCGTAGGAGACGTGATCGGCGTTCACGTCGTACTCGTGCACGTTGAACGCCCAGGTGAGCAGCCAGACGACGACGCCCACAAGGATCAGGTCGATGATCCGGGCGAGCGTGCGCCTGCCGCTGTCGGCGAGCGGCGGCATACCGGCGAGGGGGTCGGTGGGGTACTGGCCGCCGCCGTAGGGGTCACCGCCGTACGGCGGGGGTTGCCCGCCGCCACCGGGTGCGTCGTACGGCGAGCCCGATCCCTGGCCAGGAGGGGGCTGCTTCCTGAACGGGTCGTCCTCCGGCGGTCCGCCGGATCCGGGGGGCGGTTCGCTGCTCATGGCCCGAGTGGACCGCGAACCTCCCCGCTCCGCATCCGGCGAACGGCCGTCCGGAGTACCGAATCGACTGGTGCATACGCCGTATGCGGTCAGCCCGTGACGAACGTACCCGCGGCCTTGTCGTGCCAGCACTGGTGCCACGGGCGGTCGAACACGCACCACAGGACGCCCACGACCCCGACGCCGAGCAGCCCGGGCACGCTGTACACGAGCCAGCGGCGCAGCGCCCCGCCGAAGGTCGGCGGCTCGTGCGCCTCGATGTCCCGCACCTCCAGACCCAGCAGCTTCTTGCCGAGGGTGCGGCCCCACTTGGCGGTGGGCAGCACCTCGTAGAGGACGCCGAAGCCGAGCAGTACGGCCAGGATGATGCCCAGGTACACCGACGTCGTGCCGTCCAGCAGCCACACGGTCACGGTCTGGCCCGAGAGCTTGGCCTCGTCGATCTTCTGGTTGACATGGTCGACCGCCTGGGTGCCCAGCGGTACGGCGGCCACGGCCGTGACCGCCGCGAGGACGACGGTGTCCAGCAGCCGGGCGGCCAGCCGCTTGCCGAGGCCTGCGGGGCGGGCTGCCGCCTGGCGCATGGCGGCCGCCTGGAAGATGTCCTCGACCGGCGGCTTCCATGGGGCCACGGGCTGGTCCTCGTCGGCGCCCGCGAGCCGGTGGACCTGCTGCGCCCAGGAATGCTGACCGCCGCCTGCGCCGCTGGTCATGGGGGTGGCGACGGGTGCGGGCGCCTGCGCGGCGGGGGGCTGGGCGGCCGCTGCGGGCCGGGCGCCGCCGCCCTGCGGCGGGATCACCGGGGTGGCCTGCTGGGGGCCCGAAGGGGCGGGCTGTCCCTGCGCCGCCGCGGCGCGGTCGGCGGCCGCCTTGCCCGCGCCGAAGCCGGGCGCCCCCGTGCTGCCGTTCTGCGCCCCGCCCTGCCGACCCGTGCGCTGGGACAGCGCACGGAACGTCATGGTGCCCTCGTCGGCCGCGGGGCCTCCGGGGCTGGGGATGCCATGGCCGGCCGCCGCTGCCGGGGGCTCCGTCTCCCCGGTCTGTGCCGTCGGCCTGCGGAACACGAAGGTGCCGCCGGCGGCCGGGTCGTCCGCTTCCGAGTCCGCCGGCGGGATCGTCGCCGTGCCGTCGGTGCGGGACGCGTGGCCGTCCGGCTGGGCCGGGGCGCCGTCGGCGAGGCGCGGGTCGACGGCCTGGGGGTTGCCCCACGACACCCGGCGGTCCTGGTCGCCACCGAAGCCGGACTGCTGGGAGCTGTCGGCGCCCCAGGCGGTCGCGGGCTCGGGCCGGCTGCCGTGCTGGGCCTCGGGGGCCGACTGCGGCGCGGGGTCCTCGTCGAAGAAGTGCGGTCCCGTCTCCTCGACCGGAGCCGGGTCGCTGCCGGGCGGCGGGGCGAGCGGCTCGCCGTCCGTCGGGGCCGGACGGCTGGTGCCCGGTACCCAGGACCCACCGTTCCAGTACCGGACATATCCGGGAATGGACGGGTCCGGGTAATACCCTTCGCGGGGCCTGTTGTCACCGGGTGCCGGGGTTGGGGCGCTCATGTCCGTCGTCCCGTATCTGCTCGGGGGTGAATATGGGGGCCTCCACATCTATCAGACCCACGCAACCCCCACCGACAGTCCCGCCAGTCCCACCCCTTTCCGGGCAACCTCGTACATGTACTTCACACGAGTGGAACCCGATGCGCTCCGGGGCCGCCACGACTCTTTCGGCTGGGGGTCCGGGGGTTGGCGCCCCCGGGGAGGCACAGCCGGGCAACGCCGTGCACAGTCCTCACACGTTCGGAAAAAAATTCTCCGAACCCGCGTAATGCCCGCGCCCCTCTCCTCTCTCCACGTGTACGGGCCCACCCGCAGGGCCCCCCGTACACCTGCCCGAGAGAGGAACCGGACGACATGCACTACACCGTGGTGGAACGCGAACTGGAACTCAGACTGATCCTGTCGCCGGAGCGCAGCATTCCGGTCCCGGCCCGGCTGAGCTACCGCACCGACGACCCGTACGCCGTCCACATCACCTTCCACACCAACTCCGAGAACCCCGTGTACTGGACGTTCTCCCGCGACCTCCTGGTGGAGGGCGTGTTCCGGGCCTGCGGGCACGGGGACGTGCGGGTGTGGCCGACCAAGTCGGAGGGCCGCAGCGTCGTTCTGATGGCGCTGAGTTCACCCGACGGTGACGCCCTGCTGGAAGCGCCGGCCGCTCAGGTGTCGGCCTGGCTGGAGCGGACACTGCGGGTGGTGCCCCCGGGGACTGAGGGCGAGCAGCTGGGGATCGACGCCGCGCTCGACCAGCTGCTCGCCCAGTGACGCAGTCCGGCTGTCAGAACAGCTTGCCCGGGTTCAGGATGCCCAGCGGGTCGAAGACCTGCTTGACCGCCCGCTGCATCTCCACCCCCACCGGGCCGATCTCGCGCGCCAGCCACTCCTTCTTCAGGACGCCCACGCCGTGCTCGCCGGTGATCGTGCCGCCGAGCTCCAGACCGAGGGCCATGATCTCGTCGAAGGATTCGCGGGCGCGCCGGGACTCGTCGGGGTCGGCGGCGTCGAAGCAGACCGTCGGATGGGTGTTGCCGTCGCCGGCGTGCGCGACGACCCCGATGGTGAGCTGGTACTTCTCGGCGATCCGCTCGGTGCCTTCGAGCATCTCGCCGAGCCTGGACCGGGGCACGCACACGTCGTCGATCATCGTCGTACCGCTGACGGCTTCGAGCGCGGTGAGCGACAACCGCCGCGCCTGGAGGAGGAGTTCGGACTCGGCGAAGTCGTCGGCGGGGACGACCTGGGTGGCGCCCGCCGCCTCGCACAGCGCGCCGACGGCGGCGAGGTCGGCGGCGGGGTCCGGGGTGTCGAAGGCCGCCAGGAGCAGGGCCTCCGTGGTCTCCGGAAGGCCCATGTGCGCGAGGTCGTTGACCGCCTTGACCGTCGTACGGTCCATCAGTTCGAGCAGGGACGGAACGTGGCCGCCCTCCATGATCTTGCACACCGCGTCGCAGGCGGCGGCGCCGGACGCGAACTCGGCGGCCAGCACCAGCTGCTGCGGCGGCTGCGGCCTGAGCGCCAGGATCGCCTTGACGACGATGCCCAGCGAGCCCTCGGAGCCGACGAAGAGCCGGGTGAGGTCGTAACCGGCGACGCCCTTGGCCGTACGGCGGCCGGTGGACATGAGCCGCCCGTCGGCCAGCACCACCTCCAGACCGAGTACGTACTCGGCCGTGACCCCGTACTTCACACAGCACAGACCGCCCGAGGCCGTCCCGATGTTGCCGCCGATCGTGCACATCTCCCAGCTGGACGGGTCCGGCGGGTAGTACAGGCCGTGTTCGCCGACCGCGCGGGAGAGGGTCGCGTTGATGACGCCCGGTTCGACCACGGCGATGCGGTCGACGGGACTGATCTCCAGGATGCGGTCCATCTTGGTCAGGGACAGCACGATGCAGCCGTCGGAGGCGTTGGCGCCGCCCGACAGGCCCGTGCGGGCGCCCTGCGGGACGACCGGGACGCGCAGTTCGGTGGCGATGCGCATGACGTGCTGGACCTCTTCGACCGTGCGGGGCAGCACGACCACGGCGGGGGTGCCGGCCGGGCAGAAGCTCGCCATGTCGTTGGCGTAGGAGGCCGTGACGTCCGGGTCGGTCAGGACGGCCTCGGCGGGCAGACCGCCCAGCAGACGGTCGACGAGGTTTCCGGTCGCTTCGTCGCGAGGCGCTTCGATACGGCTCATGATCACAGCGTCGCACCCGCCGCCATCGGTGTGAACCCCGTCTACGGCACTGGACGTATGCCGGGATGTGCTCGTCGTATTGACGCACAGTGATCGCCATGGAGAAGCAAGCGGAGGGCCGCCGCCCACGTGTGGTCCGGCGGGTGCTGATCGCCGCCGTGGCGGGGTGTGCCGTCCTCGGCGGGGCGCTGGCGCTGTGGCCCTGGGAGCGGGCGGCGGCGCCCCGGCCGGTGGCACCGGCACCGGCGCCGGGCGCACAGGCGCTGACGGCGGTGACCTCCGGGGTTCCGGCCGCGCTGCCCGACCTGGCGATGCTGATCGCCGGGCGTGAGGCCCGGGTGCGGGCGCACCCCGAGGACGCGCAGTCGTGGGCGGTACTCGGGACGGCCTACGTGGAGCAGGGGCGGCGCACGGCGGACGCCTCGAACTACCCGCGGGCCGAGAAGGCGCTGCGGACCTCGCTGAAGGTCCGGGAGAAGGGGAACGCGGATGCGCCGGCCGGCATGGCGGCGCTGGCGAACGCCCGCCGGGACTTCCGGTCGGCGCGGGCCTGGGGCCGGGCGGCGCTGAAGCTCGCGCCCAAGCGGTGGACGACGTATCCGCTGCTGATCGACGCCTACACCGGGCTCGGCGACTACAAGGCGGCGAAGAGGACACTGGACCGACTGCTGGAACTGCACTCCGGGGCGGCCGCCGTACGGGCGCGGGCCGCGGCCCTCTACCGCGACCGGGGCTGGCGGGAGGACGCCGCGGCCGCCCTGTCGGACGCTGCGGCGGCAGCGGGCACACCGGCCGAGCAGGCGGCATGGCTGGAGCGGTCCGGGCAGCTGGCCTTCGAGCGCGGGGACCTGGCGGAGGCGCTCAGACACTTCCAGGCGGCGGTGCGGCTCGACCCCGACCAGCGGGCGGCGCAGGCCGGCGAGGGCAGGACGCTGGCGGCACTGGGCCGCACGACGGAGGCGCTGAACGCGTACCGGGTGGCGCTCGACAAGCAGCCGTGCCCCCAATATGCCCTGGAACTGGGCGAGTTGTACGAGTCGCTGGGGATGGCGGATGCCGCCCGCGCGGAGTACGACGTGCTGGGCACCCGGGTGCGGGACGAGGTGGCGGGCGGCGTGGACGACGACCTGGTGCTCGGTGTGTTCGAGGCGGACCACGGCGATCCGCGGTCGGCCGTGCGGCTGCTGCGCGCCGAGTGGGGCCGGCAGCCGGGGACCGAGGTGGCGGATGCGCTGGGGTGGGCGCTGCACATGGCCGGGGATGACAAGGGGGCACTGAAGTTCGCGATGACGGCGACGGACAAGGCGCACGGGGGCGGCGTACGCAGTGCGCTGTACGCCTACCACCGGGGCATGATCGAGCAGGAGCTGGAGCTGGTCTGGCCCGCGCGGCGGCATCTGCAGGAGGCGTTGCGGATCAATCCGTACTTCTCGCCGCTGAGGGTGCCACTGGCGAAGCAGGCGTTGGCGGCGCTGGGCGAGCCGCCGGACGAGCCGGTGCCGTCGGGGAGCCCGGCTGCCGAGGACGACTAGCGCTCCGCGGGTTGTGCCGCGATGGGTCGTCTTTCGTCTGCGGCGTCGTTGTGGCTGGTCGCGCAGTTCCCCGCGCCCCTCAGGGAGGCTGCCGAACCGCACTGGACTTCGCCGAGGGCGCTTAGGACATCCAGAACCGCCGGCCCGTCAGACCGCCGCCGTTCCGATCAGTGCGTTCCGGGTGACGAGGGCCGCGAGCTGTTCCTCGTCCAGGTCGGCCGTGCCCTCGGGGCGGCGTGGGAGCACCATGTAGCGGGTCTCCGCGCTGGAGTCCCACACCGTGATCTCCGTGCCGGCGGGCAGTTCGAGGCCGAACTCGGCCAGTACGGCCCTGGGTTCGCGGACCACGCGGGAGCGGTAGGCCTCGGACTTGTACCAGCTCGGGGACGGGCCGAGCAGGCGCAGCGGGTAGCAGGAGCAGAGGGTGCAGACGATGACGTTGTGGGTCGTGTCCGTGTTCTCGACGACCCGCAGACGCTGGTACGGGCCCTCCATGAAGCCGAGTTCACGGACGGCCGCGGTGCCGTCGGCCAGGAGCCGGGCCCTGAACTCGGCGTCGGTCCAGGCACGGGCGACGACCCGCGCGCCGTTCGCGGGCGAGGCGCCGGTCAGGGACGCGTCGATGATCTCGTCCAGCCGGGCGCCGGAGACGATCCCCTTCTCCTCCAGGAGGGTCTCCAGGCGCCGTACCCGCTGCGCGATCGTCGCGTCGGAGTGGTCACCGCTCATCGCGCCGCACCTTCTTCGTCCGCCTCCAAGTAGCTTTCCCACAGGTCCAGTACGACGTGGTGGTCGCCCTCGCCCCACAGATCACGGGCCGCGAACCGGACCGCGTAGACCTGCTCGACGGGCGCGTCCCCGCGGCCCTGCGCGCTGACGTCGGCCAGTTCCGCCGGCCCCTCCGGCTCGACCACGACGCCCCGCTTGCCGCGTGCGTACCGTGGCAGGCGGGTGTGGTGCGGCGGGTCGTGGTGGAAGGTGCGGACGGCCGTGCCCGGCGCGAAACGGTCCCCGTCAGCCATGGAGTTCATCCAGCTCACCCTGCTTGATCACGCCCTTGCGTTCCAGCAGGGTGCAGATCGCCTCGAACCAGCGCTCGTAGTACGACGCCGCCAGGTACTCCCTGGGCGGCATCGACTCGATGGCGTCCCGGAACTCGTTCGTGTTGAAGACCCCCTGCGCGCGCAGGGCACCCAGGAGCCCGACGACCCGGGCCTCCCAGTCCGCGTGGAAGGGCTCGGCGTCGTCGCTGATGTCGACGGCGCCGAAGCCCTCCGTACCGCCCACGTCGTTGATCCTGGCCATGCGGCCAGACTACTCAGAGGTTGCCGCGCTTCTCCTGCTCCCGCTCGATCGCCTCGAACAGGGCCTTGAAGTTGCCCTTGCCGAAGCCCATCGAGCCGTGCCGCTCGATGATCTCGAAGAAGACGGTCGGACGGTCCTGGACCGGCTTGGTGAAGATCTGCAGCAGATAGCCGTCCTCGTCGCGGTCGGCGAGGATCTTCAGCTCGCGCAGCGTCTCGATCGGCACGCGGGTGTCGCCGACCCACTCGCCGAGGGTGTCGTAGTACGAGTCCGGGGTGTTCAGGAACTCCACGCCGGCCGCGCGCATCGTCCGTACCGTCTGCACGATGTCGTTCGTGTTGAGCGCGATGTGCTGGACGCCCGCGCCGCCGTAGAACTCCAGGTACTCGTCGATCTGGGACTTCTTCTTGGCGATGGCGGGCTCGTTGATCGGGAACTTGACCTTGAGCGTGCCGTCGGCCACGACCTTCGACATCAGCGCGCTGTACTCGGTGGCGATGTCGTCGCCCACGAACTCCTTCATGTTCGTGAAGCCCATGACCTTGTTGTAGAAGGCCACCCACTCGTTCATCCTGCCGAGCTCGACGTTGCCCACGCAGTGGTCGATGGCCTGGAAGGTGCGCTGGGCGGGCGGTTCGACCATGGGGGCGGCGCTGACGAAGCCGGGGAGGTACGGGCCGTCGTAGCCGGAGCGGTCGACCAGGGTGTGGCGGGTCTCGCCGTAGGTGGCGATCGCGGCGAGGACGACCGTGCCGTGCTCGTCCTTCAGCTCGTACGGCTCCGCGACCGAACGGGCGCCGTGCTCCAGCGCATAGGCGTACGCGCGGCGGGCGTCCGGGACCTCGATGGCGAGGTCGACGACGCCGTCGCCGTGCTCGGCCACGTGCCGGGCGAGGAAGTGGCCCCAGGTGGTGGCGGGCTTGATGACGGAGGTGAGGACGAAGCGGGCGGAGCCGTTCTCCAGGACGTAGCTCGCGGTCTCGCGGCTGCCGTTCTCCGGTCCGGAGTACGCGACCAGCTTCATGCCGAAGGCGGTGGAGTAGTAGTGCGCCGCCTGCTTGGCGTTGCCCACGGCGAAGACGACCGCGTCCATTCCCTTGACCGGGAAGGGGTCGGCCTGCCGGGCGGTGTCGGGAGTGTGGTGTGTGGTCTGCGTCATAGCGGCAGCCTCATCCCCATACGGCAAGGTGCGCAATAGTTTCTTTTTTTGCTGGGCAATATGTTCAGTCAGCGGCCCGGATTGACCGGACTTCTGTACAGGATGACCACCACACCAGGGAGGCTGCTGTGGCGATCGACCATCTGGACGGGCGGATCATCGTGCTGCTGGCGCGGGAGCCGCGGATCGGGGTCCTTGAGATGTCCCGGCGGCTCGGGGTGGCGCGCGGGACGGTGCAGGCTCGGCTGGACCGGCTTCAGTCGAATGGCGTCATCCGCGGGTTCGGACCGCAGGTGGACCCTGCCGCCCTCGGGTACCCCGTCACCGCCTTCGCCACCCTCCAGATCCGGCAGGGCCAAGGCGCCGACGTCCGGGCGCACTTGGCGACCGTGCCCGAGGTGCTTGAGCTGCACACCACCACCGGCAGCGGGGACATGCTGTGCCGGCTGGTAGCCCGCTCGAACGCCGATCTCCAGCGGGTCATCGACCTGGTTGTCGGTTTTGATGGCATTGTCCGGGCCGCCACCGCGATCGTGATGGAGAACCCCGTTCCGCTGCGGATCATCCCGCTGGTGGAGCAGGCGGCCGAGGACGTCGAGAGGACCTAGCCGACGGCCGGGGGTGAGCGCGCGTGAGCTTCTGGGAGTACCTGGGCAGCCGGCACCAGCAGCTGCTCACCGACGCCTACCAGCACGCCAGCGCCGTGTTCCAGTGCATGGTCGTGGCGACCCTCATCGGCGTACTGATCGGGATCGTCACCTACCGCAGCGACTGGGCCGGCAGCCTCGCGACCACGACCACCTCGACCATCCTGACCATTCCCTCGCTCGCCATGATCGGTCTGCTCATCCCGATCGTGGGGCTGGGCGTGCCGCCCACGGTGATCGCGCTGACCCTGTACGGGCTGCTGCCGATCGTGCGGAACTCGATCGTGGGACTGCGCGGGGTCGACCCGTCGCTGGTGGACGCGGCGCGGGGCATCGGGATGTCCCGGCTGATGCGGCTGGCGCGGGTCGAGCTGCCGCTGGCCTGGCCGCCGATCCTGACCGGGATCCGGGTCTCGACGCAGATGCTCATGGGCATCGCCGCGATCGCCGCGTACGCCTCCGGGCCGGGCCTCGGCAACGAGATCTTCCGCGGTATCGGCTCGCTGGGCAGCAAGAACGCGCTCAACCAGGTCCTCGCGGGCACCCTCGGGATCATCGTTCTCGCGCTGCTCTTCGACGCCGCGTACGTCCTGATCGGACGGCTGACCATCCCTAGGGGGATCCGTGCCTGAGGCCACCCACGGGGCGACGATCGAGCTGGAGAACCTCACCAAGCGGTATCCGGGCAACCCCAGCCCCGCCGTCGACAACGTCAACATGGAGATCAAGGCGGGCGAGCTCGTCATCTTCGTCGGCCCGTCCGGATGCGGTAAGTCGACGACACTCAAGATGATCAACAGGTTGATCGAGCCGACCGGTGGCCGCATCCGGATCAATGGTGAGGACGTGACCGACATTGATCCGGTCAAGCTGCGCCGCAAGGTGGGCTATGCGATCCAGTCGGCCGGCCTCTTCCCGCACATGACGGTCGCCCAGAACATCGCCCTCGTACCGAAGATGATCGGCTGGTCCAAGGCGCGGATCCGATCGCGGGTGGAGGAGCTGCTCGACCTGGTCGGTCTCGACCCGGTCGAGTTCCGCGCCCGCTATCCGCGGCAGCTGTCGGGCGGGCAGCAGCAACGCGTGGGGGTGGCACGGGCGTTGGCCGCCGACCCGCCGGTCCTGCTGATGGACGAGCCGTTCGGCGCGGTCGACCCGATCACCCGCGACCATCTCCAGGAAGAGCTGATCAGGCTGCAGCACGAGTTGCACAAGACGATCGTCTTCGTCACCCACGACTTCGACGAGGCGATCAAGCTCGGCGACCGCATCGCCGTGCTCCGCGAACGCTCGCACATCGCGCAGTTCGACACCCCGGAGGCGATCCTCACCAACCCGGCGGACGACTTCGTGTCCGGGTTCGTGGGCGCGGGTGCCGCGCTGAAGCGGCTGAACCTCACCCGGGTACGGGACGTCGAGATCACCGACTACCCGACCGTCACCCTCGACGACCCGCTCCAGGAGATCTTCAACCGGCTCCGTAGCAGCGGGACCAACGAGATCCTGCTGCTCGACAAGCGCAGCCGCCCCTACAAGTGGCTCAGGCGCGGCGACCTCATGCGTGCGCGGGGCTCGCTGGCACGGGCGGGCACGCTGGTGAACGACACGGTGACCAGGGACGCGACACTCCGGGACGCCCTGGAGGCGGTCCTCACCGACAACGCGGGGCGGGTCGCGGTCACCGGGCGGCGCGGCGTGTACGAGGGCGTCGTCGACATGGAGACGCTCATGAACTCCGTGCACGAGCTGCTGGAGGCGGACCGGCTGGAGGCGCTGGAGGCCCAGCACGAGCTGGAGGAGCTACGGGCCGCCCAGACGCACGCCGAGCAGGAGGGCCCCGGCGGGGTGACGAAGGCATGACCACCCCCGCGCTGGAGGACCCCGAGCAGGCCGAACAGGAGGCTCCAGAGGAGGTCGTCGAGGCTCCGCCGTCGGCGCAGAGCCCCCTGAAGCCCCGCATCACCTGGCAGAAGCTGACCTTCCTGCCCGCCGTGATCGTCGCCGTCCTGCTCGCGACCTGGCTGTGGTTCCGTCAGGCCGACCTCGACTCGATCTCCGAGAACGCGCTCTCGGGCGGTGCGGTCTCCAAGGCCCTCTGGCAGCACATCCGACTGACCGTGATCTCCACGTTCTTCGTCCTGGTCATCGCGATCCCGTTGGGCATCCTGCTCACCCGCAAGGCCTTCCAGAAGGCCACCCCGGTGGCGATGACGATCGCCAACATGGGCCAGGCGACCCCGGCGATCGGCCTGCTGGCGCTGCTGGTGATCTGGCTCGGCACAGGAATGAAGTCGGCCCTGATCGGCATCACGATCTACGCCATCCTGCCGGTGCTGTCGAACACCATCGCAGGTCTGAAGGCCAACGACCCGACGTTGCTGGAGGCGGCACGCGGCATCGGCATGTCCCCCGTGGGGGTGCTGTCGCGCGTGGAGCTGCCGCTGGCCGTCCCGTTGATCCTCGCGGGTGTCCGTACGGCACTGGTCCTCAACGTCGGCACGGCGACTTTGGCGACCTTCGGCGGAGGCGGCGGCCTCGGCGTGCTGATCCAGACCGGCATCACGACCCAGCGGATGCCGGTGCTGGTACTGGGCTCGATCCTCACGGTCTCCCTGGCGCTGCTGGTGGACTGGCTCGCCTCGCTGGCGGAACTCCTGCTCAGGCCGCGGGGGCTGGAGGCGGGGACGTGAGAGGGCGTGTGTGTCTGCTGTCGGCCGGAGCCCTGCTGATCGCGTCCGGCTGCGGCCTGCAGAGCGGCTCCCCCATGGTCGACGACGTCAAGCCCGGCTCCATCGCCCAGGGCGAGCCCCTCAAGGGCGCCCATCTCACCGTCACCTCCAAGGAGTTCACGGAGCAGCTCATCCTCGGCGCGATCACGGGCATCGCCTTCCAGGCCGCCGGCGCGGACGTGCTCGACCGCACGGGCATCCAGGGTTCGATCGGAGCACGGGAGGCGGTCAAGAAGGGGGACGCGGACGGCATGTACGAGTACACGGGCACCGCGTGGATCACGTACCAGGGCAACAGCGAGCCGATCCCCGACCCGCAGAAGCAGTGGCAGGCGGTGCACGACGCGGACCTCAAGAACGGCCTGACGTGGCTGCCGCCCTCGTCCCTCAACAACACCTACGCGCTGGCGATGAACCAGGCGAACTTCAAGAAGTACGGCACCAGGACGCTGTCCGACGTGGCCGCGCTGGCCAGGAAGGACCCCGGCGCGGTGACGCTGTGCGTGGAGAGCGAGTTCGCCAACCGGGCGGACGGGCTGCCGGGCATGGAGAAGGCGTACGGGATGAGCGTGCCCGCGAAGAACGTCACGCAGATGGACACCGGGATCATCTACACCCAGGTGAAGAAGGGCAGTTGCACCTACGGCGAGGTGTTCACCACCGACGGCCGCATCAAGTCCATGCACCTGGTGGTGATGGCGGACGACAGGAAGTTCTTCCCCAACTACAACGTGGCGCCGGAGATCAACACCAAGGCACTGAAGAAGTGGCCGGCGATCGCGGAGGTCCTGGACCCGGTCACGAAGAAGCTGAACAACACGGTGGCGCGGACGCTGAACGCCAAGGTGGACGTGGACGGGCAGGATCCGCATCAGGTAGCGCTGGACTGGATGAAGGCGGAGGGCTTCGTGAAGTAGAAGCGGACAGGTCAATTCCGCGCATCATCGATTCACCATGGCGCATCATGATGCGGTCGACTTACGCTTGTGTGCATGCGGACTACAGTCGACCTCTCCGAGGACCTGCTCCAGGAAGCCAAGCTGCGGGCGGCGCGCAGGCGCGTCACGGTCAGTGCGGTGATAGAGGATGCGCTGCGGGCGTCGTTCGCGCGGGATGTGGCGGCGGCGCAGAACATCGTCAAGCTCACCACTGATCCCGGCGGCAGAGGGGTGCGCCCCGGCGTCAATCTCGACGACAACGCCTCCGTGCGCGACCTCATGGACGGCCTCGAATGATCATCTGTGATGTGAACGTCCTCGTGTACGCGTTCCGCGAGGACGCCAAGGACCACGACCGCTACCACGCGTGGCTCATCGAGCGGCTGCGGGGCGACGAACCCGTCGGGTACAACGGGGTGATCGACAGCGGCTTCCTGCGCATCGTCACCCACCAGCGGATCTACCAGCCGCCGAGCGAGCCGGAGCGAGCGCTGGAGTTCCTCCGGGACGTGCGCAGCGCACCGGTCGCCACCCCGGTCCAGGAAGGGCCTCGCCACTGGGAGATCTTCGAGCGCCTGTGCCTCAAGGCCGGGGCTCGCGGAAACCTCGTTCCGGATGCGTACTTCGCCGCCCTCGCCATGGAGCAGGGCGCCACCCTGTACTCCGCCGACCGCGGTTTCGCCCGCTTCCCCGGCCTCCGCTGGCAGCACCCCCTGGAGGACACCGACTGAATCAGCAGCTGGGGACGGACCCCTTGCCCGACTCCAGCGCCACCAGCGAGTTCACCGCGCCCTTCAGCGTGGTCACCGGAATCAGCCGCAAGCCCTTCGGCAGCTCGGACTTGGCGTCGGAGCACTCGGCCTTCGGGACGAGGAAGACGGTCGCGCCGTCCCGGCGCGCCGCCTGCGTCTTCAGGGCCACGCCGCCCACGGCACCGACCGTCCCGTCGCCGTCGATGGTCCCCGTACCGGCGATCCGGCGGCCGCCCGTGAGGTCGCCGCCGCTGCCGTTCCCGTCCAGCTTGTCGATGATGCCGAGGGTGAACAGGAGCCCGGCGCTGGGGCCGCCCACATCGGCGAGTTTCAGCGTGACCTTGACCTTCTTGTCGCTGAGGTGCAGATAGTCCAGAGCGGCCCGGGTCGCCGCGTTCTGGGACTGCTTCATCTGCGCGCTGTTGTGCTGCTCGATCTCCTTGGTGGACTGGCCGCTCGGATACACCGAGTCGTGCGGCATGACGGCCCGGTCCGTGGCGAACCAGGCACTGATCACATCGCCCAGCGAGACATGCGCGTCCGGGTTGGTCGCCTCGATCGTCGTCATCCGCAGCTGCCCGCTCGTCTGCCGGGTCTTCGCACCCGAGATCGTGATCACCGGGGTGCCCTGGTTGTCCCCGAGCACATTCGCCGTCAGCCCGGGCTGCGCCAGCGAGAACGGCAGCGGAGCGAAGACCGCGGTGGCGATCAGCGCCACGACGGGCAGGGCGCAGACGGCGAGGGCCTGGGGGCGTGTGAGGCGAGAAAGCACGGGATCAATCTAACGTGACGGTCACTTCCGGCCAGGTGTCGGTCAGCTCACGTACAGGTCTCGCTTCTCCCTGGTGAACCGCCGGAGTGCGTCCGGCAGCGGTTCGACACCGATCCCGGGAGTGGTGGGGACGGGCAGGTGGCCGTCCTTGAGGACGAACGGCTCGGTGATGTCCTCGGCGAAGTACCGCGCGGACGCCGAGGTGTCCCCGGGGAGGGTGAAGCCAGGCAGGGCGGCCAGGGCGAGGTTGGGGGCGCGGCCGATTCCCGTTTCCAGCATGCCGCCGCACCACACGGGCACCCCGTGCGCATGCGCCACGTCGTGGATGCGGCGGGCCTCCAGATAGCCGCCCACGCGCGCGGGCTTCACATTGACGACCCGGCAGGCCTCCATCGCGATCGCGGAGGCGGTGTCACGGGCGTTGTGGAGGGACTCGTCGAGGCAGACGGGCGTCTGCAGACGCCTCTGGAGCTGCGCGTGGGCGTACAGGTTGTTCTCGTCCAACGGCTCTTCGATCAGCAGCAGCCCGAAGGTGTCCAGGCGCCGAAGATGCTCGGTGTCGGCGAGGGTGTACGCCGTGTTGGCGTCGACCTGGAGGGGCAGCGCGTCCCCGAAGCGCTCGCGGACCGCCCGGACCGGTTCCACGTCCCAGCCGGGCTCGATCTTCAGCTTGATGCGGACGTAGCCGTCGGCGAGGTAGCGCTCGACGTCGTCCAGCAGTTCGGGGACGGAGTCCTTGATGCCGACGGACACCCCCGCGGGGACCCGGTCGCGCACCGCGCCCAGGTAGGTGGCGAGCGGCATGCCGTACGACCGCAGCTCCGCGTCCAGGACCGCCGTCTCCAGGGCCGCCTTCGCCAGCTCATGCCCCTTCGTCCTCGCCGTGGCCGGGGCGAGCGCGGCCGCGCTGAGCTGTGGGAGGGCGGCGACGGGCGGCAGCAGGAAGTCCCGCAGCACGATCTCCGCACCGGCCACGAACTCCGAGCAGTACCGGGGCTCCGGGTCGGCGGCGAACTCCGACCAGCCCTCCGCCTCGTCGGTCACGACATGGAGCAGGAAGGTGTCCTTCGTCGTCATCGTGCCGAAGGACGTACGGAACGGGGTGACCAGCGGGATCTCGACATGGACGATCTCCACGCGTTCCAGCTTCATGCCGCTGCCTCTCTCGAAAGGGTGTACCAGCCGTCACGGGACATCCCCGTCGCCCTGAACCCCTGCGCAAAGGCCTCCGTGAACACCTCACGGACGGCATACCGCCAGCGCAGGGCGAGCTCCGGGTCGGCGGCGCGGAGCCGGACGATGTCGTGCGGTACACGACACCAGATGTGCCGGCCGGCCGGGTCCCGGCGGGCGAGCGTCGCACCGTCGGGGGCGGTGTGGGTGCCGGGGGCGGTGTCCCGGTCCCTGGTCTCCTGCGAGGGACTCGGCGCCGCCAGCTCCCACGTCACCGTCAGCCGGTCGCTCTCGTCACCGCCGTTCACGCCGTCGGCCATGGGGCCGTAGAAGTCGACGAGGTACTCGGTGCCGGTGGCGCCGAGTTTCGCCAGGTTGAAGCGGGCGTTGCGGCCGACCAGCGGGTCGAAGGTCCAGCGCATGGTGCGGGCGCCGAGGCCGAGGGCCCAGGCGCGCTGGGCCTGCTTGACGGCGTACCCGCGGCCCTGGTCGGCGGCGGCGACCAGGGAGTACGCGTCCCCGTCCGGCCCGAACACCGCGACCGCCGCTCCGGCGAGCCGCGTCCCGTCGTACGCGGCGTGCACGGCGCCGCCCGCGTGGACGAGGCTGTGCAGCACCTCGGCCGGGTAGGGCGGGGCGCTGCGCGGGGTCTGCCAGACATCGCTGAAGTAGTCGCTGACGGCGGCGAGACCGGCGACGTCGTGGACGGTGCGGAGACTCACTCCGGGCGGGCGGTCGAGGGTCATGGGTCGAGTTTCGGGTCGACGGCGCCCCTCCGGGTTGTGTGTTTCCACAACGCCTGAGTACGTTCGTTTCGGAATCGGCCAATCAAGTCCTCCCACGTCGACCGCAGCCCCGCCCCCGAGGAGCCCCCATGGACGCATGCACCCTCGGCGACCTCCTGGACGTCATCGGCGGCCCCTCCCTGCGTCTGCACACGGCCCCCGCCGGGCTCGCCGCCCCGGTCACCGAGGCGCTGCTGTACGACGCCCACGCGCTGATGCCGCAGGCGCCCGGCGCGCTGCTGCTGGCCGTGGGTGTGCGGGCGGCGGCGGCCGGTCCCCTCGTCCGGGCGGCCGCGGAGGCCGGAATGACCGGGCTCGTCGTACGCGGCCCGGACGGACCGGTCGGCGAGGCGGAGGCGCACGGCGTCGCGCTGCTGTCGGTCGACGAGGACGCCGCCTGGCACCACGTCCACCTGCTGCTGTCCTCGGCGATCGGAGCTCGGCCCGCACCGTCGGCGAACGGTCTCGGAGACCTGTTCGCGCTCGCGGACGCGGTCGCGGCGGCGACCGGTGGCGCGACGGCCGTGGAGGACCCACGCCAGCGGGTCCTCGCCTACTCCACGGTCCCGGGCCAGCCGGTCGACGAGGACCGGCGGCAGAGCATCCTCGGCCTCCGGGTCCCGGTCAGCACGGCCAACAGCGAGCAGTACCGGGTGCTGTTCGCGGCCCCGGGGCCGGTGCGGATGCCCGCGGTCCGGCCCGGCGACCTACCGCGTCTCGCGGTCGCCGTCCGCGCGGGCGGCGAGACGCTGGGCTCGGTCTGGGTGGTCGACGACGGCACGCTCGCACCCGACGCCGAGGAGACCCTGACGCAGGGCGCGTCCACGGCGGCGCTGCTCCTGCTGCGGGCCCGGGCGGCGCAGGAGCTGGCCCGCCACCAGAACAGCGACCTGCTGCGCCGTCTGCTCGACGGCACGGCGGACCCGTCAACCGCCTTCGAACGGCTGGGACTTGAGGGTGCGGTCCGGGTGGCCGCCTTCGTGCCGGCCGCCGCGAGCCTCCCGGACGCCGAACAGACCGCCCTGCGCCTGCTGGACGTCGTACGACTGCAGTGCGAGGCGCGTTACGGACGGCACGCGTGTGTGCTGGTCGACGGGGTGGTGTACGCGGTCCTTCCCGGGCCGGGCGCGCGTCACAGGCGGCTGGCCGAGGACATCGTGGCGCGGGCCGGGCAGGCGCTGCGGGTGCCCGTGCGGGCGGCGCTGGGCGAGGTGGTGACGGGTCCGGCGGAGGTCGTGGGGTCGCGGGAGGACGCCGAGCTGGTGCTGCGGGTACTCGGACCGGACCTCCCGGTGGCGACGGTGGACGAGGTACGCCCGCGGGTGACGCTGCTGCGACTGACCGAAGTGCTCGGCGAGCGGCGGGAGTTGAGCGCGGGTGCTTGGCGGCGGGTGCTGGCGTACGACGATCAGCACGGCACCGACTACGCGCGCACCCTGATCAGCTGGTTGGACGCGGGCTGCGACATCGCCGGCGCGGCGAAACTGCTCGCCGTGCACCCGAACACCTGCCGCTACCGCCTGAAGCAGGCACAGCACCAGGTCGGTATCGACCTCGCCGACCCGGACGAACGCCTGGTGCTCTGGCTCCAACTGCGAACGCTGGCGGAACTCAGAAACCCCACTCCCTGAGGCGGCCGCAGCCTGCGGGCAGGCCCACCGCCGCAGCCTGCGGACAATCGTGCCGCCCAGGGCGGCTCCCGTCCCAACGAGAGGCGGCACCCCGCACCCGCCGGGCTGCGCACCCGCCCTGCCCCTCACCACCCCCGGCCGGCAGCTCAACGCAACGCTTCGGCAACCTCCCGCGCAGCGTCAACCACCCGCGGCCCCACCCGCTCCGGCACCGCATCAGCCAGCATCACGACCCCCACGCTGCCCTCCACCCCCGTAACCCCGAGGAGCGGCGCCGCAGCCCCACTGGCCCCCGCCTCCAACTCTCCATGAGTCAGCGTGTACCCGCACCCCTCCGTCGGCTTGGCCCGCGCGGCAAGAATCGCCTTACCCGCGGCCCCCCGGTCCAGCGGATGCCTGAACCCGGCCCGATACGCCACGTGATAGTCCGTCCACGTGGGCTCGACGACCGCCACGGCCAGCGCGTCCGCCCCGTCCACCAACGTCAGATGAGCCGTCGCCCCTATGTCCTCGGCCAACGACCGGAGCGCCGGCAACGCGGCCTCGCGCACCAGCGGATGCACCTGCCGGCCGAGCCTGAGCACCCCGAGCCCGACCCGGGCGCGACCGCCCAAGTCACGCCGTACCAGCGCATGTTGTTCCAGCGTGGCGAGCAGCCGGTACACCACGGTCCGGTTGACGCCCAGTTTGTTGGAAAGCTCGGTGACGGTCAGCCCGTGGTCCGTATCGGCCAGCAGCTTGAGGACACGCAGTCCTCGGTCGAGCGTCTGAGAGGTCTCCGCGGTCACGACGCCCACTCCTCCAAGTGGTGAGGTCGGCGACCTCCGAGCGGCGGTGCGTCACCGAGTCCCGTCGATGACGCGCAACAGAGGCCGCCGATCGGCCGGCGACCCGGCAGCGGCCGGGCCGCGTCGCTTCACGGCTGCGCTCCGCGGCGGCGCTGCCACGGGGCGTGTGCGTAGCCGGACAGTAGCGAAGGGGGTTCGCTGAGCGGAAGACTCCGTCCAGAATCCGGGCACATACGGGGAGGGAGTACCTGCGTATGTCCCGATACGTACGGCGTGAATGGTGCGGCGCACAACGGCCGTCACTTCATGCGGGTGGCCCACTCCTGCACCTTGGCGATCCGCTGCCGCAGCTGTCCCGCCGTGGCCTCGGCGCTCGGCGGGCCGCCGCAGGTGCGGCGCAGCTCGGTGTGGATGACGCCGTGGGGCTTGCCGCTCTGGTGGACGTACGCGCTGACCATGGTGTTGAGCTGCTTGCGCAGCTCCATCATCTCCTTGTGCGAGACGACGGGGCGCCGCTCGGCGGGCAGCTCCAGCAGGTCCGCCTCGGCGTCCGGCTTCTTGCGGCTGTGGGCGATCTGCCGGGCCTGCCGCTTCTGGAGGAGGAGCTGCACCTGGTCGGGTTCGAGGAGCCCGGGAATGCCGAGGTAGTCCTGCTCCTCCTCGCTCCCCGGGTGGGCCTGCATGCCGAACTCGGCGCCGTCGTAGAGCACCCGGTCGAAGACGGCCTCGGACTCCAGCGCCTCGAAGGAGAACTGCTCCTGCTCGCCGGTGTCCTCGTCCTGCTCCTTGTTCGCCTCCTCCATCTCCTTCTCGGATTCGGCGTACGGGTCCTCCTCGCCCTCCTTCTTCGGCTTGTCGAGGGCGTGGTCGCGCTCGACCTCCATCTCGTTGGCGAAGGTGAGGAGGTCGGGGACGGTGGGGAGGAAGACGGACGCGGTCTCGCCGCGCCGCCGCGAACGCACGAAGCGGCCGACGGCCTGGGCGAAGAAGAGCGGGGTGGAGATGGTGGTGGCGTACACGCCGACCGCGAGCCGGGGCACGTCGACGCCCTCGGACACCATCCGCACCGCGACCATCCACCGGTCGTTGCTCTCGCTGAAGTCGTCGATCCGCTTCGAGGCGCCGGTGTCGTCGGAGAGGACGAGGGTCGCCTTGTTGCCCGTGATCTCGCGGATCAGCTTGGCGTAGGCGCGGGCGGAGTCCTGGTCGGAGGCGATGACAAGCGCTCCCGCGTCCGGGATGGCCTTACGGACCTCGGTCAGCCGCTGGTCGGCGGCGCGCAGCACGCTGGGCATCCACTCGCCGCGCGGGTCGAGGGCGGTGCGCCAGGCCTGGCTGATCGCGTCCTTGGTCATGGGCTCGCCGAGCCGGGCGGCGATCTCGTCACCGGCTTTCGTACGCCAGCGCATGTTGCCGCTGTAGGAGAGGAAGATGACGGGCCGGACGACGTGGTCGGCGAGGGCGTTCCCATAGCCGTAGGTGTAGTCGGCGGCGGACCGCCGGATCCCGTCGTTCCCCTCCTCGTACGTCACGAAGGGGATGGGGTTGGTGTCGGAGCGGAACGGCGTACCGGTGAGCGCGAGCCGCCGGGTGGCCGGCTCGAAGGCCTCGAGGCAGGCCTCGCCCCAGGACTTGGAGTCACCGGCGTGATGGATCTCGTCGAGGATGACAAGGGTCTTGCGCTGCTCCACCCGATTCCGGTGCAGCATGGGCCGCACGCCGACACCCGCGTACGTGACGGCCACACCCTGGTAGTCCTTGCCGAGCGGGCCCGCGCTGTACTCGGGATCGAGCTTGATGCCTATGCGCGCCGCCGCTTCCGCCCACTGCTTCTTCAGATGCTCGGTCGGCGCGACCACGGTCACCTGCTGCACGACGTGATGGTGCAGCAGCCAGGAGGCGAGCGTCAGCGCGAACGTCGTCTTGCCGGCGCCCGGGGTGGCCACGGCGAGGAAGTCGCGGGGCTGCTCCTGGACATACTTCTCCATCGCCCCCTGCTGCCAGGCACGCAGCTTGCTGGCGGTGCCCCAGGGGGCACGGCCGGGGAAGGCGGGAGAGAGGTGATGGGAGTGCAAGGCAGAGCTGGCTGCGGCGGTGGTAGTCACGGTCTCCGTGGGGTGGTCGGGCGGCTCGACTGGGTATGACAACCGGGCCACCCTACCGGCGGGCCGGTTGGGTCAAGGCGCGGACGGGGCCAGGTCGCCCACGGGTGGGACCGAGGTCACAGTCAGCGTGCGAAGCGGGGCAACTGGGCGGCGATCTTGGGTACGTCCAGGGCGCCTTGGCAGACGTCCAGCACGAACCGCTCCGCTTCGTCCACGTCGAAGTCGGCGTCCAACGGGTGCCCGTTCATGTGGAGGAAGACCCAGGTCGCGTACCAGGCGATGCGCTTGTTGCCGTCCACGAGAGCGTGGTTGCGGGCAAGGGACTCCATCAGCGCGGCGGCCTTCTGCCACACGTCCGGATAGGCGTCCTGCCCGAAGACGCTCGACTGCGGACGCGCCAGGGCCGAGTCCAGCAGCCCGTAGTCACGCACCTCGTCCGCCCCGAGCCGCTGCGCGAGGTTCAGCAGCTCGGGCAGGGTGAGGTAGTGCATCAGGCGAGCCTCCGGTTCAGCTCGGCGCTCGCCTTCAGAACGTGCTCGGCGGCCTCGTTGAACAGCCGAGAGTGCTCGTTTATGGCGGCGATCACCGCGTCGTGCGCAAAAGCCTGCATGCTGCGCCCCTCGGCCGCCGCACGCTCACGCAGGGCGTCGAGCTCTTCGTCCGTAAACCGCAGGTTCAGTCCAGCCATGCTTAGACGGTACTACGTGGTACCACTCGGTGTCACTCGGCATCCGTCGGCGATCGCCCTCAGCCCCCGCCACAGGCAGAACCTGGCTGGTCGGGCCACGCACGCTGGTCGGCCCCTTTCATGAACGGCGTATGGCAGTCCCGTTGCAGCCCCCGTGTTTCCCTTGAGCCCTTTCCCGGCCCCGCCGTACGGTCGTTTCACCGAGTTCGGAACGGAGCCAGGCGCTCCGCATCGACCCGGCCGTGTGCCCGAGTGGCTTAGGGACTCGCCTGCAAAGCGAGGTACGTGGGTTCAATTCCCGCCACGGCCTCCATGGCCTTGACCAGGCAACGAAAGGGCGGCATCCGCTGAGGGTGCCGCCCTCGTCACAGGACCCCGCCCGCCTCGTCCTGGAAGGCCTCCGTCCAGTAGTGCCGGCCCGGCTCCGTCGTGAGGGCGGTCGGGTCGATGCTCGACAGGGTGTGGAGCATCGTCGTGGCCAGCTGGTCGTAGGCGTCTGTCGTCAGCTCGCCCGCCAGGTCCTCGTCGATCGCCCTCTCGCGGTGCAGGAGCCAGAGGGTGAAGGCCAGGGTGGAGACGTCCGTGTTCAGCGGGTACAGGGTGGCCTCGGGCTCGCTCCAGTTGAGGACCTCGCCCGTTTCGCCGTCGATTACCAGGCTGTTGTCCTCGATGAGGTCGCCCAGCCGTATCAAGTGGGAGGCCCGGTGCGGGAGTCGGGCGGGATCGAAGCCGTCCGGGCCCTGGTAGGCGTAGTGCTCGGCCAGGGTCGGCAGGGGGACGTCCGTGTCGAGGTGGAAGAGCACGCCGTCCTCGGGCAGGCCCCTGTCGCGCAGGAAGCGGCGGGTCGGCTCGTGCGTGAGGGTCGAGGGGAAGTCGACGTCCTCGAAGCGCCACACCTTGCCGTGGCCGAACTCCCGGTCCAGGAGGCGGGTGGGGAGGTCGAGGGCGAGTCCGGTGGCCGTTCCCGGGCCTGCCACCAGGGACAGGGGGCGGATCAGGGCCGCCATCTTCCAGAACGGCGGCACCTCGCCGTCCGTGCCCTCCTCGAACACCGCCAGCAGGTGGCGTGACGCCTCCTCCGCCGCCTTCGGGCCGAAACGGCCGGCGTAGGACGCGAACTGGCCGCGCAGCCCTGCCAGTTCGTCCGCCGCCGTGGCGAACCGCGCCAGGGTGCCGAGCGACGGTGCGAGCGGGCGGCAGTCCATCAGGTCAGGGCGGTCGTGCAGGAAGTACGTCGTCGCGATCTCCCCCGTCGCGCCGTCGAGCAGCACCGACTCCGTCTCCAGGCCCCGGGGGTCGAGCAGCGCCCCTATGACCAGCTGGTCCCGCAGCTCCGCCGCCAGGCGGCCGTCGGGATCGCCGGTGGAGTCCCCGACCGTCCGCAAACCCTCCCGGCACAGCTCCTCGAAGGTGAACAGGACGCTGTCGCCCGGCAGTCCGGGCCCGGTCAGCCAGCGGCGGGTCGCCCCGTGCGTGACGTACGGATCGAGTTGGTCCTCGGTCAGCGTGATCACCGCCGTGGCGGCACTGGTCGTGCTCATTGCATCCCCCGCATGTGCTTCGTCACATGTGCCTCGGCGCATGTGTCTGCTCACGGTCCCCGTGCGGGGCGCGGCCGGGCATGCGCCGTTGCGCCGTACGACTCCGGCAGCCGTTCCCCACTGCTCAGAACAGTACGCCCCGCCACTGACAACGCCCCGGACCACAGGACGCTCAGCGCACCCTCGCCCGTTCCCGCTCCGCGAGGATCGCGTCCGCCGTCTCCCCCACCGTCAGCTCCGAACTGTCCAGCCACAGCCCGAGCCGGGGGGTGTCCGCGCGCAGCGCCCTGTCCAGGTCCTCGACCGTCCACGCGCCGTGGCCCGTCTTCGCCCGTCCCGCCTCCCGCGCGGCCACAGCCTCGGGACTCGGAGCCAGTACGACGACGTACAGGGGCCGCGTGCGCACCAGGCCGACGTACGACGTCAGTTCCTGGCCCAGCACCACGTCCTGGACCACCGCGGTGAACCCGGCCTCCGCATACGCGTCCGCGGTCGCCGCCGACAACCGGTACCGCAGCCGGAGCTGCGTCTCTCCCTCGCCGTCGGCCCCGGGGACGTACTCCTCGCGCCCGGACACGATCATGCGGCGGAAGAGGTCACCACGCACGTGTGCCGCCCGCGGCAGCCTCTCCGCCAGTGCCTGCGCCACCGTCGACTTGCCGGACGCCATCACACCGGTGATGACGACGACGCCCCTCACGTGAAGTACACGCCACCCAGCACGACCGCCAGCGCCGCCACCATGAACACCAGCACCCACACCAGCAACTTGCCGATGCCGGGCGCCGGTTCGTAGCGCTGCTCGTCCTCGGGCCCAGTCTCCTGCACGGTCACCGGTCGGTCACCACGGCGGCCTGCGGCCTTATCGGCAGCCGGTTCACCGGGCGGCCCGTGGCAGCCCGTACGGCGGAGGCGACAGCGGCCGGGGAGGTGACGACCGGGACCGCGCTGACCGACTTCGCGCCGAAGGGGGCGACCACGTCGCGTTCCTCGACGAGCTTGACGATCCGGATGTCGGGTGCGTCCAGGGCTGTCGGCAGGGCGTAACCCGTCAGGTCCGGGTGGCGGATCAGCCCGCGCGCGGTGCGCAGGTTCTCCGTCAACGCGATGCCGACCCCCTGCGTCACGCCCGCCTCGATACGGGCGGCCAGCTGGGCCGGGTTGAGGATCCGGCCGACGTCCTGGGCGAGCGCCAGCTCCACGACCCGTACCGAGCCGAGCTCGATGTCGACGTCGACGACCGCGCGGATCGCGCAGAACGCCATGCCGACGAAGGCGTCGCCCTGGCCGGCCTCGTTCAGCGGCTCCGTGGGGTGGGGTCTGCACTGGGCCGTGGCCCACAGTTCCTTGCCGTCCATCGCCTCGGTGACGGTGGTCGACAGGACACCGTCGTACGAGGTGATCTTGCCGTCGGTGATCTGGAGCAGCTCGGTGGACATGCCGAACTTGTGCGCCAGGGGCTGCAGAAGCTGCGTGCGGACCATCTTGGCCGCGCGCTCCACCGCACCGCCGGACACCCACGTGTGGCGGCCGCGGCAGCCCGCGCCGGCCGGCGGCTGGTCGGTGTCGACGGGCGCCACGTGCACCTCGTCGATGCCGAGGGTCTCCTGGACGATCTGGCGGGCCAGTGTGGTGAATCCCTGACCGGTCTCGACGGCCGCGCAGAGCACGGTCGCGACGCCGTCCTGGACCTTGACGGTCGCGGTGGAGACCTCGTCGGCGCCCTCCGCGCCGAGCATGTGCACCATGCCCAGGCCGTAGCCCACGCCCCGCCGCACCGCGCCCGGTTCGCCCGCGCCCTCGGGGCCGCCGGGCAGCAGCCACTCGTCCTCGGGGGTGTCCTTGGGCAGCGCGGGAAGCGGGAAGTCGCGGACGGCCTGCAACAACTCCGCCACCGGGGCCGGGCACGTCACCGTCTGGCCCGTCGGGAGTACGTCCCCGGTGGCCATCGCGTTGCGCAGGCGCAGTTCCGCCGGGTCCATGCCCAGCTTCTTCGCCAGCTTGTCCATCTGGGCCTCGTACGCTGCGCACACCTGCATCGCGCCCTCGCCGCGCACATGGCCGGAGGGCGGGTTGTTGGTGCGTACGGCCCAGCCCTCGATGAAGGCGTTCGGGACGACATAGGGGCCGCAGGCGAAGCCGACGGCTGCGGCGAGGGCCTCGGAGGACGTGTCGGCGTACGCGCCCGCGTCCAGCAGGATCTGCGCCTCGACCTTCACCAGCCTGCCCTCGGCGTCGGCGTGGTGGCGGTAGCGCAGGAGGGTCGGGTGCCGGTGGGTGTGGCCCAGGAAGGACTCTTCGCGCGTCGCGGTGAGTTTCACCGGGCAGCCGGTCTTCAGCGCCAGCAGGCCCAGCGGGAGTTGGAAGCCCTGGTCCTCGCGGTCGGCCGTCGCGCCGGGGACCCCGGTGACGACGATCTTGACGCGTTCGGGCTCGAGGCCGTAGCAGGCGGCGGCGGTGTCGCGGTCCGCGTGCGGGTCGGTGGAGGCGAGGTACAGCTCGACGCCGCCGTCGGGGCGTGGCACGGCGAGGCCGGCCTCGGCGCCGATGGGGGCCGGGTCCTGGCGGCCGATGCGGTACTGGCCCTCGACGACGATCTCGCCCGCCGCCTCCGGGTCGCCGTGCCGCAGCGGGATGTGCCGGATCAGGTTGCCGTCGGGGTGCAGCGGCTCGGCCTCGAAGGCCTGCTCGGGGTCGGTCACCGGGTCGAGTACCTCGTACTCGACGATGACGGCCGCGGCGGCCATGCGCGCGGTGTCCGGGTGGTCGGCGGCGACGGCCGCGATGGGCTCGCCGTGGTGGCGCACCACCTCGGAGGCGAACACGGGCCGGTCGGCGCTGCGACGGCCGTAGCGGGCGGTGCCCGGCACGTCCTCGTGCGTGACGACGGCCCGTACGCCGGGCATCTCGCGCGCGTGGGACGTGTCGATGGACACAATGCGCGCGTGCGGGTGCGGGGAGCGCAGTACGGCGGCCCACAGCAGGCCCTCGGCCCACAGGTCCGCCGCATAGGGGAACGTGCCCTCGGTCTTGGCGCGGGTGTCGGCGGCCGGCAGGGAGGCGCCGAGGCCGTGCGGCAGCTGCTCGGGGGCGGGTGCTGCCTCCGCGGCGGTGGTCGCGGTGGCGGCTTCGTTGCTCACGCCTGGCCTCCGTCCTGTCCGTACGCCTGGTCATGCGGTCCGGGCTGGGCGGGGAACCCGGGTGACTCGAACGCCGACGCGTTGACACCGCCGGCTCCGGGACCCGCCTGGTGAGGGATACGTGCCTCGTCGCCGTCCTGTTCGGAGGCGTCGCCTTCGGAGTGCGCCTCGCGTTCGGCGACGACCTCCTGGACGGCCTCCACGACGCCCCGGTAACCGGAGCAGCGGCACAGGTTGCCGCACAGTGCCTGGCGGGTCTCCAGCTCGGTCGGCGCCGGGTTGCCCTCCAGCAGGTCGTGCACGGTCATCGCCATGCCGGGCACGCAGAACCCGCACTGCACGGCGCCGCACCGGGCGAGCGCCCGCTGCACGTCCGAGGGCTGCCCGTCGACGGCGAGGCCCTCGACGGTGCGGACCTCGCTGCCGGCGGCGGTCACGGCGGGCACCAGGCAGGAGGCCACGAGGCGTCCGTCGACCTGGACGTTGCAGGCTCCGCACTCGCCCTGCGAGCAGCCGTCCTTGGCGCCCGCGAGACCGAGCCGCTCGCGCAGCACGTAGAGCAGCGACTCTCCGATCCAGGCGTCCGAGACGGGGCGTTCCACGCCGTTGACGCGCAGGACGTAGGAGGCGAGGGGGTGCTCCTCGCCGGGGGGCGGCGGGGCCTCCTCCGCGGCTTCGATGTCGGAGCCGTCGGCCACGTCCGGGCCGACCGAGGTGTCCGAAGTGTCCGGAGAGTCGGGCTCGTTGGAGGCGGCGCCCTCCGCCCCGGCATCCGCCGCGGGCTCCGTAAGCGGCTCCACGGCCCCCTCAGGCGCCCCAGCGGCCTCCTGGGCACTCTCCGTCGCCCCGGCGGCCTCGCCGGGGCCGTGCGCGGGCTGCGAGGCGGCTACGGCGGATTCGGCGGGCGTCTCCGCATAGGCCTCGGCGGGCCGGGCCCCGTACTCGTCGACCTCGGAGCGGGACTGCTCGGCGGTGTGCGCCCGCGCGTTCTCGGGCTCGTGCGCGGCCGGGTCCGGCTCCACGGGCGCGTGACCGGTACCGGCGCGCTCGGCGGGCCGGCCGTCGGTGTGGGCCGACGGCTGCTCGTACCCGTGACCGGAGCCGCCCTCGGGCGCCGTCGGCTCCTCGGTCTGCGGCTGCCCCCAGGGCTGCCCCGCGGCCTCCGTCGCCCAGGGGGCGGGGGCGCCGCCCGGGAGCGTGGCCGGCGGCGTGCCGCCCCACTGCTGGACCAGGGACGACGTGGTGAACTCGCCCGATTCATCCGGAAGGTCGCCTCCGGCCACGGGGATCGACCACTGCCCGGTCACGTCGTGACCCGGCGCGGGCGCGGACTCCTGGGTCGCCGTCTCCTCGAAGTTCCACTGCTGGGTGGCAGCGGGGTTGTACGAGAACCGATCGCCCGCGGTGTCCTGCGGCACGGCGTTGGGGTCGGGCCACCGGGCGCCGTCGGCGGGCACGGCCCAGTTGCCGGTCACCGCCGGATCGGTCCCCGCGCCCGAGCCGGGATCGGCCGTTATCGGCGGCGGCACATAGCCGTGGCCGGGTGCCGCGAGGGGGCTGTCGGCGGAGGCCAGGAGGGCGTCGATGCCCCCTTCGGGGAGCTTCACGAAGGCGGTGGCGCCGTCGTCGTAGTCGCCTTGGGGCAGCGGGTCCCAGCGGCCGCCGCCGTGGGGCGTGCCTTCTCCGTGCTGGTCGTCGGTCACGACAGCGCCCTCCCCAGTGCTCGTCGGGCCAGCGCGGCGACGGTGCGCCGCAGGTGCAGTACGGCGGGCGGAAGCTGTTGGACGGTGCCGTCCGGTTCGGGAACGGGGTCGGGGATGCAGGCCGCCGCGACGTACTCGCCGAAGGCGGTCAGCGCCTCCGGGACGATCGTCCGCCCGTTGTCCCAGTCGATGAGCCGGGCGACCCACTGCTCGGCGTCCAGGGGCCTGAGCGGCATCGGCGCTATGGCACCGACGGCGCACCTGACTCCGCGCCGTGCGGGGTCGAGGACGAGCGCGACGGACGCGACCGCGCGTCCGGGGCCGGTCCGGCCGGTCGCCTTCAGGAAGACCTGGGGCGCGTGCAGCAGCGGCACGCGCACGTACCCGATGAGTTCGCCGGCGCGCAGCATGTCGACCGCGGCCAGCAGGTGCGACACCGGGATCTCCCGGCGGGCTCCGCCCGGGCCCGCGATGATCAGTGTCGCCTCCAGTGCGGCCAGCACCGGCAGGGCGTCCCCGGTGGGGGACGCGGTGGCGATGTTGCCGCCCAGGGTGCCCGCGTTGCGGATCTGCGGCGGGCCTGCCGCGCGCGCGGCGGCGGCGAGCGCCGGGATCAGGGCCGCGAAGTCCGGCCGCCCCATGCGCGCGTGCGTGAGCCCGGCGCCGAGCAGGGCGTGTCCGTCCTGGTACTGCCAGCCGCGGATCTCGCTGATCCGGCCGAGACCGACCAGTGCGGCGGGCCTGAGCTGCCCGGAGTTGACGGCGGCCATGAGGTCGGTGCCGCCGGCCACCGGGACGGCGGCGGGCACGGCGGTGAGTGCCGCCACGGCCTCGTCCAGCGTCGTGGGCAGCGTGACGGCCTGCGCCGCCTGCGGTGCGTGCGTGGTCAAAACCGGCTGCCCCTTCCCGCTGCCCCACCTGGTCCCACCTGTGCTGCCGTACGGTACGTGCTGACAGGGCGGACGTGGCAACTCTGGCACATCTTCGCAAGCCCCGAAGACGGGGGTCCGCTAGGAGGCATTCGCCCGTTTCACCAGGGAGATGTTCCGTTTTCGTACGGCATCACCGGTGCGCACGAATTGCCACTCTTCGGTGATGCTTACGACGTTTTTGCCTTACCTGTTCGGGAGCTCACTTACCTGTTCGGAGGCGCCCCCTCCAGCGGCCGCCCGAGCACCCCGGGACGCTTCTGCCAGGGCAGTGGCCCGGTCGGCGGCCGGTAGCCCACTCCCAGGGCGTCAAGTCGCCGGTAGTGGACGGCCATCCGCCGCTCGAAGTCGGCGAAGTCCCGTTCCTCCGGGGCGGGGAGCGCACTCCAGGCCACCTCGGCGAAGGCCGAAAGCCGCGGGTACGTCTGGTAGTCCACCCGTGCGGGGTCCTCCATCACCTCGGTCCACACGTTGGCCTGCGTGCCGAGCACGTGTGCGGCCTGGCCGGGGGTCAACTCCGGTGGAACGGGCTCGAACCGGTAGACGTCCTCCAGGGTGCGCACATAGCCGATCGGCACCGGCTCGTCCTCGCCCGCCGCCTGACGGTGGTCCAAGTACACGTACTGCTCGGGGCACATGACCACGTCGTGACCGGCCCGGGCCGCGGCGACCCCACCCTCGTACCCCCGCCACGAGGACACGGCCGCACCCTGCGCGAGTCCGCCCTCCAGGATCTCGTCCCAGCCGATGAGCCTGCGCCCGCGCGCGGTCAGCCATGTGTCGAAGTGGCCGATGAACCACGCCTGCAACTCGTCCTCGTCCGCGAGCCCGAGTTCCTTGATGCGGGCCTGCGCGGCCGGCGACTGCCGCCACTGGTCCTTGAGGCATTCGTCACCTCCGACATGGATGAACTCCGACGGGAACAGACCGAGGAGTTCCTCGAACACCCCCTCGTAGAAACGCAGGGTGTTGTCAGTGGGGGCGAGTACGTTTGCGGAGATCCCCCAGTTGTCCCGGACGGAGAGGGTGGTTGTGTCGATGACGTCGGTGTTGCCGAGTTCCGGATATGCGGCGATGGCGGCCTGCGAGTGGCCGGGGACGTCGATTTCGGGGACGACGGTGATATGCCGCTCGGCGGCGTAGGAGACGATCTCGCGGATGTCGTCCTGGGTGTAGAAGCCACCGTGCGGCCTCTCGTCCCACAGCGGTGAGGCCCGGTGGCCGAATTTCGTGCGCGCCCGCCATGAGCCGACCTCGGTCAGCCGGGGGTACCGCTTGATCTCGACGCGCCAGCCCTGGTCGTCCGTCAAGTGGAAGTGGAAGACGTTGAGTTTGTGCGCGGCCATCAGGTCGAGGTGGCGCAGGACGCCTTCCTTGGGCATGAAGTGCCGGGCGACGTCGAGCATGAGGCCGCGCCAGCCGAAACGGGGCGAGTCCTCGATCGTGACGTGCGGCACGGCCCAGGTGCGGTCGCGGTCGAGCGGGGACCTGCGCTGGGCGTCGGGGCCGAGGAGCTGCCGCAGCGTCTGGGCGCCCCAGAAGACACCGGCCGCGCTGCCGCCCTCGACGAGGACGCCGTTCTTGTCGCTGACGAGGCGGTACTCCTCTGGACCGAGCTCCGGGCCGAGCCGGAGCGCGATGCCGTCGCCGTGTGTGTCGTCGAGGTCCCGCCCCTCCGGCAGGGGCAGCCCGGTGGCCTGCCACAGGACCGTGCGCAGCCAGCGGCCGACGCCCTCGGTCGCCGTACCGGCATGGATCCGGGAGTGTTCCGTCAGCCGTACCTCGCCGGCACCGGCGACGAGGCTGCGGGGCGCGGGGATCAGTTCCGTCTCTGAAGTCACGTCGGTCCTTTGCCGCTCCGCCCGGCCCGGAGACCGGCCGTCGCTGTACGGGTACGAAGAAGCACGTCACGGTGGGGGCGGCAAGCGGCTGGACGGCCGGGGCGTCCGCACACGACCGAGGCCCCGAAGACGCGCCGCAACGCGCCCGGGGCCTCGCCAAGCTCAAGCCGGAGGCGGGATCACCTGCCTCGGGCCGCAGGCAGGACTACTTGTCGCCGTCCTTGCCCTTGTCGCCGCCGGCGCCCATGGACTCGTAGATCTCCTTGCACATGGGACACACGGGGTACTTCTTCGGGTCGCGGCCGGGCACCCACACCTTGCCGCACAGCGCCACGACGGGGGTCCCGTCGAGGGCGCTCGCCATGATCTTGTCCTTCTGGACGTAGTGGGCGAAGCGCTCGTGGTCGCCGTCGCCGTGGGACACCTGTGGTGTCGGCTCTACGAGGGTTCCCGTACCAGTCCCGCGCTCGGGCTCAAGAGTGCTCATAAATGCCAAGGGTACTGAAGGTCACACGGATCAGTTGAGCGATGGGTCGTCCGGATATGTGGCCACCATCGCCAGTTCGCTGCGCTGGCGGCGCAGCACCTCGCGCCAGAGTCTCTCCGGGGACGGCGAGGAGACGTCGCCGGGCTCGGACTCGACGACGTACCAGGCGCCCTCGACCAGCTCGTCCTCCAGCTGACCGGGGCCCCAGCCGGCGTATCCGGCGAAGATCCGCAGGGAGCCGAGGGCCGAGGCGAGCAGTTCGGGCGGTGCCTCCAGGTCGACCAGACCGATCGCGCCGTGCACTCTGCGCCAGCCCAGCGGTGCCCCGTCGACGGTCGCGCCGCCCGGGATGACGGCCACCCCCAGGGCGGAGTCCAGTGACACCGGGCCGCCCTGGAAGACGACGCCGGGCTCACCCGCGAGATCCGCCCAGCCCTCCAGGATGTCGCCGACGTCCACCGGGGTGGGCCGGTTGAGGACGACACCGAGGGAGCCCTCCTCGTCGTGGTCGAGAAGGAGCACCACCGCACGGTCGAAGTTCGGGTCCGCCAGGGCGGGCGTTGCCACGAGCAACCGCCCTGTGAGCGAGGACACCTCGGTCATGGCAGACATGATCCCGCATCTTGCCTCGGCTTGGGGAGGCAATGGCGGTTACCGGGTGAATGCAGCTCAGGGAGGAATGAAGCACCCTGGGCGCACGGGAGGGCCGGTGACCCCATGTGCCCGCCAGGGAACGGTTCGTGTTGTGACACAGCTATGACGTAGCTGGGCCGTCCTTGGGCTTACAGAAGGGGGGTGGGCGGCGATTACCCTTTCCCTTCTGGCCCCTGCCCCACTCATCGGAACGCGAGATACATGACCGTCAACGACGATGTCCTGCTTGTCCACGGCGGAACCCCGCTGGAGGGCGAGATCCGTGTCCGCGGTGCGAAGAACCTCGTACCGAAGGCAATGGTCGCCGCCCTGCTGGGCAGTGAACCGAGTCGACTGCGCAATGTTCCGGACATCCGGGACGTTCGTGTCGTACGCGGACTGCTGCAGCTGCACGGCGTGACGGTCCGTCCGGGTGAGGAGCCGGGCGAGCTGGTGATGGACCCGTCCCACGTGGAGAGTGCGAACGTCGCGGACATCGACGCGCACGCGGGTTCGAGCCGTATCCCGATCCTGTTCTGCGGTCCGCTGCTGCACCGCCTCGGCCACGCGTTCATCCCGGGTCTCGGCGGCTGCGACATCGGCGGACGTCCGATCGACTTCCACTTCGAGGTGCTGCGGCAGTTCGGCGCGCGCATCGAGAAGCGGGCGGACGGACAGTACCTGGAGGCCCCGCAGCGGCTGCGCGGCACGAAGATCCGGCTGCCGTACCCGTCCGTGGGCGCGACCGAGCAGGTGCTGCTGACGGCCGTCCTCGCGGAGGGCGTCACGGAGCTCTCGAACGCGGCCGTCGAGCCGGAGATCGAGGACCTGATCTGCGTCCTGCAGAAGATGGGCGCCATCATCGCGATGGACACCGACCGCACCATCCGCATCACGGGTGTGGACCGGCTCGGCGGCTACAACCACCGCGCGCTCCCGGACCGCCTGGAGGCCGCCTCGTGGGCGTCCGCTGCGCTGGCGACCGAAGGCGACATCTACGTCCGCGGCGCCCAGCAGCGCTCGATGATGACGTTCCTGAACACCTACCGGAAGGTGGGCGGTGCCTTCGAGATCGACGACGAGGGCATCCGTTTCTGGCACCCCGGCGGCCAGTTGAAGTCCATCGCGCTCGAAACGGACGTGCACCCGGGCTTCCAGACGGACTGGCAGCAGCCGCTCGTGGTCGCCCTCACGCAGGCCACCGGCCTCTCGATCATCCACGAGACGGTCTACGAGTCCCGCCTCGGCTTCACGTCCGCACTGAACCAGATGGGCGCCCACATCCAGCTGTACCGGGAGTGCCTGGGCGGCTCCGACTGCCGCTTCGGCCAGCGCAACTTCCTGCACTCGGCCGTCGTCTCGGGCCCGACGAAACTCCAGGGCGCGGACCTGGTCATCCCCGACCTCCGCGGCGGCTTCTCGTACCTCATCGCCGCGCTCGCGGCCCAGGGCACGTCCCGCGTCCACGGCATCGACCTCATCAACCGCGGCTACGAGAACTTCATGGAGAAGCTCGTGGAGCTCGGGGCGAAGGTGGAACTGCCGGGCAAGGCGCTCGGGTAGACGGCAGTCGCACGAACGCCGATGGGGCGGTCACCCGAGTCCGGGTGACCGCCCCATCGGCGTTGTGAGAGCGCCCCGAAGGGGCGCGGGGCTGCCTCTGCATGCGGCTACCGCCGCGCGGGCGCGACCAGCCACGGACGTCCCGTCGTCCGACGGCGGTCGCAGTTGCCCGGCGCTCGAAGCGGAGCGCTTACTTGCCCTTCGCGGCTTCCTTGAGCTTGCTGCCCGCGGAGACCTTGACGCTGTAGCCGGCCGGGATCTGGATCGGGTCGCCGGTCTGCGGGTTGCGCGCGGTGCGAGCGGCACGGTGGGTGCGCTCGAAAGTCAGGAAGCCGGGGATGGTGACCTTCTCGTCGCCCTTGGCGACGATCTCGCCGACGGTCTCGGCGAACGCGGCCAGCACGGCGTCGGCGTCCTTGCGGGTCACCTCGGCGCGGTCGGCCAGCGCGGCCACCAGCTCACTGCGGTTCATGTTGTTACTCCCGTGTTCTTCTTGCCGTTGAGGCGTGCCACGCGGCGGAGCCGCATATCGGGCACGGTGAAGCCGATGCTGCCAGGGTCCTCAAGGAGGCCCCGGGCCCGGGTCCGTGGTCAGACCCCTCGCGCCCAGGGACGCATCCTGCCCCTACCTGCGGCGCGAAAGCCAATCCGGCACCCGCAGGAGTCGTGAGAACACCCTTGGGAGTCACACGAAAAGAGGGCCTGAGCCTGGCCGACACGATAAACGGCGACCAGGAGGGTCAGGTTCCCCGACGCGCCGGTGCAAGGCCTTGCCGTGGCGATCCTCACAGCCTACGGAAAAGGCCTTGCCAACCCCTGCGACCCCTACGACGCTGCCGCCGCCTTCGCCGCTTCCCGCACTGCGCCGGCCACCGCGCCCGCGACCTTGTCGTTGAAGACGCTCGGGATGATGTAGTTCGGGTTCAGCTCGTCCTCGGTCACCACGTCCGCGAGAGCGGTCGCGGCGGCCAGCATCATCTCGGTGTTGACCGTGCGGGACTGGGCGTCCAGCAGACCGCGGAAGACGCCCGGGAAGACCAGCACGTTGTTGATCTGGTTCGGGAAGTCGGAGCGGCCGGTGGCCACAACGGCCGCCGTCTGGCGGGCGATTGCCGGGTCCACCTCGGGGTCGGGGTTCGCGAGCGCGAACACGATGGCGCCGTCGGCCATGGCGGCCACGTCGTCGCCGTCGAGGACGTTCGGGGCGGAGACGCCGATGAAGACGTCGGCGCCGCGCACGGCCTCCTTGAGGGTGCCGGTCAGGCCCTCGGGGTTGGTGTTGTCGGCGATCCAGCGCAGCGGCGAGTCGGCCGCGGCCTCCCGCAGGTCGTCGCGGCCGGCGTGCACGACGCCGTGGATGTCGGCGACGACGGCGTTCTTGACGCCCGCGGCGAGCAGCAGCTTGAGGATGGCCGTACCGGCCGCGCCGGCACCGGACATGACGACCCGGATGTTCTCAATTGCCTTGCCGGTGACGCGAAGTGCGTTCGTCAGGGCGGCGAGGACGACGATCGCGGTGCCGTGCTGGTCGTCATGGAAGACGGGGATGTCGAGGGCCTCGCGCAGCCGCGCCTCGATCTCGAAGCAGCGCGGGGCGGAGATGTCCTCCAGGTTGATGCCGGCGAACCCGGGGGCGATCGCCTTCACGATCTCGACGATCGCGTCGGTGTCCTGGGTGTCGAGGCAGAGCGGCCAGGCGTCGATGCCGGCGAAGCGCTTGAAGAGGGCCGCCTTGCCCTCCATGACCGGGAGGGCGGCCTTCGGGCCGATGTTGCCGAGGCCCAGCACGGCCGAGCCGTCCGTCACGACCGCAACGGAGTTGCGCTTGATGGTGAGGCGGCGGGCGTCCTCGGGGTTCTCGGCGATCGCCATGCAGACGCGGGCCACACCCGGCGTGTAGATCATGGAGAGGTCGTCACGGTTGCGGATGGGGTGCTTCGACGCCATCTCGATCTTGCCACCGAGGTGCATCAGGAACGTACGGTCGGAGACCTTGCCGAGGGTGACGCCCTCGATGCCGCGCAGCTGCGTGACGATCTCGTCGGCGTGGGCCGTGGAGCTCGCCGCGATGGTGACGTCGATGCGGAGTTTCTCGTGTCCGGAGGCGGTCACGTCGAGGCCGGTCACCGAGCCTCCGTGGGACTCTACGGCCGTGGTGATCTGGGAGACCGCGGTTCCGCTCGCGGGCACCTCCAACCGGACCGTAATGGAGTAGGAGACGCTGGGCGCCGTTGCCATGGCCGACTTCCTCTGCTTTCACCGTGACGCTGGGTATGCCGTCCGATGGTCGCACCTACTGCCGAGTAGGCGTTAGCCGCTCCGGATTGCGATCGTTTTGTTCACAGCAGAAGAGGCCCGCGTCACATGGTGACGCGGGCCTCTCGCAGGTCAGTGGCACCGACCCGCCATGCTCGCCTCGCGGCAAGTGGTCGCTCGTAGCGACGAAGGTTGGGCCCGGGGGCTTGGATCGGGCCGGTGCCACACCCAGGCTAACAAACAGATCCCGTAAGGCCATTCCCGTGCCGAGAGTTCATCCGGTTCTTAACTTTGATGGAGCACGTGCTAGTCCCGGAGCAGGTCGGGGACGGCGTTCGCGTCCGGGTCGTCGCGGTCGGCCGAGAGGATGGTCAGCTGCTGGGTCGCGCGGGTGAGGGCGACGTACAGGACCCGCAGGCCGGCCGGGGACTCGTCGGCGATCTCCGCGGGCGAGACGACGACCGTCGCGTCGTACTCCAGGCCCTTCGCCTCCAGGCTGCCGAGGGCCACCACCCGGTCACCGAGTCCGGCGAGCCAGCGGGCGGCCTCCTCGCGGCGCTGCATGGCGACGACGACGCCGACCGTGCCGTCGACGCGGTCGAGGAGACGGGCGGCCTCCTCGCGGACGGACTTCGCGAGGGAGTCCCGTACGACCGTGAAGCGTGGTTCGACGCCGGTGGACCGTACGGCTGACGGGGACTTGGCGCCCGGCATGGCGAGGGCCAGGACCTTGGAGGCGAGCTCGGCGATCTCGGCCGGGTTGCGGTAGTTGACGGTGAGCTCGAAGCGGCGGCGGGGGCGGGTGCCGAGGGCCTCGTCCCGCGCCTCGGCCGCCTCGTCGACGTCGGACCAGGAGGACTGGGCCGGGTCGCCGACGACCGTCCAGGTGGCGTGCCGGCCGCGGCGGCCGACCATGCGCCACTGCATCGGGGTGAGGTCCTGGGCCTCGTCGACGATGACGTGGGCGTACTCGGTGCGCTCCTGGGCGAGTCGCTCGGCGCGCTCGCGCTGCGACTCCTCGCGGACCGGCATCAGCTCCTCCAGGCCGGTGAGCTGGTCGAGCGGGTCCAGTTCGCGCTTCTTCCTGGGGCGGGCCGGGGTGCCGAGGATCGACTGGAGCTCGTCGAGCATGGCGATGTCGTGCACGGAGTGGCCGTCGCGGCGCAGCGAGCGGGCGACCCTGCGGACCTCGCCCGGGTTGAGGATCCGGCGGGCCCAGCGGCCGAGGCGCCGCTCGTCGGCCATGGCGGCGAGGACGGCCCTGGGCGTGAGCTCGGGCCACCAGGCGTCGAGGAAGGTGAGGAAGCTGTCCTCGCTCGACACGTCCTCGTCGAACGAGGAGCGCAGTTCGGCGGCCAGCTCCGGGTCGGTGTGGCGGCCCGCCGCACCGGACTGCGCCCACAGGGCGTCGAGGACCAGCTTGCGGGCGCGGGGGCGCAGCAGGTTCACGGGCGCGGTGCCGCCGAGCACGGCCTGGCGGATACGGCTCAGCTCGGCGGCCTCCAGCTCCAGACGGCGGCCGAAGGCGACGACCCGCAGACGGGTGGGCGGGCCGGCGGGGGCTGCGGACGTGTCCGTGTCGTCCTCGCCGAAGGCGAGCTGTCCGGAGGCGGCACGCCCGGCGTGGGCGGTCGGGCGCGCACCGCCGCCCGGCCCCAGCTCCAGCGCCCCGCGCGCCGCCTTCCGCAGGACCTTGAGCATGCGGTACGAGCCCTTGGCGCGGGCCGTGGACGGGGAGTCGTACAGCGTGGCCTCCGCACCGTCGACGAGCGAGCCGATCGCGCGGATGGCGACCTGGCCCTCCTCGCCGAGGGAGGGCAGGACACCCTCGGTGTAGGCGACGAGCAGGGGGGTCGGGGAGACGATCAGGATGCCGCCCGCGTACCGGCGGCGGTCCTGGTAGAGGAGGTAGGCGGCGCGGTGGAGTGCCACGGCCGTCTTGCCGGTGCCCGGCCCGCCCTCGACATACGTCACCGAGGCGGCGGGGGCGCGGATGACCATGTCCTGTTCGGCCTGGATGGAGGCGACGATGTCCCGCATGGTGTGGCTGCGGGCCTGGCCCAGGGCGGCCATCAGGGCGCCGTCGCCGATGACGGGCAGCTCGTTGCCGTCGAGGAAGGCCTTGAGCTCGGGGCGCATCAGGTCGTCCTCGACGCCGAGCACCTTGCGGCCCTTGGAGCGGATGACACGGCGGCGCACCACCCGGCCGGGGTCGACGGGGGTGGAGCGGTAGAAGGGTGCGGCGGCGGGCGCCCGCCAGTCGATGACCAGTGGCGCGTACTCGGAGTCCAGGACACCGATCCGCCCGATGTGCAGGGTCTCGGCGATATCGGCGGTGTCGTCGTCCCGCACGGCGCCCTCGGCGGGCTCCACGGCGGTGTAGGCGCCGTCGGGCCCCTTCTTGCCGTCCTTGCCGAGCAGCAGGTCGATGCGCCCGAAGAGGAAGTCCTCGAACTCGTTGTTGAGCCGGTTGAGATGGATTCCCGCCCGGAAGACCTGCGCGTCCCGCTCGGCGAGGGCGCCGGGCGTGCCGACCTGACCGCGCTTGGCCGCGTCGTTCATCAGGAACTCGGCCTCGTGGATCTTCTCCTCGAGACGCCGGTACACCCGGTCGAGGTGTTCCTGTTCGACGCTGATCTCTCGGTCCCGTACAGAGTCGTGGTCCGAGCCGACGGCGGTTTCGGGTTGAGCCTGAGCGGCCACCGGGCCCCCTTCTGACGTGCATGGCAGCCGTCAACCGTACGCGAAGGGGACCCGGCAAAGCTACGTAAGCTACGCGTCGATCTCCATGAGAACTACGCGTCGACCTCTACGAGCTTCTTGCCCTGGAAGGTCATGACCTCGAAGTGGTCGATCTCGTTGGGCTTGAAGGCCGCGCCGCCCTGGGCGTAGAGCGGTTCCTTCGCCTCCTCGGCCTTGGCGTTCGGAATGCCGTAGCCCCACTTCGGGACCGACCAGGAGGACATGGTCTCGCGCTCGCCGTTCTTGCCGACGGCGATGAGCGAGCACTTCAGCGGGCCCTTGACGTTGCTGAGCTGCAGAACGCCCCAGGTGCCCCAGTCCTTCTCCTGCATCGCCACGGTCGCCTTGATCTGGCTGGACGGGTCGGTCGCCGAGACCTTGTCGGTCAGGGTGCCGAAGGCCGCCTTGGCGCCGGTCGACAGCGGAGTCGCGGTGGTCGTCGAGTCACCGCCGCCGTTGACGGCCATGACACCCAGCGGGCCGCCGATGATCAGCGCCGCCGCGGCCGCCACCAGGTAGAAGCCCTTGCGGCGCTTCTGTGCCCGGCGCTCGGAGACCTCGTCGACCAGCTTCTCCGCGAGCCGCGGGCTGGGCCTGGCGGACAGAGACTCCCCGATCGCGGGTGAACCGGTCCCCGGCAGATCCGCGAGGGCGGCGAGCATCGGTTCCATCCCGGCCAGCTCGTCGAGCTGCTGGGCGCACCACTCACAGGTCGCGAGATGCGCCTCGAAAGCGGTTGCCTCAGCGTCGTCGAGGATGCCGAGGGCGTAGGCGCCGACCGTCTCGTGCTCGCTCGGGCCCGGAGATCCCATCATGGAGCCAGACATACCCGAACCACCTGTACCGAATCCCTGGTTTCCCCCGTAAACACTCATCACGCCGTCACCCCCCGCTCCTCCAGTGCGAGCTTCATCGACCGCAGGGCATAGAACACCCGGGACCGCACCGTGCCGCTGGGAATGCCCAGCGTTTCGGCGGCCTCGTTGACGGTACGCCCCTTGAAGTACGTCTCGACGAGCACCTCCCGGTGGGCCGGGGTCAGGTCGTCGAGCGCGTCCGACAGCGTCATCAACCACAGCGCCTTGTCGATCTCGTCCTCCGCGGGGATGACCTCCAGCGGCGACGGATCGACCTCCTGCGGCCGGGCCTGCCGGCTGCGGTGGCCGTCGATGACGATGCGGCGCGCGACCGTCACCAGCCAGGGGCGTACAGATCCGGTCGCTCGATTGAGCTGACCGGCGTTCTTCCAGGCACGGATCAGCGTCTCCTGGACCACGTCCTCGGCGCGTTGCCGGTCTCCGGCAACCAGGCGCAGTACGTATGCAAGGAGAGGTCCGGCGTGCTCGCGATAGAGCGCACGCATCAGCTCCTCATCAGGTTCCGAGGGCTGGGACATGCGATGTCGGGCCCTCGATCCACGTTCATTGGCCACGACGGAATCCTTGCGCACGCCCACCTCCGATGTCCGGGGGTTCCCCCAGTCGGTCGCTCCTCCACGGGTACGGATGTGGGCCGGGTCATGTTCAACGTGAGATGACAGTTTTCTTCTGAGTGACGTGACGAGGCGGACATGGGCACACATTCCCACCCCGCGATCTTTACATTTCCGCCACACTGGCGAGATCGCAACCGCTGCCCATGTCACGGATGAGGTAAACGGTGTGTAATCGAAATCACTTCGTCACCCCGTTCACAGAAGCCGCATACCGGACGTCAGGCGCGCGCGAGAGCCGCCCGCCGACGGTGCCGAGCCACCCTTTCCCGGTTCCCACAGACCTCACTGGAGCACCAACGCCTCCTGCGCCCCCGGGACGAATCCACGTAGACGATCGGACAGTTGTCGCCTTCGCACTGCCGCAGACCGGCCCGCGCGACGGGGTCGGTGAGGAGCTCCACGGCATCCCGGGCGATCGCACCGAGCAGCGCCGCGCACTCGGGCGGACCGTCCAACTCGCGTACGAGCGCTCCGTCCTCGCCCCGCACGGCGCGCGGGGCGGGCGGTGAGATGCGGGCGATCTCGTTCACACGGGCGAGCGCGATGTCGTACGACGGCCGGACGATCGTCGGTGCGAGTCCCCCGTGCACCAACTGCCCGATGTGTCCGCGCAGTTCACGGAAGCCGATCAGCCAGGAGGGGTCGGCATGGGCCAGCGGGGTGGTCGCGGGGACCAGTCCTGCCCCGGTGATCCAGGCGCACAGCACCTCGAGGGAGTCGAACCGCTCCTCGGGGTGGGTGGTGGCGAGGAGGTCGAGACAGATCCGACCGGCGTCGAACCGCAGCTCGTACGCGACCGTGGCCGTACCCAGTGCCATGTGCCTGTCACCGCCTGGCTCGGGAACCTGAGGGCTGGAGCAACCGATCCCTCTTACAGTGCCTTCCCGCTCGCACGGCCGGAACCCCTCATACCGGCGGTGGAGGAGGTGGGCGGGTGGACGCGCGCTTATGCGGCTGCGCTTCTCGGCGATGTTCCGGCCGCGCCGCCGCCCGTTGACTGGAGGGCATGACAACCCACAGCAGGAGCACGGGATTCGTACTGGGTGCGGCCACGGTCGCGATGGGCCTGATCGCCGGGGTCTACTACATCTTCGCGTGCTGCGTGATGCCGGCGCTGGCCCGCAGCGACGACCGGGTCTACGTCGAGGTCATGCGGAACATCGACGACGTGATCCAGAACCCGGTGTTCTTCCTCGGTTTCATGGGAGCGCTGCTGCTGACGGCGGTGTCCTCGTGGCAGCTGCGCGGCCGGCCGTACCGCTGGTGGGTGTGGGCGGCCCTGGCGGCCTACGCCCTCGGCTTCCTGACCACGATCGCCTTCAACATCCCGCTCAACAACGACCTGGCCGACATGAAGGATCCGACGGCGGCACGGGAGCACTCCGAGCACGCGTGGGTGGCGTGGAATGCGGTGCGGGCGGTGGCGTCGGGGTGCTTGGCGCGGGCTCTGGTGCAGTACGGCAGGGGCAGGAGCGGAGCGCCGGGCGGATCATTTCAGCCCGTCCGGCGTTTGAGGACGAGGCCGTTCAGGCCGAAGCGGGGGTCTGGGGGCGGCAGCCCCCAGCGACGGCGACACAACCGCCGGGTGCCTCCCTACACGTCGGCATACTTCGCATCAGCGGCGGGATCCAACGCCAGCCGATACCCCCGCTTGACCACCGTCTGGATCAACTTCGGCGCACCGAGAGCCGTCCGCAGCCGGGCCATCGCGGTCTCCACCGCATGCTCGTCACGCCCGGCACCGGGCAACGCCCGCAGCAGTTCCGCCCGGGCCACCACCCACCCCGGCCGCCGCGACAGCGCCCGCAGCAGCGACATCCCGGCGGGCGGTACGGGCTTGAGGTCACCGTCGACGAGGACCGCGTGGCCACGGATCTCCACCCGGTGCCCGGCGATGGGCAGGGAACGCGCCCGGTTCGGAAGCTCCTGGCAGAGCAGTTGGACGAGGGGGCCGAGCCGGAAGCGTTCGGGCTGGATCGTGTCGATGCCGTGGGCCTGCAGCGGCAGCGCGGTGACGGGACCGACGCAGGTCGGCAGCGCGTCGTGGTGGAGGGCGGCGAGCAGCTCGGGCAGCATGCCGCGCTCCTCGGCCCGGTTCAGCAGCGATACGGCGGCGGGCGCGCTGGTGAAGGTGATCGCGTCAAGGCCCCGGGAGACCGCGGCGTCCAGCAGCCGGTCCAGCGGCGCCAGGTCCTCCGGCGGCATCCACCGGTACACCGGAACCCCGACGACCTCCCCTCCCGCGGCCCGCAGCGACTCCACGAAGCCGGGCAGCGGCTCGCCGTGCAGCTGTACGGCGATACGGCGCCCCTCGACGCCCTCCTCAAGGAGCCGGTCCAGCACCTCGGCCATGGACTCGCTCGACGGCGACCACTCCTCGGTCAGCCCGGCGGCCCGTATCGCGCCCTTGACCTTGGGCCCGCGCGCAAGGAGCTCCACGTGCCGCAGCCGGTCGAGGAGCGGCTCGCCGAGCCCCCATCCCTCGGCGGCCTCGACCCACCCCCGGAATCCGATGGCGGTCGTGGCCACCACCACATCGGGCGCCTGGTCGATCAAGTCCTTCGTCGCCGCGAGCAGTTCGCTGTCGTCGGAGAGCGGCACGATGCGCAGGGCGGGTGCATGCAGGACGGCGGCTCCCCGTCGCTGCAGCAGCGCGCCCAGCTCGTCGGCCCGGCGGGCGGCGGTCACGCCCACCGTGAATCCCGCCAGGGGGCCGGGCCTGCCCAGGTCTGGTCGCTGCTGTTCCTCGTACATGGCTCTCGTCCCGAACTCGAGTCGTCGTACATGCGGTAGTGCGCGGTACCTACATGCCGAACGAGCCTGTCAACGGCGCGTGACAGGCTCGGTTCGGCTTCATGTCGCCGGTGTTACGTCACACCTCGGCGTAGCTGAGCTGCGGCTTCGCCTCTGCGGCTGCCGCGGACTGCGCCGCCGCGGCCGGGCGCCGAAGGTATACGGCCCAGGTCACGGCGAAGCAGAGGGCGTAGAAGGCGAGGAAGGCGACGAACGCTCCGGTGCCGGACCCGTAGGAGAGGAAGGACTGGCGGAAGGCGAGGTTGATGCCGACGCCGCCGAGCGCTCCGACCGCGCCGATGAGGCCCATGGACGCTCCGGAGAGCCGACGCCCGTACTTGGCCGCCTCCTCCCCTTCCAGCCCCTTGGCGAGGGCCTTCGTCTGGAAGATGCCGGGGATCATCTTGTACGTCGAGCCGTTGCCGAGCCCGGTGAGCACGAACAGCACCACGAAGGCCACGGTGAACAGGGCCAGCGACTTCTGCATGGAGGCGACGATCAGAATCGCGGTCGCGGCGCCCATGCCGACGTAGTTCCAGAGGGTGATCTTCGCGCCGCCGTAGCGGTCGGCGAGCCAGCCGCCGACGGGACGGATCAGCGAGCCGAGCAGCGGGCCGATGAAGGTGACGTACGCGGCCTGCAGCGGCGTACGGCCGAACTGGTTCGTCAGCACCTGGCCGAAGGCGAAGCTGTAGCCGATGAACGAGCCGAAGGTGCCGACATAGAGGAAGGACATGATCCAGGTGTGGGCGTCCTTCGCGGCGTCCTTGGCGGCACCGGTGTCGTTCTTCACATTCTCGATGTTGTCCATGAAGAGTGCGGCGAGGACGGCGGCGACGACGATCAGCGGGATGTAGATCCCGAGCAGCACACGCGGCCCACCGCTCGCGCCGATGATCGCGAGGGCGACCAGCTGGATGACCGGTACGCCGATGTTGCCGCCGCCCGCGTTGAGGCCGAGCGCCCACCCCTTCTTACGGAGCGGGAAGAAGGCGTTGATGTTGGTCATCGAGGAGGCGAAGTTGCCGCCGCCGATGCCGGCCAGCAGACCGATCCAGAGGAAGGTGTCGAAGGACGTGCCCGGCTTCATCACCGCGAACGCGGCGATCGTCGGGATGAGCAGCAGACTGGCCGAGATGATCGTCCAGTTCCGGCCGCCGAAGAGGGCGACGGCGAAGGTGTAGGGGACGCGGACGACCGCGCCGACCAGGGTGACCATCGAGGTCAGCAGGAACTTGTCGGCCGGGGTGAGCCCGTACTCCGGGCCCATGAAGAGCACCAGCACCGACCACAGGGTCCAGATCGAGAACCCGATGTGCTCGGAGAGAACGGAGAAGAGCAGGTTCCGCTTGGCGATCTTCTCTCCGGTCTCGTTCCAGAAGGTCTCGTCCTCGGGATCCCACTGCTGGATCCAGCGGCCTCCCCTGCTGGGTGCGGGGGCTGTGCTTGGGGCTGTCATGACGCCTCCACGGTGCTACGGGGCTCGGTCGTACTCGGGGGCAGATGAGCGGTGATGAGTCCCGAAGGTAGGGAGGCGGCGTTTCCGGCCTGTGGCACCGGGTGACCGGAAGGGAACTTTGCTCTCACCCTGGGCGGAGGGGGGATGAGAGGTTCTGCGGCCGTGCGTTACGAAGACCTCCGCATCACGAACAGGTCTCCGTGAAGGATCACGAACGGGCGGCGAGGTTTCATCGACCGCGGCGGTCGACGGCCGTCAGGTCGATCTCGATGTCGAAGGGCACGGAGACCTTGAGCATGTCGTGGAAGATGCCGGTGAGGCCGTAGGACTTGGTGGCGGGGTCCAGTTCGTAGACGTACACGACGGGGTATCCCTTGTCGTCGTCCTGCTCGACCCGCCAGAAGTGCGGAACGCCCGCGGCCGCGTACTTGCGGGGCTTGACCTCGCGGTCGCGTTCGCGGGAATCGGCGGAGACGACTTCGACGGCGAGGATGACGTCCTCGGGCCTGTACCAGGTCTGGTCGGGTCCGGTGGTCGCCTCCAGGGGGAGGACCAGGATGTCCGGCTCGGGCCGGTTCTTCGCATCCAGCTTGACCGTCATCTCCCGCATGACATCCAGATAATCCGGCGCCTGTCCGAGAAGAGTGTGCTCAAGCAGGCGCATGCACCGAACGTGAAATGCGGTCTGCGGACTCATGAAGACGAGACTCCCGTCGATCAACTCCGTGTGCGGCGGGAGGCCCGGAATCCGATCTAGGTCGTCCGCGGTCCAGCCCCCGGGGGGCGGGACGGGCCAGCGGTACGCGGGCTCGTCGTCCAGCCCGTCGTCGGATGCGGCGCTCATCGGTGCTCCCATGGGACGGAGTCTCGACTGTCGGTTCAGCGTACCCAGGGGAATACGTGGTTGCCTCACCTCAATGAGTGATCCGAACCTGTCCGTCAGGGATCCGAACGTGGCTCCGCGCTGCCGTCCGCCCCCGTTGCCGGCCGCGCATGGAGCACGTCCCGGGCCTGGTCCGCGGCGCGGGCGATGCTCTCCGAGACGAAGTCCAGGAAACGGGCGATGTTCTCCAGGCGGACCGCGGCCGGGGTGCCGGCGCCGAGGATGCCGACGCCCTGCCGTGCGGTCTCGGCGACCTGGGCGGTGCCGCGGACGCTGGCCATCATCGACTGGTACCAGACGTCGGAGTCGACGACGTACCGCTCCCGGCGGCGTGCGTCGCGTTCCCGCCGGATCATGCCCTGTTCCTCGAGGAACGCGACCGCTTTGGAGACGGACGCCGGGCTGACCTTGAGCCGCTGGACGAGTTCGGCGGCGGTGAGGCTGCCCGCGTCGCTGAGGCAGACGGCGGCCAGTACCCGGGCCATCATCTGCGGCGTGCCCGACTGCACGAACACGGTGGCGAGCGTCTCCTCGTATGCGCGCACGGCCTCGGCGTCGCGCCCGTACGGCTGCGGAGCCACCGGAGCGTTCGGCGGCGCGGTCTGCCTGCGGCGGTGGGCGCGGTGTGCCGTCGCGCGGTGGGCGATCTCGGCGCGGTAGGCGGTGGGGCCGCCGTTGCGCAGCACCTCGCGTGTGACGGTCGAGGTCGGGCGGTCCAGGCGTCGGGCGATCTCCGCATAGGCGAGGCCGTCGGCCAGTCCCAGCGCGATCTGCTGGCGGTCCTGCTGGGTGAGCCTGCCTCCCGGCATCGTCTTCTCCTTCGTACGCCCCTCTTTGACGCCTCCACTCTAGCGTTCACATCCATCTCATTGCAACGAGCAATGCACTGACGTTGCATTAGATTTTGAACCATTGCAACGATTTATCTGCGCTCACCTGCACTTATCGTCGTTCTGCGCAACGCGCCTGTTGCCGGATCATCGAACGCAACGTAGCTTTCCATCATCAGAAACAGCGGGCCGACGGAGCGCCCGCTGCAGAAGAAGGAGAGCACCATGCAGAAGTTCAACACCCCCGCCGCCGTCTCCGCCGTCCTCGACATCCCCGCCGGACGCATCCAGTTCATCGCCGCCGACCGGACCGACACCACGGTCGAGGTCCGGCCCGCCAACGCCTCCAAGAACCGCGATGTGAAGGCGGCGGAGCAGCTGGAGATCGGCTACCGCGACGGTGTGCTGCGGATCGAGGCGAAGCCGGCGAAGAACCAGTACCTGGGCCCCTCCGGGTCCGTCGAGGTCACCGTCCAGCTGCCCGCCGGCTCCCGCGTCGAGGCGAGGACGGCCGGCGCCGAGCTGCGGACCGTCGGCCGGCTCGGTGACGTCGTCTTCGAAGGCGCCTACCGCCAGATCAAGATCGACGAGGCCGCGAGCCTCCGTCTCACCGCGGTCGACGGCGACGTCGAGGTCGGCCGGCTCGGCGGTCCCGCCGAGATCAGCACCGCACGGGGCGACATCCGGATCACCGAGGCCGTGCGCGGCACGGTGACGCTCAGCACCCAGTCCGGCGACATCTCGGTCGGCGCCGCCGCCGGTGTCTCCGCCGCCCTGGACGCCGGCACCGGCCACGGCCGTATCAGCAACGCGCTCAAGAACGACGGCACCGCCGAACTCGACATCCGCGCCACCACCTCTTCCGGCGACATCACCGCCCGCAGCCTCTGACCACACACCCCTGTTACGGAGGAGCACCCCTCATGACCGACCTGGCGATCGCGGCGAACGGGCTGCGCAAGTCCTACGGCGACAAGACCGTCCTCGACGGCATCGACCTGGCCGTCGAGGAAGGAACGATCTTCTCGCTGCTCGGCCCGAACGGCGCCGGCAAGACCACCGCCGTCAAGATCCTGTCGACGCTCATCGGCGCCGACGTCGGCGACCTGTACGTCGGCGGCCACAGCCTGGCCACCGACGCGCAGGCCGTGCGCGCCGCGATCGGTGTCACCGGGCAGTTCTCCGCCGTCGACAACCTGATCACCGGCGAGGAGAACATGCTCCTGATGGCGGACCTGCACCACCTCTCCAGGCGCGAGGGGCGGCAGGTCACCGCCGAACTGCTGGAGCGCTTCGACCTCACCGAGGCCGCGCGGAAGCCCGCCTCCACCTACTCGGGCGGCATGAAACGCCGCCTCGACATCGCCATGACCCTGGTCGGCGGTCCGCGGATCATCTTCCTCGACGAGCCGACCACCGGGCTCGACCCGCGCTCGCGGCACACCATGTGGCAGATCATCCGCGACCTCGTCACAGGCGACGGCGTCACCGTCTTCCTCACCACCCAGTATTTGGAGGAGGCGGACGAGCTCGCGGACCGTATCGCCGTACTCCACGACGGCCGGATCGCCGCCGAGGGCACCGCGGAGCAGCTCAAGCGGATCGTCCCCGGCGGCCATGTCCGGCTCCGCTTCACCGACCCGGCCGCGTACCAGAGCGCCGCTTCCGCCCTGGGTGAGGCGTCCCGGGACGACGAGTCCCTCGCCCTGCAGATCCCCAGCGACGGCAGCCAGCGCGAACTGCGCTCCATCCTCGACTGGCTGGACTCGGCCGGCGTCGAGGCCGACGAGCTGACCGTGCACACCCCCGACCTCGACGACGTCTTCTTCGCCCTGACCAGCAGCACCCAGCCCAAGGAGGCCCTGCGATGAGCACCCCCGTTGCTCCCGCCCGCCCGACCCGGATCTCCCTCGCCGTGCGCGACTCGTCCACGATGCTGCGCCGCAATCTGCTGCACGCCCGGCGCTACCCGTCGCTCACCCTGAACCTGCTGCTCACCCCGGTCATGCTGCTGCTGCTCTTCGTCTACATCTTCGGGGACGCGATGAGCGCGGGCCTCGGCGGCGGTGCCGACCGCTCCGACTACATCGCCTACCTCGTGCCGGGCCTGCTGCTGATGACCGTCGGCTCCACCACGATCGGCACCGCGGTGTCCGTCTCCACGGACATGACCGAGGGCATCATCGCCCGCTTCCGCACCATGGCCATCCACCGTGGGTCGGTGCTCATCGGGCATGTCATCGGCAGCGTGCTGCAGTGCGTGCTGAGCGTGGTCCTGGTCGGCGCGGTCGCCGTGGCCATCGGCTTCCGCTCCACCGACGCCACCGTCCTGGAGTGGGTCGCCGCCTTCGGGCTGGTCACGCTGTTCGCCCTGGCGCTCACCTGGATCGCGGTGGGGATGGGCCTGGTCAGCCCGAGCGCCGAGGCCGCCAGCAACAACGCGATGCCGCTGATCTTCCTCCCGCTCATCTCCAGCGCCTTCGTCCCGCTGCACAGCATGCCGGGCTGGTTCCAGCCGATCGCCGAGTACCAGCCCTTCACGCCCGCCATCGAGACCCTGCGCGGACTCCTCCTCGGCACCCCGATCGGCCACAACGGCTGGCTCGCCATCGCCTGGTGCGTCGGCCTCGCGGTCCTCGGCTACTTCTGGTCGGCGTCGAAGTTCAACAGCGACCCGAAGTAGACCGTCATGACTGCGCGGGCCGGCCCCGCAACCCGTCCCACCCCAGGGCGGCGTACACCGACGAGCCCGTCGGAGTGCGCCGCCCCGTTCGTGTCCGCTCAGCCCTTCCGCCGTGCCCCGGCGGGCATGACCTCAGCATCGATGGCCGGAAACCACCCGTCGGAAGGCATCCGCAGCCATGCCTCCTCCGCCGAGAGTTCGAGCGCCGCCCGTCGAAGCGCGTCGAATCCGGGGTGCACCAGCCCCTTCCGCCACACAAGTGACACGGGTGACAGAGGCACAGGATCGACCAAGGGCCGCAGCACCCTCCGAGGCATGGCCGGAAAGTCCAGCACGGCGAGGATCGGGTTGCGCGTCTTGGCCATGATCCGCTCGAACTCCTCCTCCCCGACGGCCAGCGGAACAGGCGGCGCGATCTCGATGCCCCGCCCGTCGAACAGCCGGCGGGCCAGATCCGTCCACTCCGGCGTCCGCGGATTCCCGGCACCCGCGTACACCGTCTCCCCCGCCAGCGCGGCGAGCGGCACCGCGTCCAGCGCCGCCAGCCGGTGCTCCTCGGGCAGCACGACCGCCATCGGCTCGTAGCGCACGGGCTGGTGCTCCAGCCGGGCCCGCAGCACCGGGTCCAGGCCTGCGAACCGGCCGAACGACGCGTCGAGCCGCCCGGCGAGCAGCTCTTCCGCAGCACCGGTCAGCCCGCTCTCGTAACGCGCCATCAGCTCGTGGTCGGGGGCCAGTTCGCGGGCCCGGTGCAGGACGCGGCGCGCGGTGGCCGCCCCCCGGTAGTTGAGGTCGACCAGCAGCGGCCTGGCCTGCCCGAAGGCTGCCAGCAGCTCGTCCTGCGCCTGAAGCACCCGGCGCGCGTACGGCACCAGGCGCTCACCGTCGGCCGTGAGCGTCACCTGCCGCGTGCTGCGCACGAACAGCTCGGCCCCCAACTCCCGCTCCAGGCGCCGCACATCCCGGCTGAGCGCCTGCTGGGCGACGTAGAGCCGGGCGGCGGCGCGTGTGAAGTGCAGTTCCTCGGCGACGGCGAGGAAGGCACGCAGAAGGCGGGGGTCCAGATGGCTGGGCGCGGGCATCCGGCGAACCTACAACAGGAGCTACAACACAGGTGCGTGAATCGGCGCGGAGAAGGTGTTGGACCCCTTGATCACCTCCGGGCGACCGTGGTGCCCATGCCGCAACCGACTTCCCACCATGCCCCGCTGTTCACCGTCACCGCCGACACCCTGGTCGTTGTCGACTTCAGCCCCCGCACCGGAACCCGCCGTACCCGCGACCGCCGTACCCGCAATCGCCGACCACCAGGCCCCTACCGCCGCCTCTTCGCCACCCCCGGCGCCCGCGCCTTCACGCTCGGGAATCTGCTGGCCCGGCTCCCCATGGGCATGTTCAGTGTGAGTGCCGTCGTGATGATCGCGGGTACGCGTGGCTCGTACGCCCTCGCCGGCGCCGTCACCGCGACCGGGCTGGCGGCGACGGCCGTGGTGGCCCCATGGACCGCGCGGCTCGTCGACCGGTACGGACAGGCCCGGATCGCCGTACCCGCCACGGCGATCGCGGCGCTCGGCTCCCTCGCCCTCCTGCTCTGCGTGCACGTCGACGCGCCCGCCTGGACCCTCTTCGCCTGCTACGCCGCCACCGCGACGACCCCGAACATCGGCGGCCTGTCCCGCGCCCGCTGGGCCCACCTGCTGAAGGGCGACGACGGTGCGCTGCACACCGCGAACTCCTTCGAACAGGCAGCCGACGAGCTCTGCTTCATGCTGGGGCCGGTGCTCGCGGCCTTCCTGTGCGGAACGTTCTTCCCGGAGGCGGGCACGCTGGTCGGGGCGGTATTGCTGCTGACCGGCATGCTGCTGTTCGCCGCGCAGCGCGCGACGGAGCCGCCGATGCGGCGGCAGGCCCGCGCCAGGTCCCCGTTCCGGGCGCCCGGCATGGCCCCGCTGCTCGCCGTCTGCCTGGCCATGGGCGCGGTGTTCGGCTCCATGGAGGTCGTCACGATCGCGTTCGCGGACGCACAGGGACACCGTTCGGCGGCGGGCATCGTGCTCGCGCTGCAGGCGGCCGGTTCGTGCGGGGCCGGTCTGCTGTACGGAGCCCTCAGGCCGGGCGGCCCCGCCGACGCCCGCCTGCCGTGGTGCACAGCCGCGATGACCACCCTGATGACCCTCCCCCTCCTCGCCGCCTCCCTCACCGGCTCGCTCCTGCTGCTGGCGGGTTCACTGCTGGTCGCCGGCATGGCGACCGCCCCGACCATGGTCACGACGATGACGCTGGTGCAGCAGCGCACCCCCGAGGGGAGCCTCAACGAGGGCATGACCCTCGCGGTGACAGGACTGCTCGGCGGGATCGCCTGCGGCTCGGCAACCGGCGGGCAGCTGGTGGACCACGTGTCCCCGACGGCGGGATTCGGGGTGCCGGTGACGGCGGCGGCCACGGCGCTGTTGATCGCCGGTGCGGCCGCGCGCCCCCTAAGGTGCGCGGGGCTGTATCGACCAGCGGCTCCGCCGCGGGGCGCGAACAGCCCCCACCGACCCGCGGGTCAATAACCGGCCGTCCCGCGGAGCATTTCTCGCGCAAGCCATTGACGCGCCCACCGGGCGCACATACCTTCGCCCGTCGAAGCGCTTCGACGTCACGCATCGAATCGATTCGACGACCGGATCCGTTCGCCGCGTGACGCCCCGATACCCATCCGGCTCTCCTGGAGGCACGGGATGTTGACGGCACGAAGGCGTGTGATGACGGTCGCGGCCGCGCTCCTCGGCGGATCGCTGCTGGTCACGGCATGCGGCGGCTCGGACAGCGGGTCCTCCGACGCCAAGACGCTCAAACTCTGGCACTTCGAGGGCCCCGACAGCGCGATGGGCGTGGCCTGGAACGAGGCGATCAAGGAGTTCGAGGCGAAGCATCCGGGCGTGAAGGTGAAGTTCGAGGAGAAGGGCTTCGAACAGATCCAGAAGACGGCGCCCATGATCCTGAACTCCTCGGACGTGCCCGACGTCATGGAGTACAGCAAAGGCAACGCGACCGCGGGCACCCTCGCGAAGCAGGGACTGCTGACCGATCTGACGGCCGAGGCGACCAAGCGCGGCTGGGACAAGAAGCTCAGCGCGGGCGTCCGTACGACCAGCATGTACGACACCAACGGCGTCATGGGCTCCGGCAACTGGTACGGCGTCCCCAACTACGCCGAGTACACGATGGTCTACTACAACAAGGACCTCTTCAAGAAGTACGGGATCGACGAGCCGAAGACGTTCGACGAACTGACCGCCGCCATGGACAAGTTCGTCGCCAAGGGCGTGACCCCGCTCGCCAACGCGGGCGCCGAGTACATAGCCCAGCAGTACCTCTACCAGCTGGCCCTCTCCAAGGCCGACCGCTCCTGGGTCGACAAGTACCAGCTGTACAAGGGCAAGACCGACTTCCACGACCAGGCCTGGACGTACGGGGCCACCACCTTCGCCGACTGGGTGAAGAAGGGCTACATCAGCAAGAACTCCACCAGCACCAAATCCGAGGACGCGGGCGTGTCCTGGATCCGGGGCAAGGCGCCGATCCTCTTCTCCGGCAGCTGGTGGTACGGCCGCTTCCAGCGGGAGGCCAAGTTCGACTGGGACACCACCCTGTGGCCCGGCTCGAACCTGACCCCGGGTTCCGGCGGGAACATCTGGGTGGTTCCCAAGAACGCCAAGAACAAGGACCTGGCCTACGACTTCATCGACATCACCATGACGAAGAAGATCCAGAACCTGCTCGGCAACAAGGGCGGCGTTCCGGTCGCGGCCGACGCCTCCGCCATCACGGACCCGAAGTCCAAGCAGCTCATCGCCAACTTCAACACCCTCAGCGGGCGTGACAGCCTGGCCTTCTACCCGGACTGGCCGGTAAACGGATTCTACGACGTCCTGATCTCCGAGACGCAGAAGCTGATGACGGGCAGCGAGAAACCGGACGCCTACCTCAGCGCTCTGCAGCAGGCGTACGACAAGGGCGCGCCGACGAAATGACGGTCACCGTCGAAAGGGGTGCGCGGGCCGCCGGCAGGCACCCGGACGCCGGCCCGCGCCGCCCCCGTACCCGCGACTCGTACGCCCTGTTCCTGCTCCCCGGCATCCTGGCCTTCACGGCGATCATCGTCGTCCCGTTCCTGATGAACACGGGCGTCAGCTTCACCCAGTGGCAGGGCATCGGCAGCCCCAGGTGGACCGGGCTCGCCAACTACCGTGAGCTGCTGGACGACTCGGAGTTCTGGGCGTCGTTCCGGCACAGCCTGTTCATGGTGGTCGCCATGGCGGCCGTACCGACGATGATCGGTCTCGTCCTGGCGGCCGCGCTGTTCGACTACATCGGCAAGCACTTCGGATCCCGGTGGGCGGCGGTGCTGCGCGCCTGCTTCTACCTCCCGCAGGTGCTGCCGATCGCGGTCGCCGGCATCGTGTGGAGCTGGATCCTCGCCCCCGACAACGGTTCCCTGAACGAGCTGTTGAAAGCGGTCGGACTCGGCAGCTGGCAGCAGGACTGGCTCGGCGACCCCGACATCGCGCTGTACAGCGTGATGGGGGTGATGGTCTGGGTCCAGATCGGCTTCCCGCTGGTGGTGTTCATGGCGGGTCTGCAGCGCGTCGACCCGCAGCTGTACGAGGCGGCCGAGCTGGACGGCGCGGGCTGGTGGCGCCGCTTCTGGCACATCACGCTGCCGCAGATCCGCCCGGAGATCTACGTCGTCCTGACCTGGTGCACGATCGCCGCGCTCAAGGTGTTCGGCGCGGTGTACGTGCTGACCAAGGGCGGTCCGGGCGGCGCGACCGACGTCCCGTCCTACTTCTCCTTCTCCACCTTCTTCGAGAAGACCCAGGTCGGCTACGGCGCCGCGATCTCCACGGTCCTCACGGTGATCATCCTGGCGCTGGCCCTCGTCCTCCTGAAGCTCCAGACCCGCGACGAGGAAGGGGACCGCACATGACGACCGCCCTGCGCCGCTACCCGGTGCTGATCGCCCTGTGCATCGCCGCGCTGTTCATGGTGATCCCGTTCCTGATCGTCGCGGTCAACGCGTTCAAGTCGCCGGCCGAGTACTCCCAGAACGGACCGCTCAGCCTGCCCGAGGGCTTCTACCTGGACGGTCTCAAGAGCTTCTGGCAGCGCGTCGACTTCGGTCAGAAGCTGGTCAACTCGGTGCTGATCAGCGGCTCGGTGGCCGTGCTCGCGGTGATCCTCTCCGTCCTCAACGCGTACGCCATCGGGATCGGGCGGATCAAGGGCCGCACCTGGGTCCTGGCCTTCTTCGTCCTCGCCAACATGCTGCCGCAGGAGGCGCTGGTCTACCCGGTCTACTACCTGAGCAAGCAGGCCGGTCTCTACGACACCAGGCTGAGCGTGATCATCGTCTTCACGGTGATCCAGGCGGCCTTCGGCACCTATCTGCTCTCGTCGGTCCTGGGCCAGTTCCCCCGCGAGATCATCGAGGCGGCCCGCATCGACGGTGCCAACAAGTGGCAGGTGCTGTGGCGGATCGTCGTCCCGGTCAGCCGGCCGACCATCGGCGTGCTCCTGGTCTTCTTCTTCATCTGGACCTGGAACGAGTTCCTGCTCCCCCTGGTCATGCTGATCTCCAACGACAACCAGACGGTGTCGGTGGCCCTCGGCGTCCTCCAGGGTCAGCGCCTGATGGACGCCACGATGACCAACGCGGCGGCCCTGCTCGGCGTGCTCCCGGCGATCGTGTTCTTCCTCGTCTTCCAGCGGACCCTCACCCGCGGCATCGCCGTGGGTGCCGTGAAGTAAGGACCCCCACATGAAGTTCACCGATGGTTACTGGCTGCTGCGCGAGGGCGTCACCGCGGCCCACCCCGTCGAGGTCCTCGACGTCACCGCGACGGACGGCACGCTGGAGATCCACGCGCCGACCCAGCCCATCCGCCACCGCGGCGACCTGCTGAAGGGACCGGTCGTGACGATCAGCGCGCACACCCCGATGCCCGACGTCATCGGCCTCACTTTCACCCACTTCGAGGGCGAGCAGCCACGCGGCCCCGAATTCGACCTGAGTGAGCAGGTCCGGGGGTCTGGGGGATGTCCCCCAGAAAAGCACAGCACGCCGCAGGTCGGCTACGACGACGAGCACGCGACCCTCACGTCCGGCGCCCTGTCGGTCCGGGTGGCCCGTACCGGCTCCTGGCAGGTCGACTTCCTCGCGGACGGCCGCACCCTCACCTCCAGCGGCCCCAAGGGCATGGGCATCATGCGGAACGCGGAGGGGGCCCACTACCTGCGGGAACAGCTGGGCCTGAAGGTCGGTACGTCCGTCTACGGCCTCGGCGAGCGCTTCGGCCCCCTCGTCAAGAACGGCCAGGTCGTCGACATCTGGAACGCCGACGGCGGCACGGCCACCGAACAGGCCTACAAGAACGTCCCGTTCTATCTGACGGACGCGGGATACGGCGTCTTCGTCGACCACCCGGGCAAGGTGTCCTTCGAGGTGGCGTCCGAGACGGTCTCACGGGTCCAGTTCAGCGCCGAGACACAGGAGTTGACGTACTACGTCATCTACGGACCCTCCCCCAAGGAGATCCTCCGCAAGTACACGGCTTTCACCGGCCGCCCGGCGCTCCCGCCCGCCTGGTCGTTCGGCCTGTGGCTGTCGACGTCCTTCACGACCTCGTACGACGAGGAGACGGTGACGTCCTTCATCGAGGGCATGCGGGAGCGTGAACTCCCGCTCTCCGTCTTCCACTTCGACTGCTTCTGGATGCGCGAGTTCAACTGGTGCGACTTCCAGTGGGACCCGCGGGTCTTCCCTGACCCGGAGGGCATGCTCGCCCGGCTGAAGGCGCGCGGCCTGCACGTCAGCGTGTGGATCAACCCGTACATCGCCCAGCGCTCGCCCCTGTTCGCGGAGGGCAAGGCGCTCGGCCATCTGCTGAAGCGGCCCGACGGAAGCGTCTGGCAGTGGGACATGTGGCAGCCGGGCATGGCGCTCGTCGACTTCACCAGTCCGGCCGCCCGCGACTGGTACGCCTCGAAGCTGGAGGCGCTGCTCGCGCAGGGCGTCGACTGCTTCAAGACCGACTTCGGCGAGCGGGTCCCGGTCGACGTGGCGTGGTCCGACGGCTCCGACCCGGAGCGGATGCACAACTACTACACGTACCTCTACAACCGGACCGTCTTCGACGTGCTGCGCAAGCACCGTGGCGAGGGCGAGGCCGTGCTCTTCGCCCGCTCGGCGACGGCCGGCAGCCAGAAGTTCCCCGTGCACTGGGGCGGCGACTGCGAGGCGACGTACGAGTCGATGGCCGAGTCGCTGCGGGGCGGGCTGTCACTGGGCCTGTCCGGCTTCGGCTACTGGAGCCACGACATCGGCGGCTTCGAGGGAACACCCTCGCCCGCCCTGTTCAAGCGGTGGCTGGCCTTCGGGCTGCTGTCCTCCCACAGCCGGCTGCACGGCAGCTCCTCCTACCGCGTGCCCTGGCTCTTCGACGAGGAGTCGGTGGACGTGCTGCGGCAGTTCACGCGGCTGAAGCTGAGGCTCATGCCCTACCTCTACGAGGCCGCGCGCATCGCCCACACCGAGGGCGTGCCGATGATGCGGGCGATGGTGCTGGAGTTCCCGGACGATCCGGGGTGCGCGCATCTGGAGCGGCAGTACATGCTGGGACCGGATCTGCTGGTCGCCCCGGTGTTCGGCGACGAAGGGGATGTGTCCTACTACGTGCCCGAGGGCACCTGGACGCACTTCCTGAGCGGGCGGACGGTGACCGGGCCGCGCTGGGTGCGCGAACGGCACGGCTTCCTGAGCGTGCCCCTGCTGGTACGGCCCGGCACGGTGATCCCGGTGGGCGCGGTGGCCGACCGGCCCGACTACGACCATACCGACGGGGTCACCCTGCGGGCCTACGGCCTGGAGCGGGGCGCGCAGGTGACGGTGCCGGTGGGGGACGTGACCTTCACCGTCGTACGCGAAGGGGACACGCTGCGGGCCTCGTGCAGTGAGCCGGTGGCGGAGTGGAGTCTGGCGGCCGGGGAGCGGACGGCGCGGGCGCAGGCGGGTACCGGATTCCTCTCCCTGGAGCTGGGCTGATGGTGAAGATCACCGATGTGGCACGGCAGGCCGGCGTCTCCCCCAGCACCGTCTCCTACGTGCTCAGCGGCAAGCGCCCGATCTCCGAGGAGACCCGGCAGCGGGTCGAGGAGGCCATCCGCGAGCTGGGCTACCGTCCGCACGCGGGCGCCCGCGCCCTGGCCAGCAGCCGGTCGAACGTCCTGGCACTGGTGATCCCCTTACGGGCGGGCATCCACGTCCCGGTGGTGATGCAGTTCGCGGTGTCGGTGGTGACGACGGCCCGCAAGCACGACCACGACGTGCTGCTGCTGACGCAGGAGGAGGGCGAGGACGGGCTCAGGCGGGTGGCGGACACCGCGCTGGTGGACGCGCTGATCGTGATGGACGTCCAGCTCCGTGAGCCGCGCCTGCCCTTGCTGCGCTCGCTGGAGAGACCGTCCGTGCTGATCGGCTTCCCGGCCGACTCCGAGGGCCTGACCTGCATCGACCTCGACTTCAAGGCCGCCGGTGAGGCATGCGTGGAGCATCTGGCGCGGCTCGGGCACCGGGTGGTGGCACTGGTCGGGTCGCCGCCGGAGGTGTATGTGCGGCAGACCGCGTTCGCCCAGCGGGTGGTGCAGGGCTTCACGGCCGCCGCCGACCGCAGCGGGCTGTCCTCCTCCGTGCACCCCTGCGAGGCCTCGCCCGCGGCCGCCCGTCTGGTGGCCGAGCAACTCCTGCGCGAACACCCGGCGCTCACCGGAGTCGTCGTCCACAACGAGCCGGTCCTCGAACCGCTCATCGAGGCCTTCGAGCAGCTCGGGCTGCGCGTGCCCGGCGATCTCTCCGTCACCGCCATCTGTCCCGACGAACTCGCCGAGTCCGTCCGCGTCCCCGTCACCTCCGTCGCGCTGCCGTCCGCCGAGGTGGGCGAGCGAGCGGTGGAGCTGCTGATGAAGAAGCTGGGCGGCAGCGCCGTACCCGAGGCCACGCTGCTGCCGCCGCGGCTGACGGAGCGGGCGAGCACGATGCCGCGCAGCGCCTGACCAACTCGACCGTGCCTGATCAACTCACCTGTGCAAGGCCCTACTTGAAGGAGCCGTGACATGAAGGGCAAGCGAAGAAGACAGAGAACCACGCTGCTGGCGGCCCTGACCCTGATCGCGGGTCTGGGCGCCACCGTCCCCGCCCACGCCGACGACCCGGCCTACCCGTTCCGCGACCCGAACCTGTCCGTGGACGCCCGCGTCCTCGACCTCCTCTCCCGCCTCACCCTCGACGAGAAGATCTCCCTCCTCCACCAGTACGAACCCGCGATCCCCCGCCTCGGCATCCAGTCCTTCCGCACCGGCACCGAGGCCCTGCACGGCGTCGCCTGGCTCGGCAAGACGACCGTGTTTCCACAGGCCGTGGGCCTGGCCTCGACCTGGGACCCGTCCCTGCTCCGCCAGGTCGGCTCGGCGGTCGGTGACGAGGCACGCGGCTTCCAGCAGACCCGCCCGGCCGGCTGGGGCCTCAACCTCTGGGCGCCCGTGGTCAACCTGCTGCGCGACCCGCGCTGGGGCCGCAACGAGGAGGGCTACTCCGAGGACCCGTATCTGACCGGCGCGATCTCCACGGCGTACGGCACGGGCCTGACGGGAGGCGACCCGGACCACCTCAAGACGGCCCCGACGATCAAGCACTTCCTCGCCAACAACAACGAGGAGCACCGCGACACCACGAGCTCCGAACTGCGCCCGCGCGTACTGAAGGAGTACGACGAGCAGGCCTTCAAGCCCGCGATAGAGGCGGACGCGGCGACGGGCGTGATGACCTCGTACAACCTGGTCAACGGCCGCCCGAACACAGTGAACCCGGCCCTCGACGACACCGTCCGCAGCTGGACCTCGAAGGACCTGCTGAACGTGACGGACGCCGCGGCGCCCGGCAACCTGGTCGGCAGCCAGGCCTACTACGGCACCCAGAGCGAGGCCGACGCGGCCGCGCTGAAGGCGGGCATCGACAGCTTCACCGACAACGACGCGAACTCCGGCCCGACGACCACGGCGGTCAAGTCGGCGCTGTCCGCAGGCCTGTTGAAGGAGTCGGACGTCGACAAGGCCGCGGGAGACGTGTTGAGCATCCGCGTCCGCCTCGGCGAGTTCGACCCCGGCGGCGGCAGGTACGGCTCCATCGACGCGTCCGTCATCGACAGCCCCGCCCACCGCGCCCTGGCCCGCAAGGCGGCCACCGAGTCGGCGGTCCTGCTGAAGAACGACGGCGTGCTGCCGCTGAAGAAGACCGGCAGTGCCGCCGTCGTCGGTCCGCTCGCCGACGCCCTCTACACGGACTGGTACTCGGGCACTCTCCCCTACGCCGTCACCCCGAAGGACGGCATCGAGTCCAAGCTCGGCTCCTCGGTCACGAGCAGCGAGGGCGTGGACCGGATCGCCCTGAAGGACACGGCGACCGGCAAGTACGTGACGGCGGGGACGGGCGAGGCGGGCGCGCCCCTGAAGGAGACGGCGGATTCCGGTACGGGAGCCCAGTTCGACGTCTTCGACTGGGGCTCCGGCATCGTGACCCTTCGCTCCGCCGCGAACGGCAAGTACGTCGGCTACAACTGGTCGAACTTCGTCAACGACCAGACCCAGCCGAACGGCTGGTTCGTACAGCAGCAGTTCAAGCTGGAGCGTCAGGACGACGGCACGTACCTGCTTCGCTACGCCGGCTACGAGACCTCCGAGTCCTGGTGGTCGAACCCGGTCTACCTGGGCCCGAGCGGAACGGACGGCACCCTCGGGCTGGTCGCCAAGGACCGGGCGGCCCATTACACCAAGGACGTGGTCCGCAGCGGTGTCGACGAGGCGGTCGCCGCGGTCAAGGGCAAGGACCAGGCGGTCGTGGTGGTCGGCTCCGACCCGTCGATCAACGGCCGCGAGGGCCACGACCGCACGGACCTGGCCCTGGCTCCGACGCAGGAGGCCCTGGTCAAGGCGGTGCGGGCGGCCAACCCGCACACGGTCGTGATCGTCGAGAACAGCTACCCGACCACGCTGGGGTCCTTGCAGAAGGAGGCCCCCGCGCTGCTGTGGACCACTCACGCGGGCCAGGAGACCGGCAACGCCCTCGCCGACCTCCTCTACGGCGACGCCGACCCGTCGGGCCGCCTCACCCAGACCTGGTACCGGTCCGAGGCCGACCTCCCGTCGATCCTCGACTACGACATCATCAAGTCGGGCCGCACCTACCAGTACTTCACGGGGCAGGCGCTCTATCCCTTCGGCTACGGCCTCTCGTACACGACGTTCGCGTACTCCGGTCTGCGGCGGGTGGGCGACGGCTACGAGGTGAAGGTCACCAACACCGGCAGCCGGGCGGGCGCGGAGGTCGTCCAGCTCTACACCCATCAGCGCACCTCCCGCGACAAACAGCCGCTCAAGCAGCTCAAGTCCTTCCAGCGGGTGTCGCTGAAGCCGGGTGAGACGAGGACGGTCCGGCTGAAGGTACGGCCGTCGGACCTGGCGCACTGGGACGTGACCCGCTCCAAGTGGGTGGTGGAGAGCGGCACTTACGACGTCCTGGTGGGCTCGTCGTCCTCCGACATCCGCGCCCGTACGGCCTGGCAGGTGAAGGGTGAGACGATCCCGCCCCGCGACCTGTCGAAGGCGACCCGCGCGGAGAACTTCGACGACTACTCCGCCGGCATCGCTCTCGTCGACGAGTCCAAGGCGAGCGGTACGGCGGTGTCGGCGACCTCCGACAGCGCGTGGCTGAAGTTCGCGGACACCCGACTGGATCCGGGTGCGGGCGAGTTCGGCGCACGGGTCGCCGGGACGTCGTCCGGCACGGTGGAGGTGCGGCTCGGCTCACCGACCGGCACCCTCGTCGGCACCGCGCACTTCGCGGGCACGTCGTCGCCGTACGACTACACGACGGTGACCGCGAAGCTGTCGGGCGCGACGAAGGGCCGTACGGACGTCTACCTGGTCCTGAGCAAGGGGGTACGCCTGTCGACGTTCACCCTGCGCTGAGGCCCCAGGCGAGCCCGAGCCGGTAGGCGGCGCACAGGTTCACATCGAGGAGGTAGGCCCCGGCGGCACCGCACTGCGCGGTGCCGCTTCCGGGGTCGACCGGCTGCCCGTGCCCCATCCCGGTGATGCTGTACGTCTCCACGACGGCCTTCCCGGCGGGATCACGGAAGACCTGGTGGGGATAGCCGGCGACGGTGTCGCCGGCGTCCGCGGTCTGGTCGGCGCCGTGCACATCGGTCCACTGCTTCATCAGGTCGGTCATGTTGACGGGCTTGACGGTGTAGTCGGCGCTGCCCTGGAAGACGGTGAGCGTGGGCCAGGGGCCACCGTACCCGGGCCGGGCGGCACGTACCCGGTCGCCCCACTGCTTCGCCGTCTGCGTGGCCCCGACGTACATGCACACATACGGCGATCCGGCGGCCTGCGCGCATCCGTACGGCAGCCCGGCGACGATCCCGCCCGCGGCGAACTTCTCCGGATAGTCCGCCATCATCACTGCGGTCATGCCACCCCCGGCGGACAGCCCGGTGACATACACCCGCGAGGCGTCCCCGCCGACGTCGGCGAGCTGCCGGTCCACCATCTGCGCGACGCTCGCGGCCTCGCCCTGCCCCCGCTCGATGTCCCCGCTCTGGAACCAGTCGAAGCAGTTCGAGGCGTTGTTGCTGCTCTGCTGCTGCGGCAGCACGACGGAGAACCCCCACCGGTCGGCCAGCTGAAGCCAGCCGCTGCCGGTGCCGTACCCGGAGGCGTCCTGCGTGCAGCCGTGCAGCGCGACGACGACGGGTCGTCCCGACGGCAGCCCGTCGGGGACGTACCGGAACATGCGCAGGGCGCCGGGGTCGGAGCCGAAGCCGGTGACTTCCTGGAGGGAGGCGGCGGCTGCTCTGCCCGGGGTGAGGAAGGCGGCGAGCAGAGCGACCAGGAGGGTCGCGAGGACCGTGAGATGACGTGCGGCTCTGGTCTGGGTCATGGGGAGGGACCGTAGAAGCGTGAACGGTCCCTCGACATGTGGTGTGGCACCACATCGGGCACCGTGCCTATGGGACGCCTTGCCGAACCCTCAGGCCGGGACCGGGCTTCCGGCTCCGTCGACGCGACGCTCACGCAGCAGCCCGCGGATGGAGCGGATCCGCCAGGCGGTGAAAGCGAGCACGACGACGCCGGTGAGGGCGGGCCACTTCCACCGGCCGGAGCTGTCCTGGGTGGCGGTGCGGGCCGAGGCGCCGTCGACGCGGGCCGCGAGGGGCTTGTCAGGAGGGGACGTCATGATGCCGTCGATCCCGACGGCGGCGATCCGCACACTGTGGTCGTCGGACTCGAAGGACCCGGCACAGGCCCATCCGTCCTCCCAGAAGTCGCTCCACGCTCCGGTGGCGCGGTGGCAGTCGGTGACCTGGACGGTACCGGGCGTGCCGGTGAGTTCGGCGTGCGCCTGGACGATGCCGTGGCCGGCGAGGAAGACACCGCCGATGAGCCCGATGACGGCGAGGCAGATCTCGCGGGGCAGCTTGGGCAGGAGACGGATCAGGAACATGCGCGGGTGGGTCCTTCGTGGGGTGGGGTGAGGTCGTACGGCCGTGCAGAGATGCGGGGCGGGGCCGGCCCGGCGGTCACTCGTCCTGGGCGAGGTACTCGATCGCGTCCGACACGTGATCCTCGCCGTAGCCGAAGCGTTCGCCGAGGGCCCGGCAGCGGGCGTACTGCCGTTTGGTGAGTGACCCGGACGCCGTGTTCAGGACTCTCAGCAGCAGCCGGAATCCGAGGTCGGTGTCGACCTGGACAACGACCTGCTCCAGGGCGGTCACGTGCTCGGGCTCCAACAGGGGTGCGGCTTCCCGGAGTTCGTGCAGGACCGCGTCCGCCAGGTCTGAGCGGACCGGGGGCAGGGCGGGGGTGTGGCCGGGGGCGACCTCGGTCAGCCGCGCCCGGCACTCCTCGGCGATGCGGCGCAGCCAGCCCGGTCCGTCGGTTGCGAAGCGGCCGGGGTCCGTGCCCGACGTGGCGACCCAGAGGGTGGTGAGCGTGTCGCCGGACAGCGGTGACCGAAGCAGCCGGACGGTGTCCTCCCACAGCACGAGCGCCTGGACGCCGGGGATGTGATAGCCGTCGGCGACGACGGTCTGGTGGAGGAGTTCGGGCGCCGGGACAGACCGCTCCCACTTCGGGTGGAACTGCCAGGCGAGCCCGGAGAACCCGAAGTCCCCGTCGAAGAGACGCCGCGCGACCTCCAGGGGCCGCCATACGACCGTGAGCCCCTCGTAGACGACGTGGTAGGGATATCCGAACGGTTCACCGAGGTCGCAGAACCTTTCGCAGCGCTCCTCCGGCACCGGCACGCCCGCCGTCTTGAGCGCCCGCAGATAGAGCCGGAACCCGAGATCGAGGTCGGCATGGGCGGCGACCTCCTCCAGCGCCGGGGCCGGACCGGGGAGTTCACCGGCGGACGCCCGGATCTCCGCGAGGATCGCCTCCCGGACGGTGGCGACGGCCGGCAGCCGCCAGAACGACCACGACGGGCCCGGTGCACGGCCCACCACCGCACGGGGCGGACGGGCCGCGCAGGTCGCGTCCATCCGAGCGAGCCAGTCGCGCACGCCGATTCCGTGCGCCTGCGGATCCCACCCGCCTCCCGTGGCGGCAAGCCACACGGCACCGAGCACCTCGTCGGACAGCGGGGAGTCCAGGAGCTTGCCCAGGTCCCTGCGGAGTTCCTCGGCATACCCGAAGTCGTCGTGGAACACGTCGAACCCGAGGATGTGGCGTTCGTCCTCGCTGAGCCGCTCGATGCCCGATGTGTCGACGGACGTCTCACCCTCGTATGCGGCGAGCTTCTCCGTGACGAGTCCGAGCGCCTTCTCCTCCGTGCCCGGCGGCGTCGACAGAGCGAACGACTCGGTCAGGCCGCTGAGCCCGAAGTCGGAGTCGTACTTCTCGAAGTAGGGGCAGAGCTGCTCCCGCACGATCTGGTCCCCCCGGTCGCAGGTCGATGCGCACGAGGGCGGAGTGGTCGGGCTCCACCGGGCGCGGCGATCACCTTATGGCACGTGTGTGGGATCTGTGAAGGTGTACACGACAAAGGCCCCGCCGCTTGGAAGCGACGGGGCCTTGCCCACATGGGATGAGTGGAGATGGCGGGAATCGAACCCGCGTCCAACGGTGCGGAATCAGGGCTTCTCCGTGTGCAGTTCGCTGCGATTTTCTCGGCCCCGGCGATCACGCGAACAAGTCGCCGACGGGCCCAGTCACTGTTTGATTTCCCTCTTCACCCCGTGACCGGGATCAAGGTTTAGTCCCCTAGCTGATGCCAGGATCCGGGTCGGGAACAGCCCCGGGCTGACACTCCCATTAAGGAGCTATTCGATCACTACCTGATCAGGCAGCGAGAGCGAAAAGCTCGGGAGAATCGCTCTTGGAATTGGCGATTATTTTTTGCGACATATGGTTTACGAGATCATTGCCGCTTCCTCGACACGCTTCCCCTGCTTCGACAGCCGCTGTCGAAACCGATCATCCCCATGTTGTGTTTTCAATCCCTCCGGAGAGGGCGTGCACCCGCTGTGGAGTGCAGTGCCATCGTACGTGAACAACGAGCGACGATGCCACCGTATTCCCGGGCGCCGGGCCGGCTAAGCGCCCCGCTGCTTCCGCTTCGCCGCCGCGATCGCCCGGTCCGACTCCCGCCGGTCCTGCTTCTCGCGCAGGGTCTGGCGCTTGTCGTACTCCTTCTTGCCTCGTGCGAGGGCGATCTCGGCCTTCGCACGGCCGTCCCTGAAGTACAGGGCGAGGGGCACGATCGTGTGACCCGTCTCCTGCGCCTTGGACTCCAGCTTGTCGATCTCCTCGCGGTGCAGCAGCAGCTTGCGCTTGCGGCGCGCGGAGTGGTTGGTCCAGCTGCCCTGGTGGTACTCCGGGATGTGGGCGTTGTGCAGCCACGCCTCACCGCGGTCGATCTGGACGAAGCCGTCGGTCAGCGAGGTGCGCCCTTCGCGCAGTGACTTGACCTCGGTGCCGGTCAGCACGAGACCGGCCTCGTAGGTGTCGACGATCGCGTAGTCGTGCCGGGCCTTCTTGTTCTGGGCGACGATCTTGCGCTTGCCGCCCTTCTCGCCGTCCCTGGCCTTCGCGGCCGCCCCGCCCTGCTTGGGCTGGGACTCCTTCGGTACGTACATTCCCTTGCTCATAGTGCCGTCCATTTTCGCACTACGCGGGGGTGTCCGGGCCAGTCCTTTACGGGCTGTCTAGTCGGCGTCGCCCAGGCCGCCGAGCACGGTCTCGGCCCGCTGCACGGCCGCCTGGCCCTGCGAGGTGACGTCCAGGTCGGGGGTGATGCCCCGGCCGTCGACGCTGCGGCCGGAAGGGGTGCGGTAGTGCCCGACGGTCAGTTCGGCGACGGAGCCGCCGGGGAGCTGCCTCGGCATCTGGACCGAGCCCTTGCCGAAGGTGCGGGAGCCCACGACGACCGCACGGCCGCGGTCCTGGAGGGCGCCGGTGAGGAGCTCGGCCGCGCTCATCGTGCCGCCGTCGACGAGCGCGACCAGGGGTCTGGTGGTGTCGGCGCCCGGGGCGGCGTGCAGGGCCTGCTGCTCACCGTTGACGTCGTAGGTGGCGACGAGGCCGCCGTCGAGGAAGGCGGAGGCGGCGGTCACGGCCTCGGTGACCAGGCCGCCGGAGTTGCCGCGCAGGTCGAGGATGATCCCCGCGCCCGCGGGGGCCTGCCGTACGGCGGTGCGGACGACGTCGCCGGAGCCCTTGGTGAACGCGGCGATCCTGATCACGGTGACCCCGTCGGCGAGCTTTCGAACGGCGACCGAATCGGTGGACAGATGGGCGCGGCGCAAAGTCTCGGTCCACGCGCGCGTGCCGCGCTGCAGGCCCAGCCGGACCGCCGTACCGGCGGCCGCGTCCTGCGCGTCGCCGCGCAGTAACGACACGACCTCGGTGACGGGCTGCCCGTCGACCTTCTCTCCGTCGATGCTGCGCAGCCGGTCGCCCTTGCGGATCCCGGCGGCGGCAGCGGGCGATCCGTCTGCAACCTTGGTCACCTCGATACGGCCGTCCCGCTCGCGCCGCGCCCACAGGCCGACCCCGGTGTACTGGCCGTCGAGGGCCTCCTCGAACTCCTGGTACTCGCCCTCGGAGTAGACGGCGCCCCAGCGGTCCCCGCTGCGGCTGACCGCGCGCTCGGCGGCCTCCATCGGGGACTTGCCGTCGGCCATGGCCTCCTCCGCCGCCTTCGCCACGTCCTCGTGATGACCGGCGGGCACGGCCGAACGGGCCCCGCCGGACGGGGATTTCCGGTCGACCTCGGAGAAGGAGCCGGTCGCCGCACCCGCGACGAGGACGCTCGCGAAGACCAATGTCAGGACGGCCCCGCGGCGAATGCGGCGGGGCTGGCAGAACAGGTCACGACCTGACATGCCGGTGAGTCTAGGACAACAAGAAGGGCCGTACGGCCGGTTGACCGTACGGCCCTCTTGGCATGCATCACACCTTCAGGTACTTGCGCAGCGCGAAGAACGCGGCAAGCGCAGGCATCAGCAGACTCGTGGCGAGGATGAGCGGCAGCTTGGTCAGGACGGCGTCCCAGCCGATGAAGTTGATCAGATTCAGCTTCTGGGACAGGGCCAGACCATGGTCGATGATGAAGTACCGCGCGACCACCAGGAATCCGCACGCCACCGTTCCGCCGATGAGCCCGGCGACGGCCGCCTCCATGATGAACGGTGCCTGGATGTAGAAGCCCGAGGCACCGACCAGGCGCATGATCCCGGTCTCGCGCCGCCGGCTGAACGCGGACACCCGCACGGTGTTGACGATCAGCATCAGCGCGACCACCAGCATCAGCGCCATCACGGCCCGCGCGGCCCAGTTCATACCGTTGAGGAGCCCGAACAAGTTGTCCAGAATGCCCTTTTGGTCCTGCACGGACTGCACACCGTCACGCCCGTCGAAGGCGGTCGCGATGACCTGGTACTTCTCCGGGTCCTTCAGCTTGATCCGGTACGACTCCTGCATCTGGTCCGGCGTGAGGGAACTGGCCAGCGGGGAGTCGCCGAACTGCTCCTTGTAGTGCTTGTACGCCGCGTCCTGCGACTCGTACGTGACCTTCTGGACGACCGTCGTCATCTTGTCCAGGTCGGCGAGGATCTGCTTCTTCTGGTCGTCGGTCACCGCGCCCTTGGCGCAGTTCGGGTCGGACTCGGCGTCGCTCTTGTTGCAGAGGAAGATCGAGACGTTGACCTTGTCGTACCAGTAGCCCTTCATGGTGCTGACCTGGTCGCTCATGAGGAGCGACCCGCCGAACAGGGCCAGGGACAGGGCGACGGAGACGATGACCGCGAAGGTCATGGTCAGGTTGCGGCGGAGACCGACACCGATCTCGGAGAGTACGAACTGTGCGCGCATGGCGACTGGTTGAGCCTTTCCGGGGACGTGGCGGTCAGTGCTGGTAGCCGTAGACGCCGCGTGCCTGGTCGCGGACGAGGCGGCCCTTCTCCAGCTCGATGACGCGCTTGCGCATCTGGTCCACGATGTTCTGGTCGTGCGTCGCCATCACCACGGTGGTGCCGGTCCGGTTGATCCGGTCGAGCAGCTTCATGATGCCGACGGAGGTCTGCGGGTCGAGGTTGCCGGTCGGCTCGTCCGCGATGAGCAGTTTGGGCCGGTTGACGAAGGCGCGGGCGATCGCCACTCGCTGCTGCTCACCACCGGACAGTTCGCCGGGCATCCGGTCCTCCTTGCCGCCGAGCCCGACGAGGTCGAGCACCTGCGGCACGGACTTGCGGATCTCGCCCTTCGACTTGCCGATGACCTCCTGCGCGAAGGCGACGTTCTCCGCCACCGTCTTGTTCGGCAGCAGCCGGAAGTCCTGGAACACCGTCCCCAACTGGCGCCGCATCTGCGGCACCTTCCAGTTGGACAGGCGCGCGAGGTCCTTGCCCAGAACGTGCACCTGACCGTGGCTGCACCGCTCCTCGCGGAGGATCAGCCGCAGAAAGGTGGACTTTCCGGAGCCCGAGGACCCCACGAGGAACACGAACTCGCCCTTCTCCACTTCCAGGGACACATCCCTGAGTGCAGGACGGGTCTGCTTGGGGTAGACCTTGGAGACGTTGTCGAATCGGATCACGGATGCACCACGGGTCGCCGGGGGTAGATGAGCGTGACCATACGCGAGTCGGGTGCACAAGCGCAGGCAGCGGTTGGGGTTGGGAGGGGGTTGTGCCGTTTTGTGCGGGGCTTTGTAACGGGCCTGGGGGCAGCGCCGGCAAGGGGCGCGGGGCTGTATCGATTTGCGGCTCCGCCGCGGGGCGCGACAAGCCCCCACTCACCCGCAGCCGCGAGACAAGCCTCACATCCCCTCTGGAGGCGCCCCCGCGCACCCTCCGGGAGGAACCCGCGCACCCTCCGGAGGAACCTGGCACAGTAGAGAGGGGAACGTTCGGCAACCACAAACCGTTCTCCCAGTGGAACGTATTCGCAAGGAGGGCGAGCGCATGACGTACGACCGGCTGGTGTGCGCAAACTGCGCGGCGCCCGTGAGCGAGGGCCGGTGCCCCGTGTGCCGTGCGAACCGCGAGCGGCTGCAGCAGGAGAACTTCTTCGCGGGGCTCAACCCCATGGCGCTGATCGCACTGCTCGCAGTGCTGATCGCGGCGGTGGCGCTGCTGGCGCACCAGACCGCATAGAGCGCGGCACAACGGCACACAGGGGCTCGAAGACGCCCGAGGGGCCCGGAGCGATGCACGCTCCGGGCCCCTCGTCATACGTCGTCACACACATTGCGTGTGCGCACGGCTACCGTCAGGCAGCCGCACCGCCACGGCCGCCCACGAGGCGCGGCAGAATGCGGAAGCCGACGCCACCGGCGATCATGGTGGCGGCACCGATGATCAGGAAGGTCGTCTGGCCGGCACCGGTCTCGGCGAGCTGCTGACCCTTGCCCTGGGTCTGGGTCGTGGTGTCCGAGCCCGTGTCCTGGAGGGCCGAGGAGCCCTCGTCCTGGGCGGAGGTGTCGGAGTTACCGTCGGGGTTGGTGTTGGAGTTGCCACCACCGTGGTTCCCGTTGCCGCTGCCACCCGAGTTGCCGTTGCCGCCACCCGTGGTGCTGCCACCGGTCGTGTCACCACCAGTGGTGCTGCCGCCACCCGTGGTGCTGCCACCGCCCGTGGTGTCGCCGCCGGTCGTGGCACCGCCCGTGGTGTCGCCACCGGTCGTCGCGCCGCCCGTGGTGTCGCCACCGGTGGTGTCACCGCCCGTGGTGTCACCGCCCGTGGTGTCACCGCCCGTGGTGCCGCCACCGATCACGCCACCGATCACGCCACCCGTGGTGTCACCGCCGGTGGTGTCACCGCCAGTGGTGGTGCCACCGGTCGTGTCACCACCCGTGGTGTCACCGCCGGTCGTCGCACCGCCGGTCGTGCTGCCGCCGGTGGTGCCACCGGGGTCGCAGGTCGGGTCGAGAACGATGTCGCACGGGCCGCCGCCCGTACCCCCGGTGTCGTCGCCGCCGGTGTTGACACCCACGTTGACACCGGCCACGTTCACGTCGATACCCACCGCGGAAGCGGCACCGGCGGCGGTCAGCGAGGCACCGGCAGCGATCACTGCGCCAGCGGCTACCCGCGCGACGCGGAGCCGCGTCTTCTTCGTCATAAGGTTGCTACCCCCAGTAGCTCATCGTCATTGAGGCGGCGCTCGGGGGCCGTGATCGACGGAGGTAACTGCGCTGCAAAAATCCCCCGGTTCACATGCGCCCCAGAGATACGCATGCCGCGCTTTACCCTTCCCATTTTTCAAAGCAACGTCAAGGGCGTTGCGTGCGCAATGTCCACTTGCGTCTTGTTTACATCGAGTTGGAACCTGTGAGTGTGATGTAAAACCCAGACAAACAGCAACTGCCGCCCATGGGGCGGCAGTTGGCAAGTCGACAAAGTTACTTCACTCGGCTACTTCTCCTGCTGCTTGCGCCAGCGAATTCCGGCCTCGAGGAACCCGTCGATCTCACCGTTGAACACGGCCTCGGGGTTGCCGACTTCGAACTCGGTGCGCAGGTCCTTCACCATCTGGTACGGGTGCAGGACGTACGAACGCATCTGGTTGCCCCAGGAGTTGCCGCCGTCGCCCTTCAGGGCGTCCATCTTGGCCTGCTCCTCCTGGCGGCGACGCTCAAGGAGCTTGGCCTGGAGGACGTTCATCGCGGTGGCCTTGTTCTGGATCTGCGACCGCTCGTTCTGGCAGGAGACGACGATGCCCGTGGGGAGGTGGGTGAGGCGCACCGCGGAGTCGGTGGTGTTGACGCCCTGGCCGCCGGGGCCCGAGGACCGGTACACGTCCACGCGCAGCTCGGACTCGTCGATCTCGATGTGGTCGGTCTGCTCGACCACGGGGAGCACCTCGACGCCCGCGAAGGAGGTCTGGCGGCGCCCCTGGTTGTCGAAGGGCGAGATGCGCACGAGCCGGTGGGTGCCCTGCTCGACCGAGAGGGTGCCGTAGGCGTACGGCACCTGCACGGCGAAGGTGGTCGACTTGATGCCGGCCTCTTCCGCGTACGACGTCTCGATGAGCTCGGTCTTGTAGCCCTTGGCCTCCGCCCAGCGCAGGTACATCCGCTGGAGCTTCTCCGCGAAGTCGGCGGCGTCGACGCCACCGGCCTCGGCGCGGATGTTGACGAGCGCCTCACGGGAGTCGTACTCCCCGCTCAGGAGCGTCCGGACCTCCATCTCGTCCAGCGCCTTCTTGACGGCGGCGAGCTCGGACTCGGCCTCGGCGCGGGTGTCCGGGTCGTCCTCCTCCTCGGCCATCTCGAAGAGCACGGCGAGATCGTCGATCCGCCCGCGCAGCGCCTCGGCCTTCCTGACCTCGGCCTGCAGGTGGCTCAGCTTGCTGGTGATCTTCTGCGCCTCGTCCGGGTTGTCCCACAGGGACGGCGCGGCCGCCTGCTCCTCGAGCACGGCGATGTCTGCCCTCAGCTTGTCGAGGTCCAGAACGGCCTCGATCGACTCCATGGTCGAGGAGAGGGACTTGAGCTCTTCGGATACATCGACGACTGCCACACCCCCAGCGTAACGGCTCCGCCAAGCGGGCAGCGCCGGGCCGCTGGGCCGGGCTGTGGCCAGGGGTCTCGGCGCCGTCTGCTGGGGGCTACCGCCCCCGGACCCCCGCTTTCGGCCCTTAAAGGGCCTCGTCCTCAAACGCCGGACGGGCGGAGAACTACGGCGAAGCCGGCGCCGAGTGCTTCGAGTCCTGTGGTGTCGCCCCCGCGTCGTCCCCCGACGTCGCCAGCCACGTCCCCACTCCGGCCGCTGTCACCAGTATCGCCGCGGCCGTCCCCAGCACGACCCGGCGCCGGCGCGTCACCGCTTTGTGCCGCGCGGACCCCGGCCGGGGCGTGCCCGCCGCACGCGGCACCCGGGCCGTGCCGCGGGCACCCCCTGCCAGCTCGTCCGGGGCCGGGACCCTCATCGACGTATGGGTGTCCCGGTTGGAGTCGGCCGGCTTCGCGCCCGGTACCAGAGGGACCGCACCGCGCCGTACCCGTTCACGGGTCGGGGCCGCGGCCTCCCCGGCCGTCGTCTCGGGCTCCTCCGTCGGCTCCGTGTCCGGCTCGTCCACGTCCAGCGGCGGCATCCCCGCGACCAGCGGCAGCAGCTCCCGCAGCCGGGCGCCCAGCTCCGAGGCGCGCAGCCGGGAGGCCGGCGCCTTGGCCAGGCACTGCACGAGGAGCTGCCAGAGCTCGTCCGGGATGCCCGGGAGCGGGACGACCGTCTCCGTGACGTGACGGCGCAGCACCGCGCCCGGGTGTCCGCCGCCGAACGGGGTGAAGCCCGCCAGCAGCTCGTAGAGGACGGTCGCGAGGGCGTAGATGTCGACCGCCGCGCGTGGGGGCAGGCCCTCGACGATCTCCGGGGCCAGGTAGTCCGGGGTGCCGATGATCTTCGTCGCGCGGGTGCGGCGCGGGGAGTCGATGAGCTTCGCGATGCCGAAGTCGGTCAGGAGGGCGGGGTGGGAGCCGCCGGGCCCCAGCGGGCCCTGCATGTCGAGGAGCACGTTCTCCGGCTTGACGTCGCGGTGCACGACGCCCGCCGCATGCGCGGCGGCGAGGCCGTCGGCGACGTCGGCCACGATCGCCACCGCCGCCGCGGGCGCCAGCCGGCGTTCGCGGTCGAGGCGGGTGCGCAGGTCGGTGCCGCGGACCAGGTCCATGACCAGCGCGAGGTCGTTGCCGTCCACCACCAGGTCGCGGACGGAGACGACGTTCGGGTGGTCGAGACCGAGCAGCGCCGTGCGCTCCTGCACGAAGCGGCCGACGAGTTCCTGGTCGGACGCGAGATCCTCGCGCAGCAGCTTGATGGCGACGGGTCCCTCGGGCCCCTCGCCCAGCCACACCGTGCCGGCGCTGCCCCGCCCCAGGATCTGGTTCGCGGTGTACCGGCTGCCGATCTTCCGTGCCAAGACTGCTCCTACGGGACGCGTTGTGTCGCTGCTGCGCCTTCCTGGGGGACAACCCCCAGACCCCCAGCCGACAAAACTACGCGTCCGAGGAGCCAACCTTCACCGCAGAGACGGAAATCACCCGCCAGGTGTCGACAAATCACCAAGCTCGCTGCTCAGTTGCCGCCGTTCCCGCCTTTTCCTCCGACCAGATCGCCCAGTTTTCCGATCCAGCCGCTCACGGTGCTGAACATGTCGGACAGCTGCTGCCAGTAGCTCTTGGTCGTACCGATCCACTCCTGGAGCGGGCTCAGCTCCCAGACCAGCCAGCCCGCGACGAACAGGATGACGATCGTGAACAGGCAGCCCTTGAGACAGCCGAGCCCGGGGATCTTCATCGGGTTGGCGCTGCGCTGCCGCTGTCGTGGCTCCCTGGGCTCCCGGGCGGGCTGCTGGGGCTGCTGCGGAGGGGCGTACCGCTGGGGCTGCTGGTGCTGCGGCGGGGCGTACTGCTGCGGCTGTTGCTGCTGCGGATAGCCGTACGCCTGCTGCGGTCGCTGCTGCTGGGGGCGCTGCTGCTGCGGGCGGGCGACCTGCCGCTGGGGGCGGCGGCGCAGCGGGTCCTCGTTCGGGTCGAGGTACTGCTGGACCTGTGTCTGCTCGTTGCGGTCTCGGGCGGCGCGCAGCTGGTTCTGCCAGGGGTGCGGCTGCTCGGGCTGCTGCCCCGGCTGGCCTTGCGGCACCGGCGGCATGACGGCGGTCGGGTCCGCGGCCCCGGTGTTCGGGAGTACGGCGGTGGGGTCGGCGGCGCCCGCCGGGCCCGGTCCGCCGTTATGGGGCAGGAAGCTGGTCGCCGCGTTCGGGTCGTACGAGCCCGCTCCGTGCTGCAGAACCTGCGTGGGGTCGGCCGAGCCGGGGACGGCCGCCGGCGTCGGGTCAGGGGCCAGCAGGGCGCCGACGGCCTCCGCGGCGGCGATCTGCGCGGCGTTCGCGTGCACACCGACGCCATCAGCGACGACGCGCAGGGCGCGCGCGAGGTTCTCGGCGCTGGGCCTGTCGTCCGGGTTCTTGCTCAGGCAGCGCTCTATGACCGTCCAGAGCGGGTCCGGGATCGTGGACGGGCGGCGCGGCTCGGCACTCAAGTGCTGGTGCAGTACTTCCAGGGCCGATCCGCCGCCGAAGGGGGGACGGCCGGTGACCAGCTCGTACATCAGGATGCCGGCGCCGTAGATGTCGACGGCCGAGGTCTGCGGGCGGCCCTCGGCGGACTCAGGTGCGACGTACGCGGGCGTGCCGACGAACTCGTGGGTGCGGGTCAGGCCCGGGGAATCGGCCAGGCGCGCGATGCCGAAGTCGGTGAGCATCGGGTGCATCTGGCCGCCGTCCTGCTTGAGCAGGACGTTGGCGGGCTTCAGGTCGCGGTGCACGACGCCGTCGGCGTGGCTGGCGGCGAGCGCGTCGGCGATCTGGGCGGTGAGCAGGGACGCGGCGACGGGGCTGAAGGGGCCGTTCTCGCGCAGGTAGCGGTGCAGGTCGGGGCCGTCGACCAGGTCCATGACCAGTGCCAGCAGATCGCCCTCGACGACCAGGTCGCGCACCCGCACGATGTTCGGGTGGGTCAGCCGCAGCAGCACGGAGCGCTCTCTGAGGAAGCGCATCACGATGTCCGCGTCGTTCGCGAGCTCTTCCTTGAGAACCTTGATCGCGACGGTCTCGCCGGGCTGACCGGGCACGGCGGCCTCGGCCCCCGCGGTCTCTCGCTGGCGGGCCCGCCAGACGGTGCCCGTGGCGCCGCGACCGAGCGGCTCCTCGAGCAGGTACTTGCTGCCTACCGGCCGCACGTCATGTGCTCCCTGCTGCTTGCTTACCGTTCCGACCCACTGTAGTGCCGCTGTGTGCGGCACCGACCTGTCGCCGTCCCAGCGTCTTACGTACGCCTCCCCGTGCATGTTCGAAGGAAAGACGCTCGACTTGGTCCACCGGTTGCCCGAAGCGGGCGTGACTGATCTCAAGCGGTCTGCGCTGTGTCATCTGTCAGGCACTTTTGCGGGCAGAGCCGACCATTCAAGATCACTTGCCCCCGAGCGGCGGGCGCGTTGTCAGTGGCAGGTGCGAGGATGCGTGGAGTACCAGTACTGGCCGATGTGCTCGTGTGGGGTGGGGGTAGTCCGCGCCCGCGCAGACGCGCGCAGAAGGGACCGCTGACGGCGATGCAGATCCGGCTGACCGTCGTAGACCCCCTGGGCCCGCCCGACCGCGCGCGGGGCCGCACGGCGAGCTGCGACGTGCTGGTCACGGCACCCGCCGGCACGGCCCTGGCCGCGGTGGCGTCGGCGCTGGCCTCGGCGGTCGCGGGCGACGCGGGCGCCTCGGCCTCCGGCGGCGCGGTGGTGCTGTACGCGGGCGCGGAGCGTCTGGACGACCGCCGCAGCACGCTCGGCGAGCCCCCGTTGATCGACGGCGCGGTGCTCTCCCTGGGCGCCCCGGCCGAGCCGGAACCGCACCCGGAGCTGGACGACGCCCCGACCCAGCTGCATGTGATCGCGGGTCCGGACGCGGGTGGCGTGCACCTCCTGCACGGCGGAGAGATCCGCATCGGCCGCTCCGCCGACGCGGACGTCCCGCTCGACGACCCGGACGTCTCCCGCCTCCACTGCGCGGTCACGGTCGCCGCGGACGGCCAGGTCTCGGTCGCCGACCTCGACTCCACGAACGGCACGACCCTGGACGGCACCCGCCTGAGCACCCGCCCGGTGCGCTTCACACCGGGCGCACTGCTCCGCATCGGCGAGTCGGCACTGCGGGTTGCTCCGGCCGGGGGACCGGGGGCTCGGGTGCCGACGGCTCCGGACGGGGAGGGGCATGTCCGGGTGGCCTCCGGGGGCGAGCGCGATTCAGACACCGCCGACGGGACACCGACGGCTCCTGCGATCGGCACCCCCTCGCCCGAAGCGGACCCTCACGCCCGCGTGGCCGACGGCGGCGACCCCTCCGCCACCCCCTCGCGCGGTATGCCCACCGCCCAGGGACACGGCTCCGGTGAACCCCTGCTGGTGCCCGAGCAGGGCGGGGCGCCGCGGATGGAGATGGGGGCCGCAGGAGCATCCGCAGCGGGCGGCGACACTCACGCGGGCCGCTTCGGTGCGGTCGTATGGGAGACGCCCGCCGCACCGGACGGCACAGACGCCCCCGAAACCGGCCGCCGCAAGGGAACCCCGCTCCGCGGGACCGACGTGCCGCCGGGCCTGCGCAGGCGCGGTGGGCTCTCCGCGTGGGCGCGACGACTGGCCGGCGGCCGCGGCGAGCAGGCCATGGCCGAGCATGACGTGTACGACGAGGACGACACTCCCGACATGACGGCGGGGCCCGCCCCCCGCACCGGCCCCCAGCTCGCGGAGACCTGGCCGGACCCGGCCGCGCTGCTGCTGACGGCGCTCGGGCCGGGCCCCCGGCTGTGGGAGCGCGGGCCGGGGCACCCGGAGGCGCTCACGGTGCGGCTCGGCACGGCGGACCGGGCGGCGCCCGACGGCTCCGGCCTGCTGCCCGCGGTGCCGGTGACCGCGGATCTGCGCGAGGCCGGGGCGCTGGGCCTGGCCGGCCCCCGCACCCGGCTGTCCGGGCTGGCCCGCGCGGTGCTGGCCCAGCTGGCAGCGCTGCACTCGCCCGAGGCCCTGGAGATCGTCCTGATCGCCGCGGACCGCTCCCGCCCGCTGGAGGAGCGCACCGCGGAATGGTCCTGGCTCGGCTGGCTCCCCCATCTGCGCCCCGGCCACGGCCAGGACTGCCGCCTCCTCCTCGCCTACGACCGCGAACAGGCCACGGCCCGCACCGACGAGCTGCTGCGGCGCCTGGAGGACCAGCAGACGGAGGCGAGGCACGGAACCCGCCCGGCGGCACCACGCGCCTCCGACCTCCAGGCCCACCGGCCCTCCTGGGCCCGGACTGACGACGGCGTGGAGGAGCCGGACGCCTTCGCCGGGCCGTACACCGTGGTCGTCGTGGACGGCGACCCCGGCGGCGCCGCGGTGCGGGAGGCGGTGGCCCGGCTGGCGCTGGAGGGACCGCGGGCCGGGATACATGTCGTCTGCCTCGCCGAGACGCTGTCGGCCTCGCCCGCGTCACCGGTGACGGAGACGTACGAGGCGGCGTGCGCGGTGGCACCGGCTTTCCGCGACTGCGGCGCGGTCGCGCTGCTCAGCGGGGACGTGGCTACGGCACTGCGGCTGATGCGGGTCGCGCGGACCGGTTCCGCAGCTTCCGGAGGCGCGACCACGGACCGCCCGCCGACGCCGGCGGCCCCGCCCGTCCGCACGGAACCGGTGTCACCGGCCGACACCCACACCATGCCCAGGCCCGTGCCCGCGCCCATGACCACGGCCACCGCCCGCCCGCAGTCCGGCCCCATAGGCCCCGGCACCGTGGCCGCCGTGGACGCCGTCTCGCTCGCCTGGGCCGAGCGGTTCGCGCGGGCGCTGGCGCCGCTCCGGACGGACGGTTCCGGAACCGAGCGGCAGGCACGCGTGTCCGTGCCGTTGCCCCAAGCGGCGCGGCTGCTGGACGAGTTGGGGCTTGCGAGGGCCACCCCGGCTTCGCTGATGGCGCGTTGGGCGGACGCGGCGGACGACGCGCAGGCGCTCGGCGGGCGGGCCTGGGCCGTGCTCGGCGCCGGCCCGCGCGGCCCGGTCAGCGCGGACCTCGCCGCCGACGGCCCGCACCTGCTGATCGAGGGCCCGGCGGGCAGCGGACGCACCGAGCTGCTGCGGGCGATGGTCGCGTCGCTGGCCGCAGCCGAGCGCCCCGACCGGCTGGGCATCGTCCTGATGGACGGCCGGGACAGCGTGGGCGCCGCGGGTACGCCCTCCGGAAGCGGCCCCGGCGACGGCCTGCGGGTCTGCACGGACGTCCCGCACGTCACGACCCACCTCACCGCCAACGACCCCGTCCGCATGCGGGAGTTCGCGCAGTCCCTGAGCGCCGAGCTGAAGCGCCGGGCCGAGCTGCTGGGCCGCTCCACCTTCACCGAGTGGCACACGGGCCGGGAACTGTCGGAGCGCATGGTGGCCCAGCGGGCGACCGGTACGACCGCGACCGGCGACCTGGACTCCCCGCCCAGCTCGACGATTCGGCTGCGTCCGGGGGCGGCGCGCCGGCAGACGGAAGCGGCACCGCCTCTCCCCCGGCTGGTGGTGGTCGTGGACGACCTGGACGCCCTGGTCTCCCCCGCGCTCGGCTCACCGGGCCGCCCGGCCGCGGGTTCCGTCATGCGGGCGCTGGAGGCGGTGGCCCGCGAGGGCGAGCGACTCGGCGTCCACCTGGTGGCCGCAACCGCCCCCGGCGGCCGTGCGGCGGACACGGAACCCGCCCGGAAGGCCACCCTCCGGGTGGCCCTCGACGCCCCGGGCAGCGGCCCTGACGACCCGGCACCGGGCCGCGGCAGCCTGACCCGCCCCGACGGCCGGACGACCCCCTTCCAGGGCGGCCGCGTCACGGGCCGCATCCCCCGCACGGCCACCCTCCGCCCCACGGTCGTCCCCCTGGACTGGCAGCGCATGGGCGACCCCCCGACCCGCAGGCCCGTACGAGAACTGGGCAACGGCCCGACGGACCTGGCCCTGCTGGCCAGCGCACTGGAGCGGGCGGCACGGGAGGTCTCGGCGTCCGAAGTCCCGTCACTTCTGTAGCGCCGGTTCACTTCTGTAGCGCCGGTCGGCGGCAGCCCCCAGCAGACGGTCACACCAACACCGAACACCCGGTCACGAGGGGGTCACGATCCCCGGGTTGACAGCGGACGCGCACTTGCCGACCCCACCCCACGGGCGTAGACCAGATCACACGGGACAGCGCTCGACGTTCGACGAAGAACGGAGAACGGGGCAGTGATGCGCAGCACGAGCAGCAAGAACCGGACACGCAGGGCCGCCAAATCCGCAGCCGCCCTCCTGGCGGCGGCACTCGCGCTGGCACTCACGGGCTGCGGCGGGAGCGGCGACAAGAGCAGCAGCGACGGTGGCAGCTCGGGGAGCTCCGGCTCCGTCAAGCTGCCCAAGCTGAACGGCCAGACGCTTGAGGTGGCCGCCGTCTGGACCGGTGCCGAGCAGGACAACTTCATGAAGGTCATGGACGAGTTCAAGAAGCGCACCGGCGCGAAGGTCAACTTCGTGCCGACGGGCAACAACACCTCCACGTTCCTCGGCACCAAGATCCAGGGCGGTCAGCCGCCGGACGTCGCGTTCCTGCCTCAGGTCGGCGTGCTGCACCAGTTCGCGGACAAGGGCTGGCTCAAGCCGCTCGGCCCGGACGCCAAGGCCCAGTTGGAGAAGAACTTCAGCAAGGGCTGGGTCGACCTCGGGGCCTGGAAGGGCAAGCAGTACGGCGTCTATGCCAAGGCCGCCAACAAGTCCCTGGTCTGGTACAACACCAAGGCCTTCGAGGCAGCGGGCATCACCACGCCCCCGAAGACCTGGCAGGACTTCCTCAAAACCGCGCAGACGCTGTCGGACGCCGGTTCGCCCGCCGTGTCGATCGGCGGCGCGGACGGCTGGACGCTCACCGACTGGTTCGAGAACGTCTATCTCTCCCAGGCCGGCCCCGACAAGTACGACCAGCTGGCCGCACACAAGATCAAGTGGACGGACCCGTCCGTGAAGGACGCGCTCACCACGCTCGCTCAGCTCTGGGGCAAGAACGACCTGATCGCGGGCGGCACCAAGGGCGCGCTGAACACGGAGTTCCCGAAGTCGGTCACGCAGACCTTCTCCGGCGACACCCCGGCGGCGATGGTCTTCGAGGGCGACTTCGTGGCCGCGAACATCAACGGCGACACCAAGGCGAAGCTGGGCACGGACGCGAAGGTGTTCCCGTTCCCGGCGGTCGGCTCCCAGGCCCCCGTGGTCAGCGGCGGCGACGTGGCCGTGGCGCTGAAGGACAGCAAGGGCGCGCAGGCGCTGCTGACGTTCCTGGCCTCCACCGACGCGGCGGAGATCTGGGCGGCCCAGGGCGGCATCCTCTCCCCGAACAAGGAGATGGACCAGTCCAAGTACAAGGACGCGATCACCGCGCAGATCGCCAAGCAACTCCTCGCGGCCGGTGACAACTTCCGCTTCGACATGTCCGACCAGGCCCCGGCTGCCTTCGGCGGCACGGCCGGCATCGGCGAGTGGAAGGACCTGCAGGACTTCCTGAGGAACCCGAAGGACGTCGCCGGCGCCCAGCAGAAGCTGGAGGCCGACGCGGCCAAGGCGTACGCGGCCGGCTGACGGCACGGCCATGACGTCCGTAGCGAACTCGACGGGGGGCGCCGGCGTACTGCCGACGCCCTCCGTCTCACCGCGCAAGAGCGTCACGGGGACCCGGCTGTGGGTGGCGGTGCTGTTCCTGCTGCCCGCGTTCGTGCTCCTCGGGGCGCTCGTGGTCTACCCCATCGGGTACTCGGTCTGGCGCAGTCTCTACGACGCCGACGGCTCCGGTTTCGTCGGGCTGAAGAACTACGGCGACATCTTCAGCAACGACGCCACTCTGACCGCCGTACGCAACACCGCGATCTGGGTGGCGGTGGCGCCCGCGATCGTCACCGCGCTCGGTCTGATCTTCGCCGTGATGACCGAACGGGTGCGCTGGGGAACGGCGTTCAAGCTGATCGTCTTCATGCCGATGGCGATCTCGATGCTCGCCGCCGGGATCATCTTCCGTCTCGTCTACGAGCAGGACCCGGGCCTGGGCGCCGCCAACGCCGTCGCCAAGTCCATCCATGACACGTTCGTGTCGTCGTCGGTGTATCCGGGCGCGCGGCCCAACGAGACGGCGACCGATCTCAAGCCCTCCGGCGGCGGCTCGTTCACGACGACGGGCACCGTGAAGGCGGGCACCCCGGCCCTGCTCCCCCTGGTCGGCATCGCACCCAACAAGCTGCCCGGCACCCCCGAGAACGCGAGGACAGCGAGCGGTTCCGGTGTCACCGGCACCGTCTGGCTGGACTTCAAGCTGGGCGGCGGCGGCACGAAGGGCAAGGTCGACCCGGGTGAGAAGGCGCTGAAGGGCGTCAAGGTGGAGGCCGTGAAGGGCGGCAAGGTGGTCGCCTCCGCCAAGAGCGGCGCCGACGGCACCTTCACCCTCCCGGCCGCGGCAGACGGAGCCCAACTGCGGCTGCCCGCCTCGAACTTCTCGGCTCCGTACAACGGCATCGACTGGCTCGGCCCGACGCTGGTCACGCCGGCCATCATCGGTGCGTACGTGTGGATGTGGGCGGGCTTCGCGATGGTGCTGATCGCGGCGGGCCTTGCGGGTGTGGACCGCAACCTGCTGGAGGCGGCACGGGTGGACGGCGCGAACGAGTGGCAGGTCTTCAGAAGGGTCACCGTTCCCCTCCTCGCCCCCGTCCTGGTCGTCGTCCTCATCACACTCATGATCAACGTGATGAAGATCTTCGACCTGGTCTACATCATCGCCCCGCAACCCAGTCAGGACGACGCCAACGTCCTTGCCCTGCAGCTGTTCCTGTCGTCCTTCGGCGGCGGCGGCAACGAGGGTGTCGGCAGCGCGATCGGCGTCATCCTGCTGCTGCTCGTGCTGCCGGTGATGTTCGTGAACATCCGCCGGCTGAGGAAGGAGCGTCAGCGGTGACCGCCCTCGACACGACCGTGCGCGCCAAGCGCTCCCTCGCCACACGGGTGGCGAGCGGCGCGGCGGGCGGGGTGATGCGGATCTTCCTGATACTGGTCGCCCTGTTCTGGCTGGTGCCCACCTTCGGCCTGCTGGTCTCGTCGTTCCGCGACCCGACCGACATCGCCACCTCGGGCTGGTGGAAGGTGTTCACCGCGCCGAGCCAACTGACCGCCAAGAGCTACCAGTCGCTCCTGGAGAAGGACGCGATCACCCACGCGCTGTTCAACACCGTCTGGATCACGGTGCCGGCCACGCTCCTCGTGGTGCTTCTCGGCGCGATGGCCGGATACGCCTTCGCCTGGATGGACTTCAAGGGGCGCGACTGGTGGTTCCTGGTCGTGGTGGCGCTGCTGGTCGTGCCGGTCCAGGTGGCCCTGATCCCGCTCGCCGATCTCTTCGGCAAGATCGGGATCTTCGGCGACATCATCGGAGTCGTCCTCTTCCACGTCGGCTTCGGACTGCCGTTCGCGATCTTCCTGCTCAGGAACTTCTTCGCGGAGATCCCGCGTGAACTCCTGGAGGCGGCACGGCTGGACGGCGCCGGCGAGACCCGGCTGTTCCTCACCGTGGTCATGCCGCTGGGCGCGCCGGCGATCGCGTCCCTCGGCATCTTCCAGTTCCTGTGGGTGTGGAACGACATGCTGGTGGCGCTGGTGTTCTCGAACGCGGAGTCCCAGCCGCTGACGGTCGCTCTGCAGCAGCAGGTACGGCAGTTCGGCAACAACATCGACGTACTGGCACCCGGCGCGTTCATCTCGATGGTGATCCCGCTGGTCGTTTTCTTCGCGTTCCAGCGGCAGTTCGTCTCGGGTGTCATGGCGGGCGCCGTCAAGTAGTCCTGGGGGCCAACGCGTTGGAGGGGGTGGGACGTTACGGTCCCGCCCCCTTCCGTTCACCCAGGATCCCCCGTATGCCGCAGGCACCGTAACCAAGTCACTCCATCGGCCGTTCCCGGGCAAGGCCCCGTCGTCCGCGCCGACCCCATGGATGTGCCTTGCCCAGGTTCAGTGTCATCGTCCCCGCGTACAAGGTTCAGGCGTATCTGCACGAATGCCTGGAATCGGTGCTGTCGCAGTCGTATCCCGATCTCGAACTGATCGCGGTCGACGACTGCTCCCCGGACGCGAGCGGCGCGATCATCGACGAGTTCGCGGCCCGCGACCCGCGCGTCCGCCCCGTGCACCTGACCGAGAACCAGGGCCTGGGCGGCGCCCGCAACGCCGGCCTGGAGCGGGCGAGCGGCGACTACCTGGTCTTCCTGGACGGCGACGACACGCTCACCCCGCACGCCCTGCGCGCCATCGCCGACCGTCTGAAGGAGACGGGCGATCCGGATGTCGTCGTCTACGACTACGCGCGCACCTTCTGGTCGGGCGAGGTCGTCCGCAACGTCGTCGCCGACCAGCTCACCGAGCAGGGCGCGGCCCCCTTCCGTCTGGAGGACCGCCCGGGCCTGCTGAAGCTGCTGATGGTGGCCTGGAACAAGGCGTACCGGCGGGAGTTCGTCGAGCGCGAGGGCTTCACCTTCCCGCCGGGCTACTACGAGGACACCCCGTGGACGTTCCCGGTGCTGATGGCCGCGGAGTCCATCACGACCCTCGACCGGGTGTGCGTGCACTACCGGCAGCGCCGTCAGGGCAACATCCTCTCCACCACCAGCCGTAAGCACTTCGACCTCTTCGAACAGTACGACCGGGTCTTCGCGTTCCTCGACGCACGCCCCCAACTGGCCCGCTGGCGGCCGCTGTTGTTCCACCGCATGATCAACCACCTGACGAAGGTGTTCTCCCACCGCGACCGACTCCCCCGGGGTTCCCGCGCCGAGTTCCTGCGCAAGGCCCGCTCCCACTACCGCCGTTACCGCGTCCCCGGCCCGCCCGTCCCGCTGGGCTCCCGCCTCCGCCACACCCTGATCCGCTGGGGTCTGCACCGCACGTACCGCTCACTACAAGTGGCGGTGGCCCTGCACCGCAGGACGGTCAAGGTCTCCGTCAAACTCCTGCGCACCGCAAGGGCGACGGCGCTGCGTCTGCACTACCGGATCCAGCTCCGGCTGCCCCTGCGCGCCGACCGTGCCGCCTTCACCGCGTACGAGGGCCGCGACCACGGCTGCAACCCGGGCGCCCTGGAGGAGGCCTTCCGCACCTTCGCGCCGCACATCCGCACGACCTGGCTGGCCCGCCCCGACACGGCCGCCTACTGGACGGCCCTGGCCCGCTCCAAGTACCTCGTCAGCGACACCGGCTTCGAGCCCCGCCTGGTCAAGCGCCGCCGGCAGATCCTGGTGCAGACCCTGGCGGGCACCCCCCTCGGGCACATGGGCCTCGACCTCCAGGAGCGGCCGGCCGCGGCGCGTGACCTGGACTTCGAAGGGCTCCTCGCCGACGTCGACAAGTGGGACTACGTCCTGTCGGCGAACCGCCACTCCACTCTCACCTGGGAGCGGGTCTACCCGGGCGGCTACACCACGCTCGAATACGGCTCCCCGCGGGGCGACGTGTTCCAGAAGGCCACGTCGAACGACGTCGTCCGGCTCCGTGAGTCCCTCGGCATCCCCGAGGACAGCGTCGCGATCCTCTATGCCCCCGCCCACCGCGACCACTGCCGCACCCAGCGCTCCCCTCTGGACCTGGAACGCCTCCTGCGCCGCCTGGGCCCCCGGTACGTCGTCCTCGCCCGCACCCACGGCCCCGTCCCGAAGAGCGCCCGCATCATCGACGTGACCGGCCACCCCGGCGTCGAGTCCCTCTGCCTGGCCTCGGACGTCCTGCTCACCGACTACTCGTCCCTGATGTTCGACTACGCGGGCCTGGACCGCCCGATCGTGATCCACTCCGCCGACGAGGACCGGGCGGCGTACGAGGCGGCCCGCGGCACCTATTTCGACGTGCGCGCCTTCCCGCCGGGCGCGGTCGCCCGCAGCGAGGACGAGCTGATCGACATCTTCGCCAGCGGCCACTGGCGCGGCTCCCGCTCGACCCAGCTGCGGACCGCGTTCCGCGAGCGCTTCTGCCCGTACGACGACGGGCGCGCCGCCGAGCGTGTCGTACACCGTGTCGTCCTGGGCGAGAGGGACCTGCCGCCGGTGACCCCGCTCGCCGAGCGCCACCCCGTGCCCTCCGCGGCCGCGACCCTCGCGCGCTCCCCACAGGCGACGGTGCCGCAACCCGGCGGTCCGCTGACCGTCACCGACAGCCTCTGAACGCCGTTCTCACTCCGGGGAGTTCGCATGCCCTCCAGCCCGTCGCGGCCCACACCGAGCCGGCCGTCCACCTGGCGTCCCACCGGGCGGCCGGGACGCCTCGGCTGAGACGTACACGGGTCCCCGCACGAACATCGACAGAAAGAGCAGCATGCCCCGCTTCAGCATCATCGTCCCGTCCCATGGGGTGGCAGGCCGGCTGTCCCAGGCGCTGGACTCCGTGCTCGCGCAGTCCTTCGGCGACTTCGAGCTGATCCCGGTCTGCGACGGTCCCGAGACGCCCGCGGCGGACGTCGTCGACGGATACGCCGAGCGGGACTCCCGGGTGACCACGGTCCACTCGCCCCCCACGGCCGGTCTGGCCGGGGCGCGCAACACCGGGATGCGGGCGGCGACCGGCACGTATCTGCTGTTCCTCGACTGCGACGACACCTTCGTCCCCGGCGCGCTGGCGGCGCTGGACGCACGTCTCGCCGAGACAGGTGACGTGGACGTCCTGTACCTGGAGCACGAACGGGTGCCCTGGTGGGAGGGCGAGCCGACCAACCCGGCGGCGCTGCTCCTGCCGAAGACACCGGCGGGCGCCTTCTCCCCCGACCAGGTGCCCGAGCTGACGGGCGTGCAACTGCCGGCGTGGAGCGCGGCCTACCGGCGGGCCTTCCTGGTCGAGCAGCACATCGGCTTCCCCGACGGCCACTTCACCGATGTGGGCTTCTGCGGCCTGGTCACGCTGGCGGCCGAGAAGGCCGCGGTGCTGCGCCAGGTCGTCGTACGGCATCTGGTGCGCAGACAGGGCAGCCGGCTCGCCCTCCCCGGGGAGCACCACCTCGACCTGCTCGCCCAGACCGACCTGGTGCTCACCCGCGCCGCCGAACTGGACCTGCCCTGCGACCGGTCGGCCGCGCTGTTCGAGCAGCTCTTCGCGGCCGTGCTGAAGACCGCCGCCCATCCCAGGCGGCTGTCCGGCCGGCGCCGCGCCTTCTTCCGGCTGGCGAGCACGCTGTACCGCCGGCACCGGCCCGCCGACCACCGGACGCCGCCCGGCAGCCTCGGTCTGCAGCACCGGCTGCTGGCGGCCGGGGCGTACACGGCGTTCCGTGCCCTCAGGGAGGCCAACCAGTCGGCGGTGAAGGTGGCCGAGCGCCTGCCGCGCCCCCGCATGGTGCGCACGCGCCTGCGGTACGCGCGCAATCTGCGCCGCCCGCTCGACCCCGACCTCGTCGTCTATTGCGCCTACTGGGGCCGCGGCTATGCCTGCAACCCGGCCGCGATCCACGCCAAGGCCTGCGAACTCGCCCCGCATCTGCGCTCGGTGTTCCTCGTCGAGCCGGACCAGGAGCACACCATGCCGGAGGGCATCGAGTACGCGGTCATCGGCAGCACCAAGTACTGGGACGTGCTGGCTGCCGCCAAGTACCTCGTCAACAACGCCAACTTCGCGGACGCCGTCGTCAAGCGCCCCGGCAGCGTCCACCTGTCGACCCAGCACGGCACCCCGCTGAAGAAGATGGGCGTCGACCAGGCGACGTACCCCGTGGTGGCCTCGGCGACCGGCAGCTTCGCCAAGCTGCTGGCCCGTATCGACCGCTGGGACTACAACCTCACCTCCAACCGCCACTCCACCGAGATGTGGGAGCGGGCCTTCCCCGCCGCGCACGAGACGCTCGAGTACGGCTATCCGCGCAACGACGTGTACTACACGGCGACGGCGGAGGACGTGGCCCGTATCCGGCGGGAGCTGGGGGTCCCGGAGGGGAAGACGGCCGTTCTGTACGCGCCCACCCACCGCGACTACCACACGGGCTTCGAGACGGGCCTGGACCTGGAGGCCTTCTGCGAGGAGGCCGGTGAGGACGTGGTCGTGCTGCTGCGCGCCCACTACTTCTACGACCAGGGCGGGGCGCAGAGCACCGGCCGGATCATCGACGTGACCGCGCACCGCTCCTCCGAGGACGTGTGCCTGGCCGCGGACGCCCTGATCACCGACTATTCGTCGATCATGTTCGACTACGCCAACCTGGACCGGCCCGTCGTGGTGTACGCGGACGACTGGGACGTCTACCGGGAGACCCGGGGCGTCTACTTCGACCTGATGGAACACCCGCCGGGGCCGGTGGCCCGGACGCCGGACGAACTGGCCCGGGTCTTCCGCGACGGCTCCTGGCGGGGGGCGGAGTCCACGGCGGCGCGGGCCGCCTTCCGTGAGCGGTTCTGCCAGTTCGACGACGGGCGCGCCGCCGAGCGGGTCGTGCGCCGGGTGCTGCTGGGTGAGCCGCCCGAGTCGATCCCGCCCGTGATCCCGCTCGCCGAGCGCACCCCGGCCCCGGTCCCCGCCCTTGTGAGGAACTGAAACCCGTGCCCCGCTTCAGCATCATCGTCCCCGTCTTCAAGGTGCAGGGTTTCCTGCGCGAGTGCATCGACTCGGTGCTCGGACAGTCGTACCCCGACTTCGAGGTGATCGCCGTCGACGACCGCTCGCCCGACGGCTGCGGCGCGATCCTCGACGAGTACGCGGCACGCGACGAGCGGGTGCGCGTGCTGCACCTGCCCGAGAACGTCGGTCTCGGCCGGGCCCGCAACGCCGGGCTGGCCGAGGCGCGCGGCGACTACGTCCTCTTCCTCGACAGCGACGACTTCTACACGCCGGGCCTGCTTGCCGCCGTCGCCGACCGGCTGAAGTCGGCCGAGGACCCGGACATCCTGGTCTTCGACCATGTACGCACCCACTGGTGGGGCAGGGGCGGCCCGAGCGACGCCTCCGCCCTGCTGGCCGCCGCGGGCCAGGACGTCTTCAGCCTCCGCGAGAGCCCGCAGTACGTCCATCTGTTCCTGGTCGCCTGGAACAAGGCGTACCGGAGGGCCTTCTTCCAGGGGCACGGGCTGCAGTACGCGTCCGGCCTGTACGAGGACGCGCCGGTCACCTACCGCTCGATGGTGCTGGCCGACCGCATCGCCTGCCTGAACCGGATCGGCGTCGAGTACCGGCAGCGCCGGCAGGGCGCGATCACCAAGACGCCGGGGCGCAGGCACTTCGACATCTTTCCGCAGTACGAGGGCCTGTTCGCGTTCCTGGAGGAACGCGACGACCTCGCCTGGGCGCGGCCCCTGCTCTTCGAACGGGCCCTGGACCACATGCTGTTCGTGATCGCCCGCGAGGACCGGGTGACCCCGTCGGACCGCTCCGCCTTCTACCGCGAGATGCGCTCCTTCCACCGCCGTCACTGCCCCGAGGACTTCACCCCGCCGGACGGCCCGCGCGGCACCGAGATGCGGCTCCTGGCGAGTTCGCCCTACGTCTCGTACGCGGCGCTGCGCGGGGTCCGCGGTCTGCGCAGGATCGCCGGGGCGGGCAAGCGGCGTACGGTCGGCAAGGCATCGGCGGCCGTCCAACGCACCTGGTACGCCGCCCAGTCGAGGCTCCCCCTCGATCCGCGTCTGGCCGTGTACTCGGCCACCCACCATGCGGGGGTGCACGGCGACCCGGCCGCGATCCACGCCAAGGCCCGCGAACTCGCGCCGCACATCCGCGGGGTGTGGGTGGTCCGGGAGGAGGCGGTGGACTCGCTGCCGCCCGGCATCGACTACGTGACGCCGGGCTCGCGGGAGTACCACGCGGTCATGGCGCGGGCCACGTACTGGGTGAACAACGTCAACTGGCCGGGCTCCCTGGTCAAACGCCCCGGTCAGGTCCATGTGCACACCCACCAGGGCACACCGCTCAAGTACATGGGTGCCGACCTGCTGACCAAGCCGGGTGCCCGGCACGGCTTCAGCGTGCCGAAGATGCTGCACCGCGCCGACCGCTGGGATCTGAGCCTGGTGGCCAACCGGCACTCGGAGCTGGTGTGGGACCGGGCGTACCCCTGCCACTTCACCTCGCTGCGGACCGGCAGTCCACGCAACGACGTGCTGGTCGAGCAGCCCGCGGAGCACGGCGCGGCCGTCCGTGCGCGGCTCGGGATCCCCGCCGGGAACACGGTCGTGCTGTATGCGCCGACCCGCCGCGACTACCGCCGGGGCGGGCATGTCGACCGGATCGACCTGGCGCGGTTCGCCGCGGACCTGGGTGCCGGGCACACCCTCGTCGTCCGACTGCACCCCACCCTCGCCACCGGCACGGCACGCGGGCTGGGCCTCGCGGATCTGCACGCTCGCGGCGTGCTCGTCGACGCGACGGACGAGCCGCATGTCGAGGACCTGATGCTCGCCTCCGACGTGCTGGTCACCGACTACTCGGCCCTGATGTTCGACTACGCCAACCTGGACCGGCCGATCGTGATCCACGCCGACGACTGGGGCGCGTACACGGCGAGCCGCGGCGCCTACTTCGACATCACCGCCGAGGCGCCGGGCCATGTGTCGCGCTCCTACCGGGAGCTGGCGTGGCTGTTCACCTCGGGCACCTGGCGGGACGAGGAGTCGGCGGGCCTCAGGGCCGCCTTCCGGGCGCGGTTCTGCGAGTTCGACGACGGGCGGGCCGCCGAGCGGGTGGTACGGACCGTGCTGCTGGGCGAGAAGATGCCGGAGCCGCAGGCGGCCCCGGCGGTGCCCGCTCCTGCGACGGAGCGGGCTCACTCGCTGAGCTGACGGCTGCCCGGCCGCTCGGTTACTCGATGACGAGGTCGACGTCGATGTTGCCGCGGGTCGCGTTGGAGTACGGGCACACCTGGTGGGCGGTCTCGACCAGCTTGCGGCCGGTCGCCTCGTCCACGGTGTCCGGCAGCTCGATGCGGAGGGTGACCTTGAGCGCGAAGCCCTCGCCCTGCTTGCCTATGCCCACCTCGGCGGTGACAGCGGCGTCGCTGACGTCGACCTTCGCCTGGCGGCCGACGAGGCCGAGGGCGCTGCCGAAGCAGGCCGCGTAACCGGCGGCGAACAGCTGCTCGGGGTTGGTGCCCTCGCCGTTGCCGCCCAGCTCCACCGGCGGGGCCAGCTTGAGGTCGACCTTGCCGTCGTTGGTGAAGGCGCGACCGTCGCGGCCGTGGGTGGCGGTGGCGACAGCGGTGTAGAGCGCGTCCATGGATTGACCATCCCTCTCGAAGTCGTGTTCCGGCGGCCCCTATGGCGGCCGCCTCACGACCACAAGTAGAGCACACAATTCAATTGCACACAACTGAATGGCTCCCAAGAGCTATCCTGGAGGCATGACCACCGCGCCCGACACCCCGACCACCGACTGGCTCCGCCTCGACCAGCAGATCTGCTTCTCCCTGAACGCCGCCTCGCGCGCCTTCGGCGGCATCTACCGGGTGATCCTCAAGGACCTCGGACTCACTTATCCGCAGTACCTGGTGATGCTGCTGCTGTGGGAGCACGGCGAGCTGCCGGTCAAGAAGCTGGGCGAGCATCTGCGGCTCGACTCCGGCACCCTGTCCCCGCTGCTCAAGCGGCTGGAGTCGGCCGGTCTGGTACGGCGTGAGCGCAGCGCCCGCGACGAGCGCTCGGTCGAGGTCCGGCTGACCGAGGAGGGCGCCGCCCTGCGCGATCAGGCGGTTCAGGTACCGCGCCGGATCGTCGCGGCGACGGGCTTCGACGTGGACGAGATCCGTCAGCTGCGCTCGCGGCTCGACGAGCTCACCAGGGGGCTGGACGCGGCCACGGCGGCGGAGGCGGAGGCAGCGGGGCGGCGGACGTAGAGGAGGAAGGTCACTCGGCCGCTGACGTATCTCTCGCGGGCGACGAACTGCTCCTCCACGACGGCGAGTTTGACGCGCTCGGTCGGGTCGGTCGGCAGCAGCCCCGAGCGCAGCAGCCTCGACTGGCCGACGACCCAGACGCGGTCCACGCCCGCCAGCTTGCGCCGCAGCTCCTCCGGTGTCGTCTCGATGCCGCTCAGCGTCCCGGACCGCGGCCCGGACTCCCGCAGCGCGATGTCCCGGGCCCTGCGGAACGCCTTCGGATAGGTCAGCGCCGTCAGCCGCCAGTTCGACGGCAGGAACAGCACCGGATCACCGGGACGGATGTCGCGGGCGGCCCGGGCGGCGACGGCACCGAGGTTCTCCGGGCGGTGCGTCGGGGAGCGGTCCTGCCGGTAGAGAGGGAGGCACTGGACGAAGGCGAGGGCGACGGCCAGGACTCCGGTGAGAGTGCCCAGACGGCCGTAGGGCAGGCGGTGCCCGGTCCCGAGCCGCAGGCGCCCCACGACCCCGGTCACCCAGTCGGCACCGGCAGCCGCCAGCAACGGCGCCCCCGCCAGCGCATACAGCACATACCGCTCGTGATACAGCGGCCGGATCTGCGATACGGAGATCAGGAGCGCCGGGGGCAGTACGAGCAGCGGGAGTGCGACCGCCGCCGACCGGCCCGCCCGGAGCCCCAGCACCATCAGGGCGACGAACACCCAGAACACCACCCCGTCCGGGGCGACGGCGAAGTCCTGCACCAGCTTCCCCGCCTGCTCCCACCCGGGTGTCACCAGCCACCCCACCTGCCCCGACTGCTCCCGCGACACCCACACCAAGGGCAGCAGAACGGCCCCCGCCAGCCCCGCCGCCCACCCCCAGCCCAGCCACACCCGCTTCGGCACCCGCAGAAGCGCCAGCGTCAGCGCATGCGCGCACAGCACCAGGACGACCAGTTCGTGCAGCAGACAGGTCACGGCGACGACAACGCCGTAGCACCACCACCCGCGCCGCGACCGTTCGTCCACCGCCCGCACCAGCAGCAGTGTCGCCGCCGCCACGCCCGCCGCGACGAGGGCGTACGAGCGGCCTTCCTGCGCATAGTGGCCGGTCACCGGGGTGACCGCGTACAACAGGCCGGCCCACAGCCCGACCCGCGGACGGACCAGCCGTACGCCGAGGGCCGCGACCAGGCCGGCGGTCGCGGCGGCCCCGAACACGGACGGGAGCCGGAGGACGACCTCACCGGGGTGGACCGCGAGGACGACGTGCATGAACAGGTAGTACAGGCCGTGCACGGCGTCCAGGCCGTGCAGCAGCTGCCAGATCTGCGGCACCGTGCGCCGCCCGACCAGGAAGGTGACGCTCTCGTCGCCCCACATGCCGCCGCGGTCGAGTCCCCACAGACCGATCGCGAGTATGACGACGGCGGGAACCGCCACGGCTACGGTCTCCGCACGCACCCACCGACGGTTCGCCCGCCCCGCGTCCTCGCTCAGCACACGGCTGATTTTGTGCGGTAGGCGGGCTCTTACCGAGGATTGACGGTGTATTAGCAGTCATACACCATTCGCCCGGCTTACGATCCGCCGTGATGAACGCCGTGAAGAACGCCGTGACACAAGCCGTGACGACCACCGCCGAGAAACGCCGGCTCCTGGCCCTCACCGCCGCCTGGCTCGCCACCCGGGCTCTGATGCTGTGGCTGCTCGCCCACGACGCGGCGCCCCGGCTCGGCGGGGGCTCGGTCGCACGGGAGGTCTGGCACCTGTACCACCACTGGTACGGCATCCTCGCGCACGGCGCCTTCCCCGCGCACGACCCGCTGTGGCAGTACCCGCCGGGCGCCGGCGCGGTGCTGCTGTCGCCCGCGCTGCTGCCGGTCCTGACGTACTTCCAGGCGTTCGTCGTACTCACCCTCGCCGCCGACGCGGCGATCGCGCTGGCGCTGGCCTTCGCGGGCAACCGTCCCGGCCGCACGCTCCTCGGGGCCACGGTGTGGGTGGGCGGCCTCCCGCTCCTCCTGCACCTCCCGCTCGCCCGCTACGACGTGCAGGTCACGGCCCTCGCCGTCATCTCCCTGCTGACATTGCCGCGCTCCACGCGCGCGTGCGGGGTGTTCGCGGCGCTCGGCGCCCTGGTGAAGGTGTGGCCGGCGCTGGTACTGCTGGGCACACCGAGGGGGCGTACGACGCGTTCGGCATGGGCGTGGTCCGCCGTCACCGGAGCCGGGTCGCTCGCGGTCCTCGCGGCACTGTTCGACAACCCCTCCGCGTTCCTGCGCCAACAGGGCGGGCGGGGCGTGCAGATCGAGTCGCTCGGCGGCACGGCGCTCGCCTTCGCGACGCACGCCGGATGGCCGGGGGAGGTGCGCTACCAGTACGGCGCCATGGAGTTCACCGGCCCGCACGTGCGGACCGTCGCGCACATCTCCCTCGCCCTCACGGCGGTCGCGTTCGCGCTGCTGCTCCTGTGGCGGCTGCGGGCCCGGCGCTGGACGCCCGCGACGCCGTACGACGCCGCGCTGAGCGCCGTACTGCTGTTCACCGTCACCAGCCGGGTGATCAGCCCGCAGTACATGATCTGGCTGCTGGGCCTGGCCGCCGTGTGCCTGACCTCGCGGCACACCGTGCAACGCCCGGTGGCCGCCCTGGTGCTGGCCGCGACCGCGCTCAGCGCCGTCGCGTATCCGGCCTTCTACGGCCAGGTCATCGCCTGCACCTGGCCGGGCTGCGCGCTGATGCTCGCCCGCAACGGGCTGCTCGCCGCGGCCGCCGTGCTCTCCCTCATCCGGCTGTGGCGCTCCAGCCGCCCCGCGTCCGTGGCACCCGCGCCCACCCGCGGACCGGACCCGGTCACCCGCCGCCTCCCCCAGCACTCCGGGGCATAGGAAGCGACGACGGCGCGGGACTCCACCGCCTGCTTCACTGATACCGCACCACCACGGGCCAACTGACGAAGGGGACGGCCGCACATGACCTGGCTGATCACCGGCGGCGCCGGATACATCGGGGCGCACGTCGTCCGGGCGATGATCGAGGCGGGCGAGCGGACCGTGGTGTACGACGACCTGTCGACGGGCATCGCCGAGCGCGTGCCGCGGGGTGTGCAACTGGTGGTGGGATCGACACTGGACGCCGAGCGGGTCGCGCGCGCCCTCACGGTCCACGACATCAGCGGGGTCATCCACCTGGCGGCGAAGAAGCAGGTGGGCGAGTCGATGGACCTGCCGCTGCACTACTACCGGGAGAACGTCGAGGGCCTGCGCGTCCTCCTGGAGGCGGTGACCGGGGCCGGCGTCCCGTCCTTCGTGTTCTCGTCCTCCGCGGCGGTGTACGGCATGCCGGACGAAGCTCTGGTGACGGAGGAGACACCCTGCCTGCCCATGTCGCCGTACGGCGAGACGAAGCTGGTCGGCGAATGGCTGGTCAGTGCGACGGCTCGCGCGACGGGCCTCTCCACCGCCTCCCTCCGCTACTTCAACGTGGCGGGCGCCGCGACCCCCGAACTCGCGGACACCGGCGTCTACAACCTGATCCCCATGGTCTTCGAGAAGCTCACCGACGACGCACCCCCGCGCATCTTCGGCGACGACTACGAAACCCCCGACGGGACCTGCGTCCGCGACTACATCCACGTGGTGGACCTGGCCGAAGCCCACGTGGCAGCCGCCCGCACGCTCCAGTCCGCCCCGGGCCGCCACCTCACCCTCAACATCGGCCGCGGCGAGGGCGTCTCCGTCCGCGAGATGATCGACAAGATCAACGCGATCACCGGCTACGACCGCCCGCCGACGGTCGCTCCCCGCCGCCCCGGCGATCCGGCCCGCGTCGTCGCCTCCGCCGACCGCGCCGCCACCGAACTGGGCTGGAAGGCCAAGCACGACGTCGAGGACATGATCACCTCGGCTTGGGAGGGCTGGGTACGACTGCATCCGGAGGCGGCGCGGGGCTAGCCTGCCCGGGTGATCACCGCTACCGACCGCGCCCTGGGCACCGTCGTCGGCTCCGCCGTGGGCGACGCCCTCGGCGCCCCCTTCGAGTTCGGCCCGGAGGGAGCCTTCTCAGCCCGCTATCCCGAGCCGGGGCAGGGCGGCGAGATGTGCGGGGGCGGTGGCTGGGACCCCGGCGAGGCGACCGACGACACACAGATGGCGGTGCTAGTCGCCGAGTCGCTGCTGGAGCACGGCGGCCTCGAACTCCCGGACGTCTTCAGCAGATTCCGGCGCTGGGCGGCCTCCGACCCGAAGGACATCGGCCTGCAGACGGAAGCCGTACTGACCGGCGGCGACCCCTGGGACCTGGCCGCCGCCCTGCATTTCCAGACCAGTCAACGAGCGGCCGGCAACGGAGCGTTGATGCGGGCGGCCACCTCCGCCGTGTACTTCGCGGACGCGGGCCGGGACGCCACGATGGACGCCGCCCGCCGCATCGCGGCCCTCACCCACGGGGACCGCGCGGCCTGGGAAGGCACCGCGGTCTTCCACGAGTTGGTGCGCGTCGCCCTGGCCGGGGGCGACCCGATCGCCGCCGTCCCCGGCACGCTCACGGCGGTCCACCCCGACCACCGGGCCCGCTATGCCGCCGTGCTCGACCGCGACTGGCATCCCGACCTGGCCACGGAGTTCAACGGTGCCGTCTGGCCCTGCCTCGGCTCCGCCGTCTGGGCCCTGCGCACCACCCGCTCCTACGAGTCCGCCCTACGCGCCGCCGTCGACCTGGGCGGCGACACGGACACCGTCGCCGCGGTGACCGGCGCGCTCGCGGGAGCCGTGTACGGCATGAGCGCGATCCCCGAACGCTGGACCGCCGCGCTGCACGTCCCCCTGCCCGGCTCGGGCGGACGAGTCCTGCGCACCCCGGAGTTGACGGCCCTCGCACAGCGACTGCACGCCCCGGGAGCCTGAAGCTGCCGGTTGTTCAGGTACGCCGGCACGACCGGCACCCGGCGGTGGCCGCTGTCGCTCGGTGGCAGGCCCGGTTCGAGGAAGACGTTGCCGATGTGCTTGTGGACCGCGCGTTCCGTGACGACGAGGGTGTTGGCGATGGTCGCGTTGTCGTGGCCCTCGGCCATCGGTTTCAGCACCTCGCGCTCGCGCGGGGTCGCGGGGTCAGCGAGCCGAGCGGCGAGTTCTTGCGGCGGGTGAGAAGTGACGGTGACGATCTCGGGGTCGAGCGCCGTACCGCCCGCAGCAACCCGTTCCAGCGCGTCGAGGAACTCGTCGACCCGGCCGACCCGGTCCTTGAGCAGATGGCCGAGCCCGCTCGCACCCCCGGCCGGCAGTTCGGCGCGTACGACTCCTCGACGTACCGCGAGAGCAACAGCACCGGCAGCCCGGGGATCTGCGCGCGCCTCGATCGCCGCGCGCAGGCCCTCGTCACGGAAGCCGGGCGGCATGCGCACATCGAGCACGGGGGCGTGGGGACGGTGCTGCAGGAGCGCGGGCAGGACCGCGGGCCCCGTGCCGGCGACGGCCACGACCTCGTGCCCAGCCGACGTCAGCAGGAGGACGAGCCCCTCCCGCAGCAGGGCGTTGTCCTCGGCGATCACGACTCTCACGGCGGTTCCGCCTCAGCTGCGGCCACCGCACGCGGTGGCGCCCTCCCCGGCCACCGGCGCCGGGGCCCGCAGCATACTCACAGCGCCTTGAGGGCCTCCGCGGTGGCCCGCGCCAGCCCCGCCAGGTAGTCCTTCGGCAGCTTCGGGCTGCGGATCACCACCGAGCGCCAGTAGAGGGGCCCGGAGATGAGGTCGAGCGCCAGGTCCTCGTTCAGCTCCCCGCTGACCTCACCGCGCCGCGCCGCCGCCACGATGATCTTGAGGGCCACGCCTTCCTGCCCCTCGCGCAGGGTCTTCTGCATGGCCTCCGCGATCTCCGGGTTGCGGGCCGCCTCGGCCTGCAGGTCCGGGATGATCTGCGAGGCCACCGGGTGCCGCAGGGCGCGCGAGGTGACCTCGTACAGCAGCCGCAGATCACCCTCCAGGGAGCCGGTGTCCGGCGTCGGCAGACCCAGCACCGCGATGGCCGAGACGACGTCGAGGACCAGGTGCAGCTTGGAGCGCCAGCGGCGGTAGACCGCGGTCTTGCCGACGCCCGCGCGGCGCGCGATCCCCTCGATGGACATCCGTGCATAGCCGACGGCCGCGAGCTCCTCGAAGACGGCCGCGCGGATGGCTTCCGTCACGTCCTCACGCAGTACGGCCGCCCCCGCGGGGGTTCGGCGGCGCGGACGCGTCTGGGTCTCGTCGGCGTTCGTCGTCATGCGGTCCAGCATAGGGCGTTGCGACGAAACGGTTGCGTCCTGACGCGGGAGGCGTTGCGACGAAACGGTGTCGTCCCGACGGCCCGACCGACGAACACGTTACGACGAAACGGTTGCGTTCCGACGTCAACCTGTCCTACGCTCCCGTTGCGACGATACGGTCTCGTCCCGACGTAAGAGAACGTGAAGAGAAGCGTAAGGAAACGCCGGGCAACGGACCGTCCGGCCGACGGGCCGGACGTCGCCGGCACCCCCCTCCCCCGAGTGAAAGCAGCGGATGTGAGCCAGGTCCTCGACACACCGCCCCCGACGCCGGCCCCGGCCGACGACGACCTCGCGGCCCTCGCCGCCCGCCACGGCCTCTCGGTCAGCGGCGCCCGCCCCTCCCTGCCCGAGTACGTGCGGCAACTGTGGGCCCGGCGCCACTTCATCACCGCCTTCGCCACCGCCAAGCTCACCGCCCAGTACAGCCAGGCGAAGCTCGGCCAGGTCTGGCAGGTCATGACCCCGCTGCTGAACGCGGCGGTCTACTACTTCATCTTCGGCGTCCTGCTGGGCACCAAGAGGCATGTGCCGGACTACATCCCGTTCCTGGTCACGGGCGTGTTCATCTGGACGTTCACGCAGAGCTCGATCATGGCGGGCACCCGCGCGATCTCCGGCAACCTGGGCCTGGTCCGGGCGCTGCACTTCCCGCGGGCCGCGCTGCCGATCTCCTTCTGCCTCCAGCAGCTGCAGCAGCTCCTGTTCTCCATGGCCGCGCTGGTCGTCATCCTGCTCTGCTTCGGGGTGCCGGTCGCGTTCTCCTGGTTGCTGGCGTTCCCGGCGCTGGTCCTGCAGTTCACCTTCAACACCGGCGTCTCGATGATCATGGCTCGGATGGGCGCCAAGACCCCGGACATCGCCCAGCTGATGCCTTTCGTCCTGCGTACCTGGATGTATGTGTCCGGCGTGATGTGGAGCATCGACAAGCTGGCCGGCCAGCACAGCGACCTGCCGCACTGGGTGGAGCCGGTGCTCCAGGCCCAGCCGGCCGCGGTCTACATCGACCTGATGCGCTTCGCGCTGATCGACAGCTTCCACGCCAAGCAGCTGCCGCCCCACGTGTGGGCGTTCGCCATCGGCTGGGCACTGCTCGCCGGAGTCGGCGGCTTCATCTACTTCTGGAAGGCTGAGGAGACGTACGGCCGTGGCTGAGCACACCATCGAACGGATCCCCACTGTCGTCGTCGACGGAGTCGACATCGTCTACCGGGTCAACGGCACCGGCGCCGGACGCGGCTCCGCGACCGCCGCCCTCAACCGCATGCTGCGCCGCCAGCAGGCCGAGAAGGCGGCCGGCGTCCGCACGGTGCACGCCGTCAAGAACGTGTCCTTCGTCGCCTACAAGGGCGAGGCGGTCGGCCTGATCGGCACCAACGGCTCCGGCAAGTCGACCCTGCTGAAGGCGGTCGCGGGCCTGCTGCCGGTCGAGAACGGCCACATCTACACCGACGGCCAGCCCTCCCTCCTCGGCGTCAACGCGGCTCTGATGGGCGACCTGACCGGCGAGAAGAACGTCTACCTCGGCGGCCTCGCCATGGGCATGTCCCGCGAGGAGATCAGGGACCGCTACGACGGCATCGTCGACTTCTCCGGCATCAACGAGAAGGGCGACTTCATCACCCTGCCCATGCGGACGTACTCCTCCGGCATGGGCGCCCGCCTGCGCTTCTCCATCGCCGCCGCCAAGGACCACGACGTGCTCCTCATCGACGAGGCCCTCGCCACCGGCGACCGGTCCTTCCAGAAGCGCTCCGAGCAACGCATCCGCGAACTGCGCCAGCAGGCGGGCACGGTGTTCCTGGTCAGCCACAACAACAAGTCGATCCGCGACACCTGCGAACGCGTGCTGTGGCTGGAGCGCGGCGAACTGCGCATGGACGGCCCGACCGAGGAGGTCATGGCGGCGTACGAGGAGTTCACCGGCGGCGCGGACAAGCCGAAGGCCGCCTGAACACCGCCACGAAGAGCGAGGTGCCCCGAGCCGGTCGGCTCGGGGCACCTCGCTTTCGTACCGCCTGTTACGAATGCGTCCGCAGCAGCGTCCGCATCGTGCGCATCGCCACCGACAGGTTGGCGAGGTCGAACGTCTCCGAGCTCTGGATCTCCTCCAGAGTCGTGCGCGCCCGGCCCAGGATCGCCGCGTTCTTCTCCTCCCAGGCCTTGAAGCGCTGCTCGGGAGTCGAGGTGCCGTTGCCCACCGCCAGGACGTCCGCGGTCAGTGCCGCGTGGGCCGCGTACAGGTCCTCACGGATGGAGGCGCGGGCCATGGACTGCCAGCGGTCGGCGCGCGGCAGCTCGATGATGCGGTCCATGAGCTGGGTGATGTGCAGACGGTCGGCGAGGTCGTAGTAGACCTCGGCGACGTCCAGCGGCTCCTTGCCCATGCGGTCGGCCACCGAGACGATGTCGAGCGCCGGGAAGGCGGAGGAGAACCCGGCCACCCGGGTGGCGAGCTCGTCCGGGACGCCGGCGCCGGTCAGCTCGTCGTAGATCTGCTGCCACCACTCCAGGTCCGCGCCGCGCAGCAGCTTGGTGAGCTGCTGCCAGACCTGCTCGACGCGCTCGGCGAAGAACTCGACCGTCTCGGCGAGCTGCAGCGGCTGCGGCCGGTTGTTGAGCAGCCAGCGCGTGCCGCGCTCCACCAGGCGGCGCGAGTGCAGCCGGATACGGGTCTGCACGGCGGCCTCGACCTGGTTGTCCAGGCCCTCGACCGCGTCCCACACCGGGGCCGAGCAGAAGATCGCCCGCGCCGCGGTCTGCGCCCGCACGATCTCCTCCAGGGAGGCGCCGGTCTCCTCGCGCAGGCGGTGCAGATAGGTCGTACCGCCGGTGTTGACCGTGTCGTTGACCAGGACGGTCGTGGTGATCTCGCGGTGCAGCGGGTGGCTGTCGATACGGTCGGCGAACTGCTCGCGCAGCGCCGTCGGGAAGTACGCGTGCAGCAGACCCCGCAGATACGGGTCGTCCGGCAGCGAGGTGTGCAGCAGCTCCTCGGCAACCGTGATCTTCGTGTACGCCAGCAGGACGGCCGTCTCGGGGCTGGTGAGGCCCTGGCCGGCGCTGAGCCGCTCGCGGATCTGGCGGTCGGTGGGGAGGAACTCCAGCGCCCGGTCCAGATGGCCCTCGCGCACCATGTGGCGGATGAACCGCTGCTGGGCGTGGAGCATGTCCTTGGACTGGGCCAGGGCATTGGCGAGCGCCGTGTTCTGCGCGTAGTTGTTGCGCAGGACCAGCGCGCCGACCTCGTCGGTCATCTCGGCGAGCAGCTTGTTGCGCTGCTTGACGGTCATGTCGCCGTCGGCGACCAGGCCGTTGAGCAGGATCTTGATGTTCACCTCGTGGTCGGAGGTGTCCACGCCCGCGCTGTTGTCGATCGCGTCCGTGTTGATCTTGCCGCCGTGGCGGGCGAACTCGATCCGGCCGAGCTGGGTCAGACCCAGGTTGCCGCCCTCGCCGACGACCTTGACCCGCAGGTCGGCGCCGTCGACCCGGATCGGGTCGTTGGCCTTGTCGCCGACGTCCGCCTGGCTCTCCGTGCTGGCCTTCACATACGTACCGATGCCGCCGTTCCACAGCAGGTCCACCGGGGCCTGGAGGATGGCCTTCATCAGGTCGGCCGGGGTCATCTTGGAGACCTTGCCCTCGATGCCGAGGGCCTCGCGGATGTGCGAGTTGAGCTGAATGGCCTTGGCGGTACGCGGGAACACGCCGCCACCGGCGGAGATGAGCTCGGCGTTGTAGTCGGCCCAGCTGGAGCGGGGCAGCTCGAAGATACGGCGGCGCTCGGCGTACGAGGTGGCCGCGTCCGGGTTCGGGTCGATGAAGATGTGCCGGTGGTCGAAGGCGGCGACCAGACGGATGTGCTCGCTCAGCAGCATGCCGTTGCCGAACACGTCACCCGACATGTCGCCGATGCCGACGACCGTGAAGTCCTCGCTCTGCGTGTCGACGCCCAGCTCCCGGAAGTGCCGCTTGACGGACTCCCAGGCGCCGCGGGCGGTGATGCCCATGCCCTTGTGGTCGTAACCGGCCGAGCCACCGGAGGCGAAGGCGTCACCGAGCCAGAAGTTGTACGTCTCGGCGACCCCGTTGGCGATGTCGGAGAAGGTCGCGGTGCCCTTGTCGGCGGCGACGACCAGGTAGGTGTCGTCCTCGTCGTGCCGTACGACGTCGGCGGGCGGCACGACCTCGCCGGCCACCATGTTGTCGGTGATGTCGAGGAGCGCCGAGATGAACGTCTTGTAGCTGGCGATGCCCTCGGCCAGCCATGCGTCCCGGTCCACGCTCGGGTCCGGCAGCTGCTTGGCGACGAAGCCGCCCTTCGCGCCGACCGGCACGATGACGGTGTTCTTCACCATCTGCGCCTTGACCAGGCCGAGGATCTCGGTCCGGAAGTCCTCACGCCGGTCGGACCAGCGCAGACCACCGCGCGCGACCTTGCCGAAGCGCAGGTGCACGCCCTCCACACGCGGCGAGTACACCCAGATCTCGTAGGCCGGGCGGGGCGCCGGCAGATCGGGGATCGCCTGCGGGTCGAACTTCATGGACACGTACGCGTGCGGCTTGCCGCCGGCCGCCTCCTGGAAGAAGTTCGTACGCAGCGTCGCCTTGATGACGGTCAGGAAGGACCGCAGGATCCGGTCCTCGTCGAGGGAGGCCACCTGGTCGAGGGCCGCGTCGACCTCTTCGAGAAGCGCGTCGACGATCTCGTGCCCGGCCCGCTGCCGGTCCGGCGACATCCGCGCCTCGAACAGCGAGACCAGCAGCCGGGTGGTGTGGACGTTGTTGCGGAGGGTGTCCTCCATGTAGTCCTGCGAGAAGGTGGAACCGGCCTGGCGCAGGTACTTGGCGTACGCGCGCAGGACCATCGCCTGCCGCCAGCTCAGCCCGGCGCTCAGCACCAGGGCGTTGAAGCCGTCGTTCTCCGCCTTGCCGGTCCAGGTGGCGGCGAAGGCCTCCTGGAAGCGCTCGCGGGCGTCGTCGCCGAGGTAGTCGCCGCCGCCGTTCTGCAACTTGGGCATACGCAGGCCGAAGTCGTAGATCCACGCGGTGGTGCGGTCCGAGCAGCGCAGCTCGTACGGCCGCTCGTCCGTCACCTCGACACCGAGCCGGCTGAGGGCCGGCAGTACCGCGGACAGGGAGACGGCGTCACCCTTGCGGTAGATCTTGAACCGGCGCTCCTCGGGGGCGGCGCCGACAGGCTCGTACAGGCTGAGGGAGAAGTCCTGGCCGCTGTCGGCCTGGGCCTCGCTGAGCTGCTCCAGGTGGACCAGGTCGGCGACCGCGGCACGCGGGGTGTGGTCGGCCTTGTAGCCCTCGGGGAAGGCGTTGTTGTAGCGGCGCAGCAGTTCGGCGGCGTGCTCCTCGCCGCACTCGGCGTTCAGCGCCTCGGCGAAGCCGTCGGCCCAGGAGCGGGCTGCCTCCACCAGGCGGGCCTCGATGCGCTCCTTGTCGGCGTCGGACAGCTGCGGCAGCTCGGTGCCCTGCGGGACCCGCACCACGAAGTGCAGCCGGGACAGGATCGACTCGGTGTTCCAGGCCGTGAAGTCGACGCTGGTGCCGCCGAGTTCCTCCTTCAGGATGTCGATGATCCTGAGGCGCACGCCGGTGGTGTAGCGGTCGCGCGGGAGGTAGACGAGGGCGGAGTAGTAGCGCCCGTACTCGTCCTGCCGCAGGTAGAGGCGCAGCCGCCTGCGCTCCTGCAGATACAGGACGGAGGTGGCGATGGACTCGAGCTCGTCGGCCGGCGTCTGGAAGAGCTCGTCGCGCGGGTAGGTCTCCAGGATCTGCAGCAGGTCACGCCCGTCGTGGCTGTTGGGCGAGAAGCCGGCACGCTCCAGGACCTCCTCGACCTTGCGGCGGATGACCGGGACCCGGCGCACCGACTCGGTGTACGCGGCGGAGGAGAACAGTCCGAGGAAGCGGCGCTCACCGACGACATTGCCGTCCGCGTCGAACTTCTTGACGCCGATGTAGTCCAGGTACGACGGCCGGTGCACGGTGGCCCTGCTGTTCGCCTTGGTCAGGACGAGGAGCTTGTGCTCGCGGGCCTTGGCGCGGGCGTCGGCGGGCAGCCGCTCGAAGGACGGGCTCACGGGGTGGCTGTCGTCCCCGGCGTGGTGCGGGTCGGAGCGCAGGATGCCGAGGCCGGTGCCGGGCACGGCGGCCAGCGAGTCGTCCTCGCGCAGCTGGTACTCGCGGTAGCCGAGGAAGGTGAAGTGATCGGCGGACAGCCAGCGCAGCAGCTCACGGGCCTCCTCGATGTCCTGCTCGCGCAGGTCGGTGGCGACGGGCTCCTTGGGCAGTTCGTCGGCCATGCGCAGCGCCGCGTCCCGCATCTTGTCCCAGTCCTCGACGGCCTCGCGGACGTCGGACAGCACGCGCAGCAGGTCGGCGGTGATCTGCTTGAGGTCGCCGCGGTCGGTCTCGCGGTCGATCTCGACGTGGATCCAGGACTCGGTGTGCGCGTCGTGCGGCAGGTCGCCGCCCGGCTGGGTGCTGAGCACCTCGATGAGCTTGCCGGTGACATCCCGGCGGACGACGACCTGGGGGTGGATGACGACGTGGATGCCGCGTCCCTGTCGCGTCAGCTCATTGGTGACGGAGTCGACCAGGAAGGGCATGTCGTCGGTGACGACCTCGACGACGGAGTGGCTGCACGTCCACCCGTTCTCCTCCACCGTGGGCGTGTGGACCCGCACGTTGGCCGTGCCCTGGGGGCGGTTCTCGGCCAGCCGGTAGTGCGAGAGCGCGGCTCCGAAGATGTCGACCGGGTCGCGGCCGGTGAGGTCCTCCGGGGCGGTGTGCAGGTAGTAGCGCTGGAGGAACGCGAGCACGGTGTCCCGGTCGGGGGTGCTCCCGTCCGTCGTCCCGGTCGGTAGGTGCCCCCCGACCGGGCTGTTCTCAGCTACCCGGGCGGCCCTCTCGAGCAACTCGGCCTTGGCTTCGTCCAGCTTGGTCTGCATTGTCCTCTGGCTCCTGTCGCGCGCCGTTGCGTGACGTAGAAGGAAGTACGGTCTCTTCCCCTGCGGCTCTTCGCCACGGCCCGGGTTCTCCGGTCTGCTCCGACGCTATGCCGCAAGGTGAGATGAGCGGGAAGATATGAGCCATATTTGAGCTGCCCCGAAGGTGTGACGCTGCTCTCCACAGCGCCCGCGTCCAAGGGGTGAATGGCATCCCGGGAGCCCTTCCGGCCCCCTCCTGCCCGCGAAGACCAGCGACTGCCGCCCGGTCACGGAGGTGGTCCGTGTTCACCGGGCGCAGGGCAGGGGCAACGATGCCCCCGCGAGCTATCGCGCTGATCACGCCATAAGGCTATCGCTCAGTACGGGGGGCCCGTCATGAGCCGTATGTGTACAAAACCGGGGGTGGAACTTTGACACTCTGCACAGGGGCAAAGCCCCCACGGTCGTGCGGGCCGACGACGCGGCCCCCTCATCCGTTCCCTCATCCGATCCCCCTCGCTCGAAAACGGCCGGACCCCTTGGCAAGACCACCCCCCAGGAGGCACGTTGCCCATGACAGCGCACACCCGCCCGAGGGGAGCCGTCCGACATGACCACGAAAATCCTCATCGTCACCGGCGACGCAGCAGAGTCACTCGAGGTCCTGTACCCCTATCAGCGCCTCCGCGAGGAGGGCTACGACGTCCATATCGCGGCCCCCACCCGCAAGAAGCTCCAGTTCGTCGTCCACGACTTCGAACCCGGCTTCGACACCTACACCGAGAAGCCCGGCTACACCTGGCCCGCCGATCTCGCCTTCGCCGAGGTCGACCCCGGCGAGTACGCCGCCCTCGTCATCCCGGGCGGCCGCGCCCCCGAGTACCTCCGCAACGACCCCGAACTCCGCAAGATCCTCAAGTCCTTCTTCGACGCGGACAAGCCGGTCGCCCAGATCTGCCACGGCCCTCTTCTCACCGCCGCGGTGGACGGCCTCCGCGGCCGCCGCGTCACGGCGTACCCCGCCCTGGAACCCGACATGCAGACCGCCGGAGCCACCTTCCAGGACACCGAGGCGGTGGTCGACGGAACCTTGATCTCATCCCGCGCCTGGCCGGACCACCCGGCATGGATGCGAGAGTTCCTGACGGTCCTACGAGCAAAGGCCCCTGCGACCTGACCCTTGCCCACTGACCGCCGTTGGCGGGCACTCGCCCCGAACGCCGTACGCCTGCGGTCAACAACACCGAACGCCGTGCCACCTGCGGCCAGACACAGCCACACAGCGCCGCCCGCAGGCAATCCCACCACGCCGTAGCGCTTGGGGGCAGTCGCGCCGGGCCGCCCGCGGGCCGTCGTGCCCGGCCGCCCGCGGTCAGTCACAGCCCCGCCGTACCGTCTGCGGGCCCTCGCGCCCCGCCCGTCCGCCCGCAGGCAGCCCCACCACGCCGCACCGCGCGCGAGCCGTCGCGCCGAGCCGCCCGCAGGCAGCCCCACCACGCCGCACCGCGCGCGAGCCGTCGCGCCGAGCCGCCCGCAGTCGGTCACAGCCACGCCGTACCGTCTGCGGGCAGTCGTGCCGCTGGGGCGGCACGGGTGGGCGCAGGCGGCACCCCGCCAGCGCGGGCCGGCGAACCCACCCCCACCCAGCCCAGGTGCCGGGCTCCACGAAACCCCGCCCAGCCCCGCAAACCCCCTACGCAGCCAGCCGCTCCGCCTCAGCAACAGCTTCATCCAGCGTGTCCACCACCGGCACCCCCACCGCCTCAAGGCTGGCCCGCCCATGCGACCCGCCGGTGTACAGCACCGCCCGCGCCCCCACATGCCGCGCGGCCACCGCATCATCGGCAGCATCCCCGATCACCACCGTACGAGCCGGATCCACACCGACCAGTGAGGCAAGGTGCCGCACCATGTGCTCCGCCTTGCTGCCCCCCGAGGGCCCGGTCCGCCCGTCGACGCGTATGAAGTGCGCCTCAATCCCGAACCCCCGCACCAACGGGACGAGTTCGTCATGCGTGTACATGCTCAGGATCGACTGGCTGCGTCCCGCCGACCGCCATCCGGCGAGCAGCTCCGTCGCCCCCTCGGTCAGCCCGCAACGGACCCGGTGCTCGGCGTAGTACCGGTGGAAGGTCTCGTCCATGACCTCCCATTCGGCGTCCGTCGGCAGCCGGCCCATGAGCCGCTCGTAGAACTTCGGAACCGGCACGCAGTAGAGCGCCCGGTACCGCTCCATCGTGATCGGCTCAAGGCCAAGCTCCGCGAACGCCGCGTTCGTCGCCCCGATGATCGCGTCATTGTCGTGGAACAGCGTCCCGTTCCAGTCCCAGACAATGTGCGCCCCTGTCTGCTTCCCCATGCCAAAAACGTACCCGCCGCCACTGACAATCAAGAGCGCAGCAGGTCAGACGGCCACGGAGCCGACGCTGGAGGCCTCAGGCCACGGGAAGGCGCAGGCGCGGGAGGGCTCGGACGCGGGACGGCTCAGTCCCCGAGCCCGACCAGGTTGGGGATCTCCTGCGTCGCGTACCACAGCAGTTCATGGTCCTCGGCGCCGTCCACCACGAACTGCGCGTCGTCGTCCCCGCGGTCCGCCGCTTCGAGCGCCTCGGCCGCGGCGGCCACGTCCCCCTCCGCGTCGTCGAGGTCCACGTGGACGGCGGCGGCCTTGGCCAGCGCCACAGTCCCGCTCACCCGTACCTCGCCGAGCGCGGCCGGGTCGAGACCCCGGTCGGGGTCGGCGGACGCGGCGCCGTCGGGCACGTCGACGGCGACCACGACCCGGCGCCGTACCGCCGCGGGGTCGGCGGCCAGCAGCCGGAGCGAGGCCAGCGCGGCGCGGTTGAGGGCGGCGTACTCCAGTTCCTCGATGTCGTCGGAGAGGTACCACTCGCGCAGGGCGGGCGTGACGGCGTACGCCACGAGCGGCCCTGCCCCCAGCTCTCCCGTCTTGTACGCCTCGGCGAGACCGGAGAGGGTCAGGGGGACGTAGACGCGCATGGCTGGCCGCTTTCGTGGTCGGTGGCTGGGCGCGCTCACGCGCCTGCTGGAGGGCCTCCAGGATACGTGCGGGAGTCCCCTTTCGAGTCCCTGCCCGCAAGCCCGGAGGCGTCCACTTCAGGCCTCGGAATTCACCCGGCACACCCCCGTGGCCACGGGGTTCCACACCCCCTCCATCACCCTGATAGGTGAAGATTCCGACCACCCCGGCCCGGCTCCCCGCGTCCTTGCCGCCGCCACGCCTCGCCCCGTACAAGATCCCCAACGCCAAGTTACCGGCGGGTATCAATCCGTCCGACCGAACGGGGACGCGCATGCACAAGATCATGACCAGGGCACAGCACCAGCCGGGCGCCCGCCCTCCCGGCCGCCGCGACTCCCGCCGCCCCGGCGGCACCCCGCCCCGCATCCCGGGCGGAACCCGAACCCGCACCGCCCCGGGCAGCGGCCGCCCACGGGGCTCCCGGACCGAAGGCGTCTCGCCCGGCGCAAGGCCGGCCGACAACCGCCCGCCGACGGCCCCGGCCGCTCCCGCCAGGAGCACGACCACCACCCTCACGGGGCCTGTCCGCCCGCCGCGGCCGGCCACCCCACCCCAGGGCACCGCGACCACCACGGCGGCTCCGGGCGCCCGTACCGCCGCCGCGGCGCCCTGCCCCGCCGGCCACGTCCGGCCGAGCCCCCAGCCCCGCCCCACCGACGTCTTCGCCGACCTCCTCCTGGCCGTGCTGAGCGGTCAGCGTCCCGTCCACTCGATGCTGCGGCACACCGCGGGCCGGGCCTACGACGAACTGGCCTGGCTCGCCGAACGCGGCCCCCTTCGCACCCGCGGCGCACGCCCCGTCGTCCGTGACATCGGCTACTACGAAGCCCGTCCCGGTGCCGTCGAGGCCTTCGCCCGCATCGGCGCCGGCGACCAGCTGCGGGCCATGGCCTTCCGCCTGGAACGGGGCCAGGACCTGCGCTGGCGCTGCACGGCGGTGGAACTCGGCGGCCCCCGCCCACCGCGCCCCACCGGCGACGACTAGACGACCGCAGGGGCCGCCGGCCCAGCTCGCCCCACCGTGCCGCACCGCCGTACGCCGAAGGGCCGGGCCACCCGAGGTGACCCGGCCCTTCAAGCCGCTACGACGCGCTGCTCACTTCTTGCGGCGGCGCCCGCTCCGGGACTGCTTGCGCCGCTCCGCGCGCGTGAGACCGTCGGCCTCCGAGCGCACCGGCTCCTCGTCGCCCACGAAGTCGCCCTCGATGGTGCCGCCCTCGCCGTCCACGGTCGGCGCGGAGAAGTGCAGGTTCCGGCGCTGCGGAGCGTCCAGCCCCTTGGCGCGGATCTCCGGGCGGCTGCCCGCCTGCGCCGGCACCACGTCCTGCTTCTCCATGTCGACCCGCTCGGCGTCCTCGACCGGGACCTCCTCGACCTGCTGCTCGACCTGGACCTCCAGGTTGAACAGGTAGCCGACGGACTCCTCCTTGATGCCCTCCATCATGGCGGTGAACATGTCGAAGCCCTCGCGCTGGTACTCGACCAGCGGGTCCTTCTGCGCCATCGCGCGCAGGCCGATGCCCTCCTGGAGGTAGTCCATCTCGTAGAGGTGCTCGCGCCACTTGCGGTCCAGCACCGACAGCACGACCCGGCGCTCCAGCTCACGCATGATCTCGGAACCGAGCTGCGCCTCGCGTGCCGCGTACTGCTCGTGGATGTCCTCCTTGATGGACTCGGAGATCCACTCGGCGGTCAGACCTGCCCGGTCACCTGCCGCCTCCTCCAGCTCCTCGACGGTCACCTTCACCGGGTAGAGCTGCTTGAAGGCGCCCCACAGCCGGTCGAGGTCCCAGTCCTCCGCGAAGCCCTCGGCGGTCTCCGCCGCGATGTACGCGTCGATCGTGTCGTCCATGAAGTGGCCGATCTGCTCCTGCAGATCCTCGCCCTCCAGGACACGGCGGCGCTCGCCGTAGATGACCTCGCGCTGGCGGTTGAGGACCTCGTCGTACTTCAGGACGTTCTTACGGGTCTCGAAGTTCTGCTGCTCGACCTGCGACTGCGCGGATGCGATCGCGCGCGTGACCATCTTGTTCTCGATGGGCACGTCGTCCGGGACGTTCGCCATCGACATCACGCGCTCGACCATCTGCGCCTTGAAGAGCCTCATCAGGTCGTCGCCGAGCGAGAGGTAGAAGCGGGACTCGCCCGGGTCGCCCTGACGGCCGGAACGACCGCGCAGCTGGTTGTCGATACGCCGCGACTCGTGCCGCTCGGTGCCCAGGACGTAGAGCCCGCCGAGCTCCTTGACCTCTTCGAACTCCGCCTTCACGGCCTTCTCGGCACGCTCCAGGGCCTCGGGCAGGTAGTGCGCCCACTCCTCGATGTGCTCCTCGGGGTCGAGGCCACGCTGACGCAGCTCCGCCTCGGCGAGGTCGTCGGGGTTGCCGCCGAGCTTGATGTCCGTACCACGGCCGGCCATGTTGGTGGCGACGGTCACGGCGCCCTTGCGGCCGGCCTGGGCGACGATCGTCGCCTCTCGGTCGTGCTGCTTCGCGTTCAGCACTTCGTGCTGGATGCCTCGCTTGGAGAGCTGCTGCGAGAGGTATTCGGACTTCTCGACCGACGTCGTACCGACGAGGATCGGCTGGCCCTTCTCGTGCTTCTCGGCGATGTCGTCGACGACCGCCTCGAACTTCGCGACCTCGGTGCGGTAGATCAGGTCCGACTGGTCCTTGCGGATCATCGGCTTGTTGGTCGGGATCGGGACGACGCCGAGCTTGTAGATCTGGTGGAACTCGGCCGCCTCGGTCATCGCCGTACCGGTCATGCCGGACAGGCCCGGCAGTTCCTTGCCGTCCTGGTCGTGACGCTTGTAGAGGCGGAAGAAGTTCTGCAGGGTGATCGTGGCGAGGGTCTGGTTCTCGTCCTTGATGTCCACCCCTTCCTTCGCCTCGATCGCCTGGTGCATGCCCTCGTTGTAGCGGCGGCCGGCGAGGATTCGGCCGGTGTGCTCGTCGACGATCATGACTTCGCCGTCCATGACGACGTAGTCCTTGTCCTTCTTGAAGAGCTCCTTCGCCTTGATGGCGTTGTTCAGGTAGCCCACCAGAGGGGTGTTCACCGACTCGTAGAGGTTGTCGATGCCCAGCCAGTCCTCGACCTTGGAGACACCGGACTCGTGGATGGCGACCGTGCGCTTCTTCTCGTCGACGTCGTAGTCGCCGGTCTCCTCGACGCCCTTGAGCGGGTTGCCCGCCTCGCCCTTCTTCAGGCGGGTGACCAGCTTGGCGAAGTCGCCGTACCACTTGGTGGCCTGGTCGGCCGGACCGGAGATGATCAGCGGCGTACGGGCCTCGTCGACCAGGATGGAGTCGACCTCGTCGACGATGGCGAAGTTGTGGCCGCGCTGGACCAGTTCGTCCTTCGACCACGCCATGTTGTCGCGCAGGTAGTCGAAGCCGAACTCGTTGTTCGTGCCGTAGGTGATGTCGCACGCGTACTGCTCGCGGCGTTCGGCCGGCGTCATGCTGGCGAGGATGCAGCCGACGGTCAGGCCCAGGAACTTGTGGACGCGGCCCATCATTTCGGAGTCGCGCTCGGCCAGGTAGTCGTTGACCGTGATGAGGTGGACGCCCTTGCCGGACAGTGCGTTCAGATACGCGGGCAGGGTGCCGACGAGCGTCTTGCCCTCACCGGTCTTCATCTCGGCGACATAGCCGAGGTGCAGCGCCGCGCCACCCATCATCTGCACGTCGTAGTGACGCTGCCCGAGGACGCGCTTGGCGGCCTCGCGCACGGTCGCGAATGCTTCGGGGAGCAGGTCGTCCAGGCTCTCGCCATCGGCGTACCGCTGCTTGTACTCATCGGTGAGGGCCCGCAGCTCGGCGTCGGAGAGGTCGACGAAATCCTCTTCGATGGAGTTGACCTGGTCCGCGATGCGGTGCAGCTTGCGCAGGATTTTGCCTTCGCCTGCACGCATGATCTTCGAGAGGACGGACACGGGGGTTGGTCTCCTTGCCGGTCGGGCCTGGGACGGTCGGTTTCCATTTGACTTGCTGAGCAACGGCCATCGTATGCGAGGACCCCACCAAGCCGGGAGGCCTGCCGGTACGACGACCGCCGAAGGGTTCGCGCACCGCTTCAAATCTCCTTCAAAGGGGACAACGGACGGGCCCTGCGGATGGTGCCGCATGACGCCCACGAATTGCGCGAATTGTGATCACGCGCTCACGCACCGCAAAAGGATGGCGTCCGTGTCGGGCGTCCGAGGAGAATCAGCCGATGGAACCCGTCACGCTCACGACCTCCCGGCTGCTCCTGCGCACGGTCGGCCCCGAGGACACCGACGCGGTGTACGCCGCGGCCCAGGACCCGGACATCCAGCGCTGGACGGCGATTCCGTCGCCCTACCTCGCCGAGCACGCACGGACTTTCACCGAGGAACTCGCCCCCAAGGGGTGGGCGAACGGTTCCATACTCACCTTCGCTCTGTTCCTCCCCGAAGGGGAGGAACTCGTGGGCATGCTCAGCCTCACCATGCATTCCCTGAGCATGGCCGAGATCGGCTTCTGGGGCACGAAGGAACACCGCGGCAACGGCTATGTCACCGAGGCAGTCGTCGAGGTCTCCCGCTGGGCCTTCACCCAACTGTCCGTCGATCGCGTGGAATGGCGTGCGGAAGTCGGCAACAACGCCTCCCGCGCGGTGGCGGAGCGCGCCGGTTTCGTCATCGAGGGCGTCCTGCGCTCCGCGATCATCCACCAGGGCGTGCGCCGGGACTCCTGGGTGGGTGCCCTGCTGCCTTCGGACCTGGGGCTGGCGTCGACGGCGCCCTACCTCCCGGCACCCGCCTCAACACCGGGCGTCCAGTGACGAATTCGCAGATCACCCCGCATTGTCAGTGCCGCCTTCTATCGTGCGGACCATGACGACCCCGCGCCCCGCCACCGATCTCTCGGCAGACGAAGCCCGCCGCATCGCCCTCCGCGCCCAGGGCTTCCTCGGCACGCCCGACCGCAGAGCGGGCGTCCGCGGCGTCCTCCGCCATCTCGGCGCGGTCCAGCTGGACACGATCTCGGTGCTGGCGCGCTCCCATGAGCTCATCCCGTACGCCCGCCTCGGCGCGGTGGGCCGCGGCAAGGTGGAGGACGCGTACTGGAAGGCTCCGTCCGCCGCCCCGCACGCCTTCGAGTACTGGTCGCACGCCGCCTGCATCCTCCCCGTCGAGGAGTGGCCCCACTTCGCCTTCCGCCGCCGCGCCTACCGAAGCCGCCCGCACTGGAACCACGACCTCCCCGACGGCACCTACGACCAGGTCATCAAGCAGCTCCGCGCCGAAGGGCCCCTCACGGCGACGGAGTTGGGCGGTGCGAAGCGCACCAGTGAGTGGTGGGACTGGTCCGGCGCCAAGGTCGCCGTGGAGCGTGCGCTGATGTACGGGGAGGTGGTGTGCGTGGAGCGCCGCGGCTGGAAGCGCGTGTACGACCTCGCCGAGCGCGCGATCCCGGATGCCCTCCTGCACGACGAGCTGGATGACACGGAGTGCCTGCGCCGTCTGGTCCGCCTGGCGGGCCAGTCCCTGGGCGTCGGCACGCGCGCGGACATCGCCGACTACCACCGCCTCAAGGGGGAGCAGGTCGACGAGGTGATCGCCGACTCGGGCCTGGTCCCGGTCACGGTCGAGGGCTGGTCCAAACCGGCCTGGGCCGACCCGGCCGCCCTGGACACGCCGCCGCGCGGCCGCCATCGCACCACGCTCCTGTCACCGTTCGACTCCCTGATCTGGGAGAGGGCGCGCACGGAGCGGATCTTCGGCTTCACCCACCGCCTGGAGGCCTATGTCCCGAAGCCGAAGCGGGTGTACGGCTACTTCGCGATGCCGGTCCTCGCCGGCGGCCGCCTCGTCGGCCGGGTGGACCCGGCCCGTGACGGCGCCACGCTGGTCGCCAAGCAGGTCACCCTCGACGGCCCCAAGGTGGTCCCGGCCGTGGCAGAAGCGCTGGTCGAGGCGGCGAGCTGGGTGAACTGCACGAGCGTACGCGTGGAGCGCGTGGACGCCCCGGAGCTGCACGAGCCGCTCACCAAGGAGGTGACCCGGGCTCTCGTCGCGGCAATGCGCTGACGGGGCCACCAGCCGGTCAGCGGATCTCGAGGATCTTCTCCCGCATCGCGTACACCACCGCTTCCATCCTGGAGTGCAGCTGCAGCTTCTCCAGGATGTTGCGGACGTGGTTCTTCACGGTGTTCTCGGAGATGAACAGTTCCTTGGCGATGTCCCGGTTGTTCATCCCGGTGGCGACGAGTTTGAGGACCTCCAACTCGCGGTCCGTCAGCCGCGGCGCGGGCACGAGGCGGCGCTCGTCGGTCCGCTGGATCATCGACTTGAACTCGGTGAGCAGCTTCGACGCCATGGACGGGCTGATCTGGGACTGCCCGTCGGCCACCGCGCGAATGGCGGTGGCCACCTCGTCCGTGGAGATCTCCTTGAGGAGATAACCGGTCGCGCCCGCCTTGATCGCGTCGTAGAGGTCGGCTTCCTCGTCGCTGATCGTCAACATGATGATCTTGGCGCTGGGGGCGACCTCCTTGATGGAGGTGCAGGCCTCGATCCCGCCCCGCTTCGGCATCCGTACGTCCATCAGGACGATGTCCGGCAGCAGGTCGGCCGCCTTGTCGACGGCCTCCGCACCGTCCCCGGCCTCCCCGACGACCTGGATGTCCTCCTCGGCCGCGAGCACGATCTCCAGGCCCCGGCGGAAGAGGGCGTGGTCGTCCACGACAAGGACTCTGATCGGCTCCTTGCGTGGAGAGCCCATGTCCGGCCCCATGCCGACGACGCCGCCGTCGGCATCCTCGTCATGCATCGGTCCGAAGCTGTCCGCCATCGTTCCTCCCCCTGAAGGCTGTGGCCTGTGGTGCTGTGCCATCGCCAACCCAAGGCAACGGCCCACCGGTTGGACCGTTGCCGCCATGATTCCATGCCCGGGCGACAACGCGGTGACAGAGCGGCTCGTGAAGGGGTCGCACACCGGTGCCCCTGGGGGCGCACAGGCGCTCCAGGGGCACCGGCTCAGCCGTCAGCCGCGCGGGTCAGCCACCCAGGGTGCCGCCGGGCGCGGGAGACTGCGCCTGGGCAACCATCGGGTCGGTGCTGAGGTGGATGACGCCGTAGTCGTAGGCGTGCCGCCGGTAGACGACACTGGGCTCCTTCGTCTCGGAGTCGACGAACAGGTAGAAGTCGTGTCCGACCAGTTCCATCTCGTAGAGAGCCTGGTCGAGGGTCATCGGGGAGGCGACGTGGGTCTTCTCGCGGACGATGAGGGGGCCTTCGCCCTTGACCTCCAGTGAGCCGATCTTCTTGGTGGGCACTCCGTCCTGGTCTTCATCGTGGACGGGGTGGCCGTTCCCGTTGAGCGTCGCCGCGCCCGGGACGTGGTCGGGGACCTCGGCGGCCGAGATCCTGCGCGCGCCGCGGCGCGAGAACCGCTTGTCGTGCTGCTTGCGCAGCCGGGCATCCAGCTTCTCCGCCGCCAGGTCCAGCGCCGCGTACGGGTCACTGGCCGCAGCCTCCGCCCGGATCACCGGACCGCGGGAGCGGAGCGTGATCTCCACTCGGTCACAACGGTCGGCCTGTCGGGGGTTGGGCTCCTTGGACACCTCGACGTCGAGGCTGATCACCTTGCCGTCGAGCTTCTGGATCTTCTCCAGCTTCAGCTTCTCGGCCACGTGCTTGCGGAACCGCTCGGGCACCTCGGTCTTGCGGCCCTTGACGACGATGTCCACGCAGAACTCCGTTCCCGGATCACTCCGCTCCACTGGCGGAGCATCTCCCTTTTGCACCAGGTTCCGGCGAGCTCCGGAACCTACGGACTCGGTGACTTCCACCTCCTCCCCCGCGGACAAGATCTCCACTCCACCGCGACGGGTGATTGTGAAAACCCGCAGCACGGCATTCGGGTACGAGAGCGATGGCCTGCGCCTTTCTCTCACAACCGAACATATCTCGCCCGGACGGATGTCGTCACCCTCTACCGCGGCGTACCTCCGTTCAGGTGAATTGACCCTCTCATTACCTGCAACGATGCAAGCTGGCAGTCAGTTCCGGTTTATTTCGAAGGAATCCGGTGGCGCCGCGACCACGGCCGCGCAGATCACGTCACCTGCGCCGCCCGCACCCGCCATTCCTGGCACTGAGTGCATACGACGGGGCGCCTCGTCCGCCGAGCCGGCGATCCGTTCTCCTGTGCCTTCCCGAGCAGTTGCCGTGTACACCGCCGTAGTTGCTTCGTCGTACGAAACCAGCCCCGAGAAGTGCCGTTGCGCAACCGCCTCTTGTTCTCTCCTCTCGTACGCGCCCGTCCTTTCTTCCGGCTCGGTCGCCGCCCGCACGGCTCGCGCCGCTTCGGCCAGGGATGCGCCGGTGGTCATCAGGTCGTCGACGAGCACGACCGAACCGCCGCGAAGCAGCCGGTCTCCACCGGGAGCCACCGTCAGGGCGCCTGCGAGATTGTCCAGCCGCTGCCGGGAGTTGAGCCCCGACTGGTCGGCCACGCCACGCTGCTGCCGCAGCACGGCGAGGACTCGTGCCGCGGTCCCGACCCGTCTCAGCTCACCCGCCGCGGCGAGCGCGATCCGCCGTGCCGGGTCGTGGCCGCGCGCCCGTACCGCTGCACGCGCGGACGGAACGGGGACGAGCAGTACGGGCGTTCCACCGCCCGCAGCCGCAGGGCCGGCCGCCTCCCTGAGCCCCGTCCGCACGGCCCCTGCCAGTGCCGTGCCGAGCGGTGCCGCGAGGGCCAGCGCGCCCCGTTCCTTGTGGGCGAGCAGCGTGGCTCGCACCTCGTCGGCGTACCGGGCGGCCGCGTACACGACGGGCAGCCCGGGCGGCTCCGGCACCGGTCGCACCCGGCTCGGTGCGGTCCCGCTCAGGACGGCACGGCACTCCGGGCAGAGCACCGTGCGAGACCTCCCGCAGCCTCCGCACTCGGCCGGCAGCACCAGGTCGGTGAGGTCCTGCCACCACCCCCGCATGCCCACCACTCTGCCAACACCCGAGCCCCCCGGCCAGCCCTGTGGACAACTCCCTGTGGACAAGTCGTCCCGGGTGCAAACCGCCCACTCGACGCGGCCGAAATCAGCCGCCCCCGGACGACCTCACCGGCTCCCCGCACGGCAGCGTCACCCCGGATAGACCGGTGCCGCCCCGTCCGTGACCTTCTGCCACTGGCCGCCGGACGGCAGTCGTACGATCCCGTCCTCCGAGTCCGCCACCAACGGCAGCCGGTCGGACTCGGCTGCGGTGATCTCCTTGATCCCGGAGAGGGCCGCGGGTGCCGGTCCCTCGGGAGTGGAGCCGTCGACCTGCGCGTACCGCATGGTCTGCAGTCCGCCCTGTTCGCGCCCCACCACCACGAGCCGGCTGTCCCCGGCCCACGACATGGCCGTGACGTCCTCCAACTCCGGTGTTGCGGAGTGCAGTCCGAGCACCGAGACGGTGGGCCGATCCTCCGTGGCCTCCTGCCGCCGCTCGATCCGCCCGATGAGCAGGGACTTCTTGCTTCCCTTCGCCACCACGAGCGCTATGCGCACCCCGTCGGCGGCCACCCGGACGTCCTTGATACGCCCGTCCAGCTCCGGGATCTTCACCGCGAGGGGCTCGCCCTCGCCCTGTTCCAGCAGGAGCAGCCGGGGGTTGCCGGGGTCGCGGTCGGCCACCCAGAGGTCGCCGTGGACGTCCCAGCTGGGCGCCGTCAGCCGGTCGTCCTGTTGCGACTTGCCGTGGCTGGTCACCACGGGGGGCCTGAGTGAATCGCCGGACACCAGCGACGCGACGTACAGCTCCCTGCCGTCGGCGGAGACGGCGGCCGCCTTGTCCTCGTCGTGCGACACGCCGACCGAGCGCAGTGCCTTGTCACCCTCGCCGAGTGCCCCGGTCACCGGTTCGGCCTTGGGGCTGCTGTTGTTGCCCGTGCCCATCCGGACGAGCCGGTTCTTGCTGTCGATGAAGTACAGGTAGCCGGGATGCTGCACCGAGCCGCGCACGGTGGCGGCGTCGGCCTCGCGGAGGGAACACAGCCGCGAGTCGCCGGACTGGAGCTCGACCTGGTCCACCGCGGGGGTGAGGTCCTGCAGGGTGAACAGGAGCTGGGCGGCCATCTCGTCGCACTGGCCCTGGCCGACCCGGCGGGCTTTGTCGTTCAGCGGCACGGTCAGCTTGTTCTGGTCGTCGGGCGCCAGCGCGGTGGTGCCGTTCTTCAACGCCGTACCCGTCGGGAAGCTCGTCCGCACCACGTGCTCGAGCCAGTTCGTCGGCCCGTTGAGCAGCGAGCGGACCATCTGCGTCATGGGGTCCACGCGTCGGCGCACGTACACGGGATCGGCGACGGCCGCCGGCTGCGTCGTCGTCCCGGCCGCGGCGTTCGAGGCGAAGTAGTACTTGTTGACCGACATGTAGTTGCGCTGGAAGTCCGACTTACCCATGACGACGCCCTGCGGCAGCCTGTCGATGCGCCACTGTTTGGTCTTCTTGTCGCGGGTGAGATGCACCGACGCGTCGTAGGGCCCGTCGGCGGGCGAGTACGCCTGCTGCTCGTCCACGTTCGCGACCCGCGTGCCGGTCAGCGTGAACGAGAGGTCGTCGGCGCCCTCCCGGCCGCCCAGGCGGTTGGGGTCGATGCCTGGTCCGTTGGCGAGGACCGTGCCGGACAGCCCGGGTTTCCACGTCTGTGACGCCGTCTTGGTCAGGTATTGCCGCGCCGTCGAATAGTTCGGATCGTCGCTGGTCAGCGCCTCGAGGAAACCGGAGACGATGTCCGAGGGCTGGGCGTCGTCCTGGGGTGGCATGGCGAAGACCCGCACCTGGGTGTCCTGGCGCGGTGTGGAGTCGACGCCACGCAGGTCGCCGCTGTCGGGCATCGAGGCGCATCCCGCCAGCAGTACGGCACCACAGGCTGCGTACGTCGCCGCGCGCATCGGTCTGCGCCCGGCGCCCCCCTGGCGGTCAGCGCCCACGAAATGCCTCCCCTTGCTTCTTCGACTCCTCCGGCCCGGTGTCCGGGCGGCTCGAGGTCTCGGCCCCGTCCTCGGCGGGCGTCTCGTTCTGTCGTCTGGCTCCGGAAGTCGGACGAGGCACCACGCGCGCCCCGTTCCCGGGCAGCGCCGTCGGGTCGGCCGTGGGGGCCGCACCGCCCGGTCTGGGGGCCATGGGCGGTATCTGGTCCGCGACCGGCTGCGCGGGCACGGTGGCCGTTTTGTCCCCGCGCGGCAGCCCGGCGTCGTTGAGTCCTCGGTTACGCCGCGAGTCCTTGGGCTCCAGGGGTATCGGCGAGCCCCGCAGCGGCTCGTCCGCGGTCCGCGGCAGCGTCAGCCGGAACTGTGAGCCCCCGCCGGGCTCCCCCCAGGCCTGCAGCCAGCCGCCGTGCAGCCGAGCGTCCTCCAGGGCGATGGACAGCCCGAGGCCTGTGCCTCCGGTGGTACGCGCGCGTGCCGGATCCGCTCGCCAGAAGCGGCTGAACACGCGCGTGGCCTCACCGGGCTTGAGTCCGACGCCGTAGTCGCGCACCGCGACGGCGACCGCCCCACCGGCCGCGGCAAGCTTGACGAGGACGTCCTTGCCCTCGCCGTGCTCCACGGCGTTGACGACGAGGTTGCGCAGCACCCGCTCCACGCGCCGCGCGTCCGCCTCGGCGACGACGGGCTGCTGGTCGCCCAGGACGCGTATGTGCGTGCCCTTGCGCTCGGCGAGCGGCTCGGCGCCGCTGACGACGCGCCGTACGACGTCCCGGAGGTCTATCGGCTCCGCCTCCAGCGCCGCGGCGCCCGCATCGAACCGGCTGATCTCCAGTAGATCCGCAAGGAGCGACTCGAACCGGTCCAGCTGGTCGGCCAGGAGCTCCGCCGACCGCGCGGTCACCGGATCGAAGTCCTCCCGCGCCTCGTGGATGACGTCCGCCGCCATCCGCACGGTCGTCAGCGGTGTCCGCAACTCGTGCGACACGTCCGACACGAACCGCCGCTGCATCCGCGACAGGTCCTCCAGCTGCTGGATCTTCAGCTGCAGGTTCTGCGCCATCTTGTTGAAGGCCTCGCCCAGGCGGGCGATGTCGTCCTCGCCGGTGACCTTCATACGTTCCTGCAGCCGCCCGGCGGACAGCCGCTCGGCGATCCCCGCGGCCATCCGCACCGGCGTCACGACCTGCCGCACCACCAGCCAGGCAATGGCTCCGAGCAGTACGACGACGAACAGCCCCGCGGTCGCCAGCGTGCCCTTGACCAGGCTCAGCGACTTCTCCTCCTGGGTGAGCGGGAAGAGGTAGTACAGCTGGTACGGCTCGCCATTGGGATCGTTGACCTGCTTGCCGATGACGAGTGCCGGCTCCGACTCCTCGTCGTTCCAGTAGACGATGCGGGTGTAGCTCTGGGCGGCCGTCGTGTCACCGTTGATCCGCGTGCGCAGGTCCTCGGGCACGCTGGCCGTCGGATCGACGTACCCGGAGGCACGTGGCCCGCGCCCGCCGCCGCTGTTGTCGTCGCCCGCGGGCAGCGTCACCACGTCGAAGGCGCCCTGGCCACCGCTGGACAGGGACTCCACGAGGTCGCTCATCCACGAGGTGAGGTTCTGCGACTGGCGTTGGTCCGCCGCCGTGCCGTCGTCGCCGGTCCCGACCGCCGCCTCGTCGGCCTTCTGCTTGGCCACCGCGAACCCACCGGTGGCCTGACTCTGCGAGGCCTTCACCTTGGCGTCCAGCAGCCCGTTGCGCACCTGCCCGATGACGACGAATCCGAGGAGCAGCACCACACCCAACGACATCAGCAGCGTGGTGGCGACGACCTTGAGCTGGATGTTCCGCCGCCACAGCCGCATGACGGGCAGCAGCGGCCGCCTGACCCAGCGCATGAACAGGCGGAGCACCGGGCTGCCCTGGACTCCGCCTTGCAGCAGCCCGCCCTCCATCAGTCGGCCCCAGCGCGACCCTGTCGTCTTCCGACCGACAGGCCGCCCCGCGCTGGCCCTGTCCGGCCCCGGCGCCGAAGCGGCACTGTCACCGGACATGTCAGCTGGGCCCTGCCTTGTAACCGACGCCCCTGACCGTCACCACGATCTCCGGCCGCTCCGGGTCCTTCTCGACCTTGGAGCGCAGCCGCTGCACGTGAACATTCACAAGCCGGGTGTCCGCAGCGTGCCGGTATCCCCACACCTGCTCAAGCAGCACCTCACGCGTGAACACCTGCCACGGCTTCCGCGCCAGTGCCACCAGCAGATCGAACTCCAGCGGCGTCAACGCGATCGACTGCCCGTCCCGCTTCACGGAGTGACCGGCCACATCGATGACGAGGTCACCTATGGCCAGCTGCTCCGGCGCCGGCTCCTCCGACCTCCGCAGCCGCGCCCGGATCCGGGCGACCAGCTCCTTCGGCTTGAACGGCTTCACGATGTAGTCGTCGGCACCCGACTCCAGCCCGACCACCACGTCGACGGTGTCGCTCTTGGCCGTGAGCATCACGATCGGCACACCGGACTCCGCCCTGATCAGGCGGCACACCTCGATGCCGTCCCGCCCGGGCAGCATCAGGTCGAGCAGCACCAGGTCCGGTTTGCTCTCACGGAATGCGGCCAACGCCTTGTCACCGTCGGCTACGAAAGACGGCTCAAAACCTTCACCACGCAGCACGATGCCGAGCATCTCGGCCAGTGCCGTGTCGTCGTCGACGACAAGGACTCGTCCCTTCATAAACGACATCATCCCATTCTCATAACAGTGGCGAAGGTGCAGGTGAGCAGCGTCACTGGCCCGTGACGATAGTCGTACTCGGCCGTCACTGTCTGCCCCTGTCCCGCGACGTCGATGTCAGACACGGATGTCAGCTACCCAGGGTAGGCGGAGCCTGACCATACAGTCGGCCCAGCGACTCCTGGCCAGGCTGCAGCGACCCGCGACGGACGTGGCAGGCCCGCCCCGATCCCATTCACCCACTGACGGACGGGCGACGCAGAGCGGACCATTTCGAAGCCGGGACAAGCACGTCCCACTTCACGGACGGGAAGCACCCCGCGCCGGCGTCGAACCTCTACCGGGCAGGCCTCGCCCGGGCCGAACTCACCCCTTAGCTGATCGTCACCTCGCGCGACCTGGCCCAGAGCTCCGCAAGAGCCTCAGCGGTCACGGGTGAAACGACTCCCTCTTCCGTGACGATCGCGGTCACCAACTCGGGCGGCGTCACATCGAACGCCGGGTTGTACGCCTGGGTGCCCAGGGGCGCCACCGGAACCCCGCCTCCTGCTCCCGCTCCTGCCACCGGCACCTGCGGCGCTGTGACCTCGGTCACCTCATGGCCAGGCCGCTGCTCGACCTCGATAGAGGCCCCGTCGGGGGTGTCCAGATCCACCGTCGTCACCGGTGCCACCACGATGAACGGCACATGGTGGTACCGCGCGAGCACCGCGAGCGGATAGCTCCCGACCTTGTTCGCCACCGAACCATCGGCCGCAATACGGTCCGCACCGATCAGCACCGCGTCCACCTCACCAGCCGCGAAGAGCGAGCCCGCCGCGTTGTCCGTGAGCAAGGTGTACGCCATGCCGTTTCGCGCCGCCTCATAAGCGGTCAGGCGAGCGCCTTGCAGCAACGGACGCGTCTCGTCCACCCACAGCCGCCGCAGCCTCCCCGCACGGTGCGCCGCGAGCGCCACAGCGAACGCAGTTCCCTCCCCGCCCGACACCAACGACCCGGTGTTGCAGTGGGTGAGGATCCGGTGCCCGCCACCGGACAGCAGCTCGTCCAGAAGTGCCAGCCCGCCCTCGGCCATACGAGCACTGGCCTCGGCGTCCTCCTGGTGCAGCCGACGCGCCGCGGCAAGCGCCGCCGCCGCAGCCGACCCGGCATCGCCGCTCCTGGCGAACTCGGCCCGGTGGGCGGTCTGTGCCCTGCGCACCCCGACAGCGAGGTTCACCGCAGTGGGCCGGGCACCCGCCAGCGCGGTTGCGGCCTCGTCCACGTCGAAGCCACGTGCGGCGGCGAGCGCGACCCCGTACGCTCCAGCGATGCCGAGCAGCGGCGCCCCGCGCACAGCCAGCGAACGGATCGCCTCCACCAGCGCGGGTGCGTCCGTGCAGACCCGCTCGACCTCCTCGGCCGGCAACCTCGTCTGGTCGAGAAGTACCAGTACGGGCCCTTCTGGTGGCTCCTCCCAGCGGATCGCCGGTGTCTCGGTCGGACTGCTGTCTTCGCGGGATTGCACGTACTGATCAGCCATGCGGTCAGTCTGCCCCTTATCCGGCAGACAATTGAAGGTGTGCAGCCCATACCGCGGCCGGTACCTCGGCGACCACCCCATGGCACGATGGCTGCCAACCTGCCGCCGCGACCGCGGACGGGCACCGTGAAGGAGCGACGATGAAAGACACTCCGGGCTGGGCCTCGCCCGGATCTGCCCCGTCCGACGGGCAGGAGCCCGGCGCGTCCGGCCCTGCCGGGCCCACCGACCGACCCGACCCCGCGGAGCCCGCGGACCAGCCCGGATCCGACCCGCAGGACACTCCTGACCCGCAGGGCCCCGGCTCGCAGTGGTCCAAGCAGCAGCCGCCACCCGGCCAGTGGTCCGCGCCCGCCGACCCCGCAGGCCCCGGCCGGCCTGCTCCACCACCCCCACCGCCCAGCCCCGGCTGGGGCACCCAGCCTCCCCCTGGCCCTGGAGGACACGGTCCCGGCGGCTTCCAGACCTACGGCACTCCCGGATACCCCGCATGGGGCGGCGGCTGGGGCGGCCCCCCGCCCGCCGCCAAGCCCGGCGTCATCCCGCTCCGGCCGCTCGGCGTGGGCGAGATCCTCGACGGCGCCGTCTCGACCATGCGCACCTACTGGCGCACAGTGCTGGGCATCTCCCTGACCGTCGCGGTGGTCACGGAGGTCCTCGTCATCCTGCTCCAGGGCCTGGTACTCAACGACACCAGCACCGCGGCCCTCGACGACCCGAGCGCCAGCGCCAGCGAACTGACCCGCGCCATGGGCGAAGTCATGCTCAGCTCCGGCGCGGTCTTCCTGATCTCCCTGATCGCCACAGTCGCCGCGACAGCCCTGCTCACCACCGTCACCAGCCGCGCGGTCCTCGGCCGGCCCGTGACCACGGCCGAGGCCTGGCGCGATGCCCGCCCTCAGGTGGTGAAGCTCTTCGGCCTGATCCTGCTGTTGCCTCTCATGGCCGTCACCATCGTCTTTGTGGGCGCGCTGCCAGGCATCCTCGTGGCGGTCTTCGGGAACACCGACGGAGGTGTCGCGCTCGCCGTCCTGGGCGGCCTCGCCGCCGGCGTCGTCGCCCTGTGGCTGATGATCCGCTTCTCCCTGGCGTCGCCCGCGCTGATGCTGGAGAAACAGGGCGTCGTGAAGTCCATGAGCCGATCCGCGAAGCTCGTCCGAGGCTCCTGGTGGCGTGTGTTCGGCATCCAACTGCTCGCCGGAATCATCGCGAACATCATCTCGGCGATCGTCGTCATCCCCTTCACTTTCCTCGCCGCAGCACTCGGCGGCGAGGGCATCGTCGGCTTCCTCAACGGTGAGGGCAACAACCTCGGCTGGGCCTTCCTCATCATCAGCGGTGTCGGCTCGGTGATCGGCTCCATGATCACCTTCCCGATCAACGCCGGCGTCACCGTGCTGCTCTACATCGACCAGCGCATCCGCCGCGAAGCCCTGGATCTCGAACTGGCCCGCGCCGCCGGTGTCCAGGGCTACGGGGCCGACGCCGGCTCGGGGGGCTGATGCAGTGAGCATGACGGGGGGAGTTCTCACAACGGTGCCGACGGTCATGCCGCGCGCCGCAGAATCGGCCGTACGGGCACTGCTGCGCGCCGGCAACACATCCGTCTTGTCGCTGGCGCACTCCGGCGACGAACCGCCGGTGACGATCCCTCGGGATCCCGCACGCGAGGCAGCCCGTCGCGAGTTGTCGAAGCGCATGTACCACGAGAACGACCCCAGCCTGTTCCAGCGCGCCCTGAACGCCTTCTGGGACTTGGTCGACAAACTGTTCGGCTCGGCGGCGGCCGCTACACCCGGAGGCACACTCGGCCTGGTGGTCGTCGTCGTGGCCGTACTCGCGTTGCTGGCCGCCCTGTGGTGGCGGCTGGGCACACCACAGCGTGAACCCGCCTCGTCCGCCACGCTGTTCGACGATCGTCCCCGCAGCGCGGCCGAGCACCGCGCGGCCGCCGAGGCGCACGCGGCCCAGGGCCACTGGAACCAAGCCGTCCAGGAACGCATGCGCGGCATCGTCCGCTCCCTCGAGGAACGCGCACTTCTCGACATCCGCCCCGGCCGCACCGCGGACGAGGCAGCCGCAGAAGCAGGCCGCGCACTGCCCGACCACCGGGACCGGCTGCACGCCACTGCCCGGGACTTCGACGATGTGACATACGGCGGCCGAAGGGCCAGCGAGCAGTCGTACCACCGCATGGCCGAACTCGACCGCGACCTCGAACGCACCAGGCCCCAACTCGCGAGCAGCAGCGCCAGCACAACCCACAACGCCCGCCAGGGAGCCGCCGGATGACGACCGAGGTCATGCTCCCGTCCACCTCGGCCTCGCCCACCGCACGCCAGGTGTGGACCCGCGCACGTGGCATCGCACTCGCCGTCGTGATCCTCCTGGCGGCGGCCATCGTGATCGCCGTGATCCGCTCCGACACCCGACACGGCGAACTCGACCCACGCTCCGTCGATCCCCACGGCAGCCGCGCCGTCACCGAACTCCTCGCCGACCGCGGTGTGTCCACACGCATGGTCACCACTTTGGAGGGGGCGCGCGCCGCAGCCGCCCCCGACACCACCCTCCTGGTCGCCGTCCCCGACCTGTTGACAGACCGTCAACAGACCCGGCTGCACTCCGCGATCGCACACTCGGCCGGCCGCACCGTCCTCATCGCCCCAGGCAGTTCGTCGGTCGAGAAGCTTGTCCCAGGCGTCACCGCGGACCCCGCCACCAGCTTCGACTCGGCGCTCTCCCCCGACTGCCGACTGCCCGCCGCTCGCCGCGCGGGCACCGCAGAAACGGGCGGCATCCGCTACACCACCACACGCCTGGGCGCCGACAAGTGCTACCGCAGCGAGCGCCTGGCCACCCTCCTGCGCATTCCGGAGTCCTCCGGAGACGGCGACACCGTCGTCCTCGGCGCACCCGACATCCTCTTCAACGACCACCTCGACAAGGAGGGCAACGCCTCGCTCGCCCTCCAACTCCTCGGCTCCCGCCCCCATCTGGTGTGGTACCTCCCCTCACTTTCCGACAACTCCGCCACCGACACGGGCGGCGAAAAAGGCTTCTTCGACCTCCTCCCCTCGGGCTGGCGCTGGGGCACACTGCAACTCTTCTTCGCGGCAGCCGTCGCCGCCTTCTGGCGAGCACGCCGACTGGGCCCACTCGTGCCCGAGAAACTCCCCGTGGCGATCCGCGCCTCCGAAACCGTCGAAGGCCGCGCCCGCCTCTACCGCAAGGCGAACGCCCGCGACCGCGCGGCCGCCGCTCTTCGCTCCACCACCCGCACCCGCCTCGCCCCCCTCGTCGGCGTCCCCGTCGCCCAGGCGCACGCGCCCGAGGCTCTGCTCCCCGCCCTGTCCGCCCATCTCCACGGCGACGGACAGGCCCTGAACTCACTCCTCTTCGGCCCGCCACCCAGCGACGACGCGGCTCTCATCGCCCTCGCCGACCAACTCGACGCCCTCGAAAGAGAGGTACGCCGTCCATGATGGACCCGACCACTGACAACGCCGGGCACACCGGGGATCCGGGCAAAGCCCGAGCCTCCCTGGAAGCCCTGCGAGCCGAGATCGCCAAAGCCGTGGTCGGCCAGGACCCCGCCGTGACCGGCCTCGTCGTCGCCCTCCTCTGCCGCGGACATGTACTACTGGAAGGAGTCCCCGGGGTCGCCAAAACGTTGCTCGTACGCGCCCTCGCCTCCGCACTCGAACTCGACACGAAGCGCGTGCAGTTCACCCCCGACCTGATGCCGAGCGACGTCACCGGCTCCCTGGTCTACGACACCCGCACCGCCGAGTTCTCGTTCCAGCCGGGTCCGGTCTTCACCAACCTCCTCCTGGCCGACGAGATCAACCGCACGCCCCCGAAGACCCAGTCGTCCCTCCTGGAAGCCATGGAGGAACGCCAGGTCACGGTCGACGGCACCCCGCGCCCGCTCCCCGACCCCTTCCTTGTCGCAGCAACCCAGAACCCGGTCGAGTACGAGGGCACCTACCCCCTCCCCGAAGCCCAACTGGACCGTTTCCTCCTCAAACTGACGGTCCCTCTCCCCTCCCGCCAGGACGAGATCGACGTCCTCACCCGACACGCCGAGGGCTTCAACCCACGCGACCTTCGCGCCGCCGGCGTACGCCCCGTGGCCGGCGGGGCCGACTTGCAGGCCGCCCGCGCCGCAGTCGCCAAGACGGCCATCTCCCCGGAGATCACCGCCTACGTGGTGGACATCTGCCGGGCCACTCGCGAATCGCCGTCCCTCGCCCTGGGCGTCTCCCCACGCGGCGCCACGGCCCTCCTTGCCACCTCGCGCGCATGGGCATGGCTCACAGGCCGTGACTACGTCATCCCCGACGACGTCAAGGCCCTGGCCCTCCCCACCCTCCGCCATCGCGTGCAGCTCCGCCCCGAGGCAGAGATGGAAGGCGTGACGGCCGACTCCGTCATCAACGCGATCCTCGCCCACGTCCCCGTCCCCCGCTGATGGCACTCACCGGACGCGCCGCGCTCGTGGCGGCCCTCGGCTCCCTCCCTGTCGGCATCTGGGACCCCAGCTGGACAGGCATCATCGCTGTGAACGCTCCCCTGGCCCTGGCCTGTGCCTGCGACTTCGCCCTCGCAGCACCGGTACGGCGCCTCGGCCTCACCCGCTCCGGCGATACGTCCGTACGCCTGGGCGAGGCGGCCGACGTGACCCTCACGGTCACCAATCCATCCCGCCGTCTCCTCCGTGCCCGCCTGCGCGACGCCTGGCCCCCCAGCAGCTGGCAGCCCGGCACGGAAATCACGGCCTCGCGTCACCGCCTTACCGTGCCTTCCGGCGAACGCCGCCGCGCCACCACCCGTCTACGCCCCAGCCGCCGCGGCGACCGTCAAGCAGACCGCGTGACGATCCGCTCCTACGGCCCACTGGGTCTGTTCTCACGCCAAGGCAGCCACCGGGTCCCGTGGACGGTCCGCGTCCTGCCCCCCTTCACCAGCCGCAAGCACCTGCCCTCGAAACTCGCCCGCCTCCGCGAGCTCGACGGCCGAACCAGCGTGCTCACCCGCGGCGAAGGGACAGAGTTCGACAGCCTGCGCGAGTACGTACCGGGCGACGACACCCGCTCGATCGACTGGCGTGCGACGGCCCGCCAGTCCGCGGTCGCCGTACGCACGTGGCGTCCCGAACGCGACCGTCACATCCTGATCGTCCTGGACACCGGCCGCACCTCAGCAGGTCGCGTGGGGGACGCCCCACGCCTCGACGCCTCGATGGACGCGGCACTGCTCCTCGCAGCACTCGCTTCACGCGCCGGCGACCGGGTGGACCTGCTCGCCTACGATCGCCGGGTACGCGCCCTCGTCCAGGGCCGCACAGCAGGCGACGTCCTCCCGTCTCTGGTCAACGCGATGGCTACGCTCGAACCCGAACTGGTCGAACTGGACGCCCGGGGGCTGACAGCGACCGCACTCCGCACGGCCCCCCGCCGCTCACTCATCGTGCTGCTCACCAGTCTCGATGCGGCGCCCGTGGAAGAGGGTCTGCTTCCCGTGCTCTCCCAACTCACCCAGCGCCACACAATTCTGATGGCATCGGTAGCGGATCCCTTCATCGCCCGTATGGCGAACGCCCGTGGAAACACCGAGGCCGTCTACGAAGCTGCAGCCGCTGCCCAGGCCCAAAGTGAACGCCACCGCACCGCGGAGCAACTCCGCCGCCACGGAGTCACAGTCGTCGACGAGACTCCGGAAGAACTGGCGCCAGCACTGGCAGATGCATATCTGGCCCTGAAAGCGGCGGGACGTCTGTAAGAGGAGGGCCCTCCTTGAAGGGCCCGAGACCTGAGCCCTGAAACGCAGAAAACCCCCGTACCGAATAAACGGTACGGGGGTTCCCTCAACAATTGTTCGGCGGCGTCCTACTCTCCCACAGGGTCCCCCCTGCAGTACCATCGGCGCTGTAAGGCTTAGCTTCCGGGTTCGGAATGTAACCGGGCGTTTCCCTCACGCTATAACCACCGAAACACTATGAAACTGTCGAACCTGCCGCACCACGTTGTGGCAACGTGGGGCCGTTCGTGGTTTCAGAACCAACACAGTGGACGCGAGCAACTGAGGACAAGCCCTCGGCCTATTAGTACCGGTCACCTCCACACCTCACGGTGCTTCCAGATCCGGCCTATCAAC
>NZ_JBSFJW010000019.1:0-163551 GCF_053598255.1 Streptomyces sp. NPDC001157
ACAACCCACAGGCTGAGCCCGATTGTCCCCAGCGAACACCACGTTCTCCACATCGCTGTCCACTGTTCGGCAACGTGACGCGCCGGCGACCGATGGTCGCCGGGCCTCTCCCGTTTCGCCCCAGGAAGTTTTTTCTCCACAACTGGAGCACAAGTCACGCACAGGGGAGGATTGCATTCCGCAGGTCACGGGTATGACGGGCTACGACCGCGAAGGGCAGTGTGGCCGTGTGGGAGGGACTCCATGATGTTGTTCGAAGCGCTCGGATCCGCACTTCTCGGTCTCGTGCTGGCAGGGGCGGCGATCCACCGCCTGTCCGACCGTCTGCCCACCCGTTCGCTGGTGCTCGCGACCGGTGTCGCCGGAGCCCTCTTCGGCGCCTTCGTCACCCACAGCGCGCTGGACCCCGGCAACTTCCTGCTGATCCTGCTCGGCGCGGCGATCGTCTCCGCGGCCTCGCTGTCGCTGCTGGTGCGCCCGGCCGGGAGACTCCGCCGGCGATCAGCGCCGGCGTGATCCCGACCGGGAGGACCAGGACAACCAGGACGACCAGGGAAGCGAGAGCTAGGCGGCGAGCCCCAGGGCGGCCATCCGCTTCGTGTGGGCCTCGGTGATCCGGGAGAACATCCGGCCGACCTCGGCGAGGTCGAAGCCGTCCGCGACGCCGCCGACGAGCATCGTCGACAGGGCGTCGCGGTCCGCGACCACCCGCTGGGACTGCGACAGGGCCTCGCCCATGAGACGCCTGGCCCACAGCGCGAGACGGCCGCCCACGCGCGGATCGGCGTCGATCGCGGCGCGCACCTTCTCCACGGCGAAGCCGGCGTGCCCGGTGTCGTCCAGCACGGCCAGCACCAGTTCACGCGAGTCCGAGTCGAGCCGCGCGGCGACCTCACGGTAGAAGTCGCTGGCGATCGAGTCGCCGACGTAGGCCTTGACGAGCCCTTCCAGCCAGTCCGAGGGCGCCGTCTGCTTGTGGAACCCGTCCAGCGCGGCGACGAACGGCTCCATCGCGCGCGTGGGCTCTTCACCGATCTCCGTGAGCCGGTTCCGCAGCCGCTCGAAGTGGTGGAACTCCGCCGACGCCATCTTGGCCAGCTCCGCCTTGTCCGCCAGCGTCGGCGCCAGCTTGGCGTCCTCCGCGAGCCGCTCGAACGCGGCGAGTTCGCCGTACGCGAGGGCTCCGAGGAGGTCGACGACCGCTGCACGGTACTGGGGGTCCGCGGAGGCCCGGGCCCAGTCCTGGGCGGCCACTCCGGTCTGCTCGGCGGGTGCGTCAGAGGTGTTGTCAGGCGTCGTCATGAAGCGCACAATAGTCCGCTTGCCGAGCCATGGAAGTCCCTGGTCAATCAGTGTGATGACGGCTACGTGACCGAATCGGCCATCGCGTGTGCGTGATTCCGGGGTATGGTGGTAATGCGCCTGCCGACTACTCGACGGGCCGCACGTATGAGGATGCCCGGTCGGTGGCCCGATCGGCTCCGACCCGACAGCCCTCCATATCCGTACGGCACATTGCGTACGGCGCCCGGAGGGACCCCCTCAGCGGTACGAGCGCTAGAGCGTCGGCAGTGGTCCCGTGCGTTACGGCAAGCCCGTAAGGCAGCCGACGTCCCCGGCACGGTCCGTCAAAGACCCCCGCGCTCGCCTCGCACCGCGCACACAGAAGAGGCAGCACCCTGACTACCACGTTCAGAGATCTCGGCATCCTTCCCGAGACCGCCGAGGCCCTCGAGGCCGTCGGCATCATCACCCCCTTCCCCATCCAGGAGATGACCCTCCCCGTCGCCCTCTCCGGCACGGACGTCATCGGCCAGGCCAAGACCGGCACCGGCAAGACGCTGGGCTTCGGCCTTCCGCTCCTCGAGCGCGTCACCGTCCCCGCCGACGTGGAGGCGGGCCGCGCCAAGCCCGAGGACCTCACCGACACCCCGCAGGCCCTCGTCGTGGTCCCCACGCGCGAGCTGTGCACGCAGGTCACCAACGACCTGCTGACCGCGGGCAAGGTGCGCAACGTACGCGTCCTCGCCATCTACGGCGGCCGGGCCTACGAGCCCCAGGTCGAGGCCCTCAAGCAGGGCGTCGACGTGGTCGTCGGCACCCCGGGCCGGCTCCTGGACCTCGCGGGCCAGAAGAAGCTCAACCTCAAGCACGTCAAGGCCCTCGTCCTCGACGAGGCCGACGAGATGCTCGACCTGGGCTTCCTGCCCGACGTCGAGAAGATCATCAACCTGCTGCCGGCCCGCCGTCAGACGATGCTGTTCTCGGCGACCATGCCGGGCGCGGTCATCGGTCTCGCGCGGCGCTACATGTCGCAGCCCACGCACATCCGCGCCACCGCGCCGGACGACGAGGGCGCGACGGTCGCGAACACCTCGCAGCATGTGTACCGCGCGCACAACATGGACAAGCCCGAGATGGTCGCGCGCATACTGCAGGCCGACGGCCGGGGACTGGCCATGGTCTTCTGCCGCACCAAGCGCACCGCGGCCGACCTCGCCGACCAGCTCAAGCAGCGCGGTTTCGCGGCCGGAGCGGTCCACGGCGACCTCGGCCAGGGCGCCCGCGAGCAGGCGCTGCGCGCCTTCCGCAACGGCAAGGTGGACGTCCTCGTCTGCACCGACGTCGCCGCCCGCGGCATCGACGTCGAGGGCGTCACGCACGTCATCAACTACCAGTCTCCCGAAGAGGAGAAGACGTACCTGCACCGCATCGGCCGTACGGGCCGTGCGGGTGCCAAGGGCATCGCGATCACGCTCGTCGACTGGGACGACATCCCGCGCTGGCAGCTGATCAACAAGGCGCTGGAGCTGAGCTTCAACGACCCGCCGGAGACGTACTCCACGTCCCCGCACCTCTTCGAGGAACTGAACATCCCCGCGGGCACCAAGGGTGTGCTGCCGCGCGCCGAGCGCACACGCGCCGGTCTGGACGCGGAGGAGCTCGAGGACCTGGGCGAGACCGGCGGCCGCGGTGCGCGCGGTCGCGGTGGACGCCCCGAGCGGGGTGGCCGGGGCGAGTCCCGGTCCACCGAGCGCGAGCGCCCGGAGCGTACGCCGCGGCGCCGCCGTCGTACCCGCGGCGGGACGCAGTTGGACGCAACGGCCACTCCTGAGGCCTCGACGGCGGTCTCGCCGTCCGAGGAGACCGCCGGTCCCCGCACCCCGCGTCGCCGTCGCCGCACCCGCAGTGGTTCGGCGTCGGAGCCGGTGACGACGGCCACGACCACGGCACCCGAGGCCGCGGAAGCCGCCGTCACGACGGCGGAGGGCCCGGCCCTGGACGCCCCCGAGGCCCCGTCGACGCCGCGCCGCCGCCGCACCCGCAGGTCCGCGGAGAGCACGCCGGCTGCCGAGTCGCTCGCCGCTGAGGCTCCTGTGACAGCGGAAGCCCCGACGGTCACGGAGCCCGAGGCTCCTGCCGCCGCACCGCGCCGCCGGACGCGCAAGGCGACGGCTGCCGCGGAGGCCGCCGTCGACACCGCCGAGGCCACGGAGGCGAAGCCCCGCACCCGGACCCGCAAGGCGACGGCCCCTGCGGAGACCGCGGTCGCCACCGCCGAGGGCACCACCGACTCGGCCCCGGAGCCGACGGAGACCGCGCCGCGCCGCCGGACCCGCAAGGCGACGGCAGCCGTGGAGCCCACTGTCGACACCGCCGAGACCACGGAAGCCAAGCCGCGCCGCACGCGCAAGGCGACGGCTGCTGCGGAGACCGCGGTTGACACGGCCGAGGCCACCGAGGCCAAGCCGCGCACCCGGACCCGCAAGGCGACGGCTGCTGCGGAAGCCGCAGCCGACACGGCCGAGGCCAAGCCCCGCCGGACGCGCAAGACGGCTGCCGCCGCTGAAGCCGCCGTCGACACAGCCGAAGTCACCGAGGCCAAGCCCCGCACCCGGACCCGCAAGGCAGCCGCCCCCGCGGACACCGCCGTCGACACGACCGAGGCCACCGAGGCCAAGCCGCGCCGCACCCGCAAGACGGCCGCTGCCGCAGAGGCCGTCGCCGATGCGGTCGAGGCGAAGCCTCGCCGTACCCGCAAGGCCGCCGCCGTGGCCGAGATCCCGGCGCAGGCCGCCGAGGAGCCCGTGGCCAAGCCGCGGACGCGGAAGGCTGCGGAGGCCGTGGTCGACACCGTCGAGGGCACGGAAGCCAAGCCGCGCCGCACCCGCAAGACGGCCGCCGCCGTGGAAACCACCGAGGCCGCGCCCCGTCGGCGTACCCGCAAGGTCGCCGAGTCCGCCGACGCCACCCCGGCGCCGGAGGTGGCGAACCCGCGTCGTACGCGCAAAGCGACGGCCGCGGTCGACACGGCGGAGGGCACGGAGGCCAAGCCGCGCACCCGCGCCCGCAAGACGGCCGCCGCGGAGACCACCGACGAGGCGAAGCCCCGTACCCGCACGCGGAAGGCCGCGACGGCCGAGATCCCGGCGCAGGCCGCCGAGGAGCCCGCGGCCAAGCCGCGCACCCGTGCCCGCAAGGCCGCGGTACCCGCCGAGGCCGCGGCCGAGGCGAAGCCCAGGGTGCGTCGCACGCGGAAGGCCACGGCCGCCGCGGAGCCCGCGGAGAGCTGATTCGCTCGCTCACCGACGGCCCGGCCCCCACCTCATGTGAGGTGGGGGCCGGGCCGTCGGTCTGTTCGGCTGCGGCCGGATGCCCCAGCCCGTCCCCCTCCCCGACACCCGAGCCGGATAACCTCACCCCATGAGCAGGCCCCCGACCTTCACCCCGCCCCCCGGCGCCCGCGCGTACTCACTGCGCACCGCGCGCGGAGAGTTCGCCGTCGTCGACGCGCCCGTGCCGGACGGCGTCGCCGCCAAGGGAACCGCGCTGCTGCTGCCCGGGTTCACCGGCAGCAAGGAGGACTACAACCCGCTGCACGAGCCACTGGCGGCACGCGGTTACCGGACCGTCGCGGTGGACGGCCGGGGGCAGTACGAGTCCGACGGTCCCGAGTCCGACGAATCGGCCTACGCGCAGGGCGAGTTGGCGCGGGACGTACTCGCCCAGGCCGCCGCCCTCGGGACTCCCGTGCACCTCGTCGGCCACTCCCTCGGCGGGCAGATCGCACGAGCGGCGGTCCTGCTGGACCACGCCCCGTTCCTGTCGCTCACCCTCATGGCCTCCGGCCCCGCCCAGATCTCCGGCTCCCAGCAGCAGCGCGTCAAGCTGCTCCGCGACGCGCTCGCCGTGATGAGCATGGCCGAGGTGTGGGAGGCGATCCAGGCCATGGAGGCGCCGGAGGAGACCGAGACCGGCGAGTCCGGGGAACTGGACGGCGGCCTCGACGACCAGGACGACCTGCGCCGCCGCTGGCTGGGCAACAAGCCCGCCCAGCTCATCGCTACGGGCCGCCAGTTGTGCGTCGAACCGGACCGTGTGGCCGAGCTGGCCGCCGTACCGCTGCCGTTCCACGTCCTGTCGGGTTCCCGCGACGACACCTGGCCGGTGCCGCTGCTCGACGACATGGCGCTGCGTCTGCGCGCGCACCGCACCGTCGTCCAGGGCGCCGAGCACTCCCCCAACACCGACCGGCCCCTCGACACGGCCCGCGCCTTCGCGGACTTCTGGGACGGCACGCAAGTCGGCCAGCAGGCGCCCCGCTAGTACTGCGCCTGGAGGTGCTCCCAGAACCCGTCCCGCAGCGCGCGCCGCAGGTCCGCCTGGCCGCGCAGGGAGTACTGCAGCAGGCCCTCGGCCTCCACCAGCAGGTCCTGGTCCACCGAGCCCGGCAGATAGGGGTGGCCCGGCAGCAGTTCCGCGAGGGAGTCGCGGCCCCGCGCGGCCAGCCACTTCGCGGCGATCTGCGCGCCGACGAAGCGGACGTCGTCACGGCCGGGCCGGGCGGCGGTGGCCTCGTAGGCGACCGCGGCGCGCCGGGAGACGTACGGCTTGAAGAAGTCGAGGTCGAGGGTGCGCTGGCTGTCGACCTCCCAGAGCAGGGGCTCCGCCTGGTTGCGGCCCTCGGGGGCTTCGATGCCCCACAGGTGGACGCGCGCTCCGTACCCCTGCGCCGCCTCGACCGCCGACACCAGGTCCTCGTCGCCGCCCAGCAGTGCCGCGTCACTGATCGCCCGGTGTCTGGCCAGTGACTCCAGGTCCGTCCTGATCAGCGAATCGACGCCCTTCTGCTGGTTGTTGGCGTTCAGGTTGCCGAGCCGGACCTTCACATCCGGGAGTTCGGCGATGGACTGCTGCTCGGCGGTGTGGATGCGGCGGCGGGCGCCGTCGTACCAGTAGACGCGGAGCAGCCGGCTGTCCGCGAAGATCGTGCGGGCCCGGTCGATGAGTGCCTCGATCAGGCCTTCCGCGTCCAGATCGAAGGCGCGACGGTCCTCCGTCCCCGCCACCAGCCGGCCCGCGGCCGCATACAGATACCCCGCGTCGACGAAGATCGCATGGGTCGAGGGTGTCTTCGCCACCTCGGCGAGCATGCGCTGCAGCAGCTCGTTCGTGCGGTCGATGCGGGCGCTGAGGGCCGCGAGGTCGTCGTTCATCGGCTCCATTGTCCCGGCGGTCACGCTGCGAACACAACCGGCCCCGGTCGGTCCTTACCCGCGAGTAGTTAGACGTTCGAAAAATTTCTTTAGCGTAGGGAATGTTTGTAACACGCAGCCCGTTGACTGACACGGAAGACAGCGAGACGAAGGGAGAGGCCATGCGCTTCGAAATCATGCGACTCGACGAGGTCAACGGCACGACCGTGGACAGCAAGGTCGTGGACGCCGCCTCCGTCAACCGGATCGTTCAGCAGGCCGCGGCCATCGGGCAGCGCCTCTGGATCCGGCCGGCCGAGGACTCGGCCGCGTAACAGACGCACGCGTAACAGACGCAACAGACGCGGATCACCGCAGCAGCTTCAGAGCCCCCGTACGGCGTCGACGCCGTACGGGGGCTCTGCGCATGCCCGGCACTCGGCGCGGCTCAGGCGCCCTTGATCACTTGCGTGATGCCGTTGATGATCTGCTGCACTGCGATCGCGGAGAGCATCATGCCCGCGAGTCGCGTCACCAGGACCACGCCGCCGTCCTTGATGACCCTGATGATCAGCAGCGAGTACCGCATCACCAGCCACAGCACGACATGGATGGCGAGGATCGCCGCCCACACCGACATCTGGGTGGCGACACTGTCGGCCTTCTGCACGGCGAGGATGACGGACACGATGGCTCCAGGACCGGCCAGCAGCGGCATGCCCAGCGGTACGAGCGCCACATTGACGTCCTTGGTCTGCTTCGGCTCGTCGGTCTTGCCGGTCAGCAGGTCGAGGGCGATGAGCAGGAGCAGCAGCCCGCCCGCGATCATCAGCGCGGGCACGGAGACATGCAGGTAGTTGAGGATCTGGTGCCCCAGCAGCCCGAAGACGGTGATCACACCGCCGGCCACGCACACGGCCTGGAAGGCCATCCGCTTCTGCACCTTGCCGGGGCGCCCGGCGGTCAGGGCCAGGAAGATCGGGGTGATCCCGGGGGGATCCATGATGACAAAAAGGGTCAGGAACAGGGAGCCGAAGACGGCGACGTCGAACATGGGTGAGCTACACGCCTTGCATGAAGAAGAGCAGGAAGGAAAGAGGGGCGGGAACGGCAGGTGCGGAGGGGATCCTCAGGCTCCGCCGGTCCCCGGCACCGGGAACGCTCCGGTCGCCCGCCGCGTGATCTCCCCGTACACCTCGGGATCCGTGACGTACTCGCCGAGCACGCAGGTCTTCCGGCTGCCGTGGTAGTCGCTGGACCCGGTGGTCAGCAGCCCCAGTTCCTTGGCCAGCCCGCGCAGCCGCGCCCGGGTCTCCAGGTCGTGGTCCATGTGGTCGACCTCGATGCCGTCGAGCCCGGCGGCGGCCATCTCGGCGATCGCGGCCTCCGGCACCGTGCGGCCGCGCTTGCTGGCGCCCGGGTGGGCGAAGACGGTGACCCCGCCCGCGGCCTTGACCAGCCGGATCGCCTCGAAGGGATCCGTCTCGTGCTTCTCGACGAAGGCCCGCCCGCCGTCGGACAGCCACTCCTCGGTGAACGCGTCGCTCACGGTCGGTACGACGCCGAGCTCGACGAGCGCGGTCGCGACATGCGGCCGCCCGACGGAACCGCCCCCGGCGATCCGCTCGACCTGCTCCCAGGTGATGGGCACGCCCAGCCCGTTCAGCTTGGCGACCATGCCCTTGGCCCGCGGCACCCGGTCGTCCCGCACCAGCTCACGCTCGGCGAGCAGCGCCGGCTCCTCGGGATCGAAGAGGTAGGCGAGCATGTGCATGGAGACACCGTCGACACGGCAGGACAGCTCGGCGCCGGTGACGAGCGTGAGCCCCTCCGGCACCGCGGCCAAGGCCTCGGCATACCCGCGGGTGGTGTCGTGATCGGTCAGCGCGACAACGTCCAACCCGGCCCGGGCGGCATTCCGCACCAGCTCAGCCGGGGTGTCCGTACCGTCGGAAGCAGTGGAGTGGGCGTGCAGATCGATACGCACTACGCAGACTCCAAGCGGTGACGGTACGGAGGGGAACGCTCAAGGATAACCGGCGTTTCAACGTCCCCTGTCACACCCGCACCCACTGAGCACCCCCTACCGACACCGCCGTCAGGGGCGCGGGCCCGTATCGATATGCGGCTCCGCCGCGTGGGCGCGATCAGCCACCCACAACCCGCAGACGCCGGACAAGCCCGCACCCCACCCCCGTAGGCGGAACGGCTCGGCAAGCGCGGCGACCCGGCGCTACGGCTCAAGCAAGCGCGGCGACAACGCCCCGCAGGGCACGAGCTCGACCTCCGCCCCCGCATCCCGCAGATCCGTCAGCACCAGCTCGTCGTACATCAGCAACCCGGACTGCTCGGGCCACACAACCGCCCACAGCCACAGCCCACGCGCCTCGCCCGCGAACACCGCCCGGTCGTCGGGGCTGCCGGAGACATGCCACAGCGGGGTGGGCCGCCCGCCCGCCAGCACCTTGGCCTGGGGCGGCTTCTCGACGTTCATGTACGGCCCCGGGTCCGGGCCGTCGATGCCCGCATACCGTGCGCCGAGCCCGACGCCGAGCTCCTCGGCGACCAGGATCAGCTCCCCTATGCCACCGAGCGGTCCCGGCCCGGAGCAGGCCACGGCGGTGGCGCGACCGCCGTGGCGGTCGTCACCCGCGCAGGCCACGCCGGTGAACAGCCAGCCGATCGGCAGCGGCCACGGCATCCACACCGGCACCTGTGTGCGATGCACCACGACACTGAGGGCCTCGACGCTGGGCGGGATCACGGGCTGCAGCGGATGCACGGTGCCGTGCACGTCGCACTGCCAGGTGTCGGAGAAGAGTCCGGGAGCCCTGACCCGGCCACCACACTTCGGGCAACTGGGTTCGCCCCTCATAGGGCCCCACGGTCCTACCCCGGCTCTCCCACGTCAAGGACGATCACCCGTCCGGACGGAACCCTTCACCGGAACCCTCACCACCAGAACCGGATGCGCGGGGGCGCGGTCTTTGCCAACTGACCGATTCCGGCCAGGTGTTGGTGAGCTTGCTCACTCGGCGGTCAGTCGAGCGGGACGGACTTCCGGGACGGGTCGCGGAGGTCCGTGCCGTTCGTCAGCCAGCGCTCCTGGAGAGCCTGGGCGCCGTGCACGCGCTTCCAGGCGGCCTCGTTCGGCGTCATGGGGAGCAGGGGCAGGAAACGGACCGGATCAAGGGGCTCATCGAGATCGAGGTCCTCGACCAGGCCACCGGGCTCGGCGACCAGGACGGAGCTGAACGCGGCGCCGGGCCACAGGGGTTCTCCGACGTCGAGCGAGGCGCCCGGGGCCACGATCACACCCTCGACCTGCGGGGACGCGGCGAGTACGGCGAGCGGGCGCAGCGCCTTGTCGGTGTCGGCGAGGCCGGCGCGCACCGAGAGGATCAGCTCAGCGCGGGGGCCCTTGACCGGGTCGGCGAGCACCGCGGTGGGGTCGCTCATGGGCTGCGCGGACATGCCGAGAGTGGCATAGCGGACGACGGCGCCGTCCCCCGAGTCGTCCCGGAAACGCAGCACCTCGATGCGGTCCGTACCCAGGAACGTGACCGCCGCGCGCGCGTCCGGTTCGCCCAGCGCGCTGCGCAACCGGGCCTCGACCAGAGGGAGAACATCAACCATGCGGCGAGCATAGAACTCGTCAGCACCGGGCAAAGCGGCGCCTTGACACTTTGGGCGGCTGATACTCTGGCCCGGTCGTTCGGGCAGCACGCAGAAGCGTCGCGATCGAGTCCCGACGCCGATTGAGACTCCCTTACGAGGGACCGGCCGGAGGAGGTGGGGCTGTCATGGATCGAAGTCACCCGTGCAGTACCACTCGCTCTTCCCGCCGCTGATACAGCTGATCCGGCTCCGGCTGACCGCCGCCTTTCATGCTCACGTCTTCCTGCGGAAGAGCACTTCGTTTTGCCTGATCTGTCTGATCTGAATCAGTAACGAAGCTCGCCACCGCGATGGTGCGGTGCTCCCCGCTTTGTGGACGTGCCAAACACACGAAGTCAGGACGTCCCCATTCCGGGCAGTTCCATCCGTCGTCGGCGCCCTTGCGTTGCCTGTCACGAAGGAGCCAGCCATGTCGATGATCCGTGACCTCCGCGCCGCGGTCCGGCCGTCCCGCATCTCCCTGCGCAAGGACACCGGCGTGTACGACACGACGCGCGACCCCTCGACGCCGTCCGCCGTCGTCGACTGCGCCGTCTACCGCGACGGGGCCCGCGTCGACACGGGCAAGCCGCTCACCCCGAACGAGGCGATGCGCCTGGTGCGCCGCGACGGGGGCTTCGTGTGGATCGGGATGCACGAGCCGACCGAGGCCGAATTCGCCGGTATCGCCCGCGAGTTCGGGCTGCACCCGCTGGCCGTCGAGGACGCCGTGCAGGCCCACCAGCGGCCCAAGCTGGAGCGGTACGACGACTCGCTCTTCACCGTCTTCAAGACCATCCACTACGTCGAGCACGACCAGCTCACCGCCAACAGCGAGGTCGTGGAGACCGGCGAGGTCATGTGCTTCACCGGGCGGGACTTCTTCATCACCGTCCGGCACGGCGGCCAGGGCTCGCTGCGGGCGCTGCGGCACCGGCTGCAGGACGACCCCGAGCTGCTCGCCAAGGGCCCCTCGGCGGTGCTGCACGCCATCGCCGACCACGTCGTCGACGGCTATGTCGCGGTCGCCGACGCCGTCCAGGACGACATCGACGAGGTGGAGACCGAGGTGTTCTCGCCGGGGCGCCGGGGCGGTGTCTCCCGCGGTGTGGACTCGGCGCGCATCTACCAGCTCAAGCGTGAGGTGCTGGAGTTCAAGCGGGCCGTGTCGCCGCTGCTGCGCCCCATGCAGCTGCTGAGCGAGCGGCCGATGCGGCTGATCGACCCCGACATCCAGAAGTACTTCCGGGATGTCGCCGACCACCTCGCCCGCGTCCAGGAGCAGGTCATCGCCTTCGACGAGCTGCTCAACTCGATCCTCCAGGCCAACCTCGCGCAGGCTTCCGTCGCGCAGAACGAGGACATGCGGAAGATCACCGCCTGGGCCGCGATCATCGCCGTACCGACGATGGTGTGCGGGGTGTACGGCATGAACTTCAAGTACATGCCGGAGCTGCACTGGAAGTACGGCTACCCGGTGATCATGATGCTCACCGGGGTCATCTGCCTGGGCATCCACCGCACGCTGAAGCGGAACGGCTGGCTCTGAGGCGCCTCGATAGGCTGGGCCCATGACAAGCGAGCTGCTCGACCAGGCCCTCGTCGAGGAGGCCACCAAGAAGTCCGGCCTCATCTGGGTCAAGGGTGCCGGTAGCGCGGCCCGTGCGCTGTGGCACGTGTGGCACGAGGGTGCGGTGTGCCTGGTCGGCGACGGGCCCGGCGAGCAGCCGCTGCCGGGGCTGGCCGACGGCGGCTTTGCCGAGGTGACCGTGCGCAGCAAGGACAAGGGCGGGCGGCTGGTGACGTTCGCGGCGACCGTGTCCGAGCTGCCGTCCGGCTCCGCTGAATGGGAGGCGGCTGTCGCCGAGCTGAAGGGCAAGCGCCTGAACGCCCCCGACGGTGAGGCGATGACAGGCCGTTGGGCCCGTGAGTGCCGGGTGCTCCGCCTGGAGCCTGCGGGGGTGTCGGGCCCGCTGCCCGACGGGAGTCTGGCGGAGGCGCCGCTGCCGTCACCGGCGACCACTCGTCAGCCGATCCCTGCGGGGTTGCCGCGGCTGCTCTTCCGGAAGCGCCGGCGCCGCTAGGCGCTCCGCGGGATGGGTGTCTTCGTCCGCGGCGCCATCGGGACTGGTCGCGCAGTTCCCCGCGCCCCTTTCGGGGCGCGGTCCACCTACGTCGGGAGTTTCTTGCCGTAGTCGACCGTTTCGTTCTTCTTCGGCTCGGTCAAGGGGAAGTCCTTGCCCCAGGAGGAGAAGGTGAGGGTGCCGGCGCCGCCCGCTCGTTCCAGGCGGAGGGGGTATGGGGTGCCCTCCAGGGAGACGTCCAGTGTGCCGCCGGAGCCCTTGTCGCCGGTGATGCGGATGGTGCGGGTGCCCGCCTGCTCGTGGTGGCCGTCCGTGGCGAGCGGGCCGTGCAGGGTCAGCAGGCCGTCGAGCAGGACGTCCTTGTCCGTGAACCCGCTGAACTTCTTGTACGAGGGGTCGCCCTGCGGCACCTTCACATACTTGCCGTCGAGTGAGCCCCCGGCAGACGTGTTGCCGTCCGCGTGGTTCCAGAACTCCGCGTCGGCCTTCAGATACAGCTGCTCGCCGATCCGCAGCAGCCCGAAGGCCACCCCCTTGGAGGTGACCGAGCCGCTGCCGCCGCCCGACTTCAGGCGCATGTCGAGGGTGTACGTCCGCCCGTTGGTCACCACGGTTCCGGAGAGCCGTACCGCCTCGGCGGATTCCGCGGCCGCCCTGGTCCTCGACTGGATCTTGTCGGCCGGCAGCTTGCCGACCCCGTTGGTGCCCGCGTCGGGGTCCTCGTTGCATCCTGCAAGCAGCCCCGTCCCCGTCACCACCAGCGCGCACACCGCGCTCACCAGCGAGGTCCGGCGGCTTCGGCCCAGGGCAATCGCAGTCACAGGTGGGGCTGCCTTTCAGTCGAGGGACGCCAGCAGCGTACGGCAGAGTAACGGGTGCCGTTCCGGGCCGGCGGAGCCGGTCCGTCCGGACCCCCCACCAGCGCGGATCCGATCGGTACGGGCTAGCCTGAAGCCCATCCGAGCGGGCAATTCGGAAAAGATGCACAGCAGCGACACGCAGCACTGGACACCCGTACGAAAAGGAGGCGCAGCCATGGCAGCGGGCGCGCCCCGGATCTTCGTCTCGCACCTCGCCGGCGTCGCCGCCTTCGACCCCAACGGCGACCAGGTGGGCCGTGTACGCGATCTGGTCGTCATGCTGCGCGTCGGGCGGCGGCCCCCGCGGGTGCTCGGACTGGTCGTCGAACTGCCCAGCCGGCGCCGCATCTTCCTGCCCATGACCCGGATCACCAGCATCGAGTCCGGCCAGGTCATCACCACCGGCGTGCTCAACGTCCGCCGCTTCGAGCAGCGCCCCACCGAGCGCCTGGTGTTCGGCGAGCTCCTCGACCGGCGCGTCACTCTCGCCGAGACCGGCGAAGAGGTCACCGTCCTCGACGTGTCGGTGCAGCAGCTGCCGGCCCGCCGGGACTGGGAGGTCGACCGGGTCTTCGTCCGCAAGGGCAAGAAGGGCGGCGCCTTCCGGCGGGCCAAGGGCGAGACGCTGACGGTGGAGTGGTCCGCGGTGACCGGCTTCTCCCTCGAAGAGCACGGTCAGGGCGCCGAGAGCCTGCTCGCCACCTTCGAGCAGCTGCGCCCCGCCGACCTGGCGAACGTCCTGCACCACCTCTCCGCCAAGCGTCGCGCCGAGGTCGCCGCCGCCCTCGACGACGACCGGCTGGCCGACGTACTCGAAGAGCTCCCCGAGGACGACCAGATCGAGATCCTCGGCAAGCTGAAGGAGGAGCGCGCCGCCGACGTCCTGGAGGCCATGGACCCGGACGACGCGGCCGACCTGCTCGCCGAGCTCCCGGAGGAGGACAAGGAGCGGCTGCTGACGCTGATGCAGCCGGACGAGGCCGCGGACGTGCGCCGCCTGATGGCGTACGAGGAGAAGACCGCCGGCGGGCTCATGACCACCGAGCCGATCGTGCTCCGCCCCGACGCCTCCGTCGCCGACGCCCTCGCGCGCGTGCGCAACCCCGACCTGTCGCCCGCCCTGGCCGCACAGGTCTACGTCTGCCGCCCGCCCGACGAGACGCCGACCGGCAAGTACCTGGGTACGGTCCACTTCCAGCGCCTGCTGCGCGAGCCGCCGTACACGCTGGTCAGCGCAGTCGTGGACGACGATCTGCAGGCCCTCGCCCCGGACGCCGCGCTGCCGCTGGTGGCCGGGTTCTTCGCGACGTACGACATGGTCGCGGCGCCCGTCGTCGACGAGGCAGGGTCGCTGCTCGGCGCGGTGACCGTGGACGACGTGCTGGACCACATGCTGCCCGAGGACTGGCGGGAGACCGAGTTCCACCTGGAGGACGACGAGGGGGCGGCCCCCCATGCCTCCTGAGCGCGAGACCGGTCGCGAGCGCACCCCGGCGGGTGCGACGGCGACCACGCGCACGCGTCCCCGCCTCGACCAGCCGCGGCCGCCGCGCCGCCGGATCCTGCCGGAGTGGGACCCGGAGGCCTTCGGACGGCTCTCGGAGCGCATCGCGCGGTTCCTGGGCACCGGACGGTTCATCGTCTGGATGACGGTCGTCATCATCGCGTGGGTGCTGTGGAACGTCTTCGCACCGCACGACCTGCGCTTCGACAACTACCCGTTCATCTTCCTGACGCTGATGCTCTCGCTCCAGGCCTCCTACGCGGCCCCGCTGATCCTGCTCGCGCAGAACCGGCAGGACGACCGCGACCGGGTCAACCTCGAACAGGACCGCAAGCAGAACGAGCGCTCCATCGCCGACACCGAGTACCTGACCCGCGAGATCGCCGCCCTGCGCATCGGCCTCGGCGAGGTGGCCACCCGCGACTGGATCCGCTCCGAGTTGCAGGACCTGGTCAAGGAGCTGGAGGGGCGGCAGGACGGCCACCACGAACATGCCGTATTCCCGGCAGAACGGTCGCGCGGACGTGACGTAGACGACCGGTGACGGGCTTACCGGGCCCAGGCTACCGAGCCGTACCATCGTTCCTATGGCTAGCGAAGACGCGGTGCGCGAGGCACTGGCGACGGTGAACGACCCCGAGATCAACCGGCCCATCACCGAGCTCGGGATGGTGAAGTCGGTGGAGATCGGCGCGGACGGAGCGGTCGCGGTCACCGTGTACCTGACGGTCTCCGGCTGCCCGATGCGCGAGACGATCACGCAGCGCGTGACGGAGGCGGTCTCCCGGGTCGACGGCGTCACCCGCGTCGACGTCACCCTCGACGTCATGAGCGACGAGCAGCGCAAGGAGCTGGCGGCCGCGCTGCGCGGCGGCACGGCCGAGCGCGAGGTCCCCTTCGCCAAGCCGGGCTCGCTGACCCGTGTATACGCGGTCGCGTCCGGCAAGGGCGGCGTCGGCAAGTCCTCGGTGACGGTGAACCTGGCGGCGGCGATGGCCGCCGACGGCCTCAAGGTGGGCGTCGTCGACGCCGACATCTACGGCCACTCGGTGCCGCGCATGCTGGGTGCGGACGGGCGTCCGACGCAGGTCGAGAACATGATCATGCCGCCTTCGGCCAACGGCGTGAAGGTCATCTCCATCGGCATGTTCACGCCGGGCAACGCCCCGGTGGTCTGGCGCGGCCCGATGCTCCACCGTGCGCTGCAGCAGTTCCTGGCGGACGTGTACTGGGGCGACCTGGACGTCCTGCTCCTCGACCTCCCGCCGGGCACGGGCGACATCGCCATCTCGGTCGCCCAGTTGGTCCCGAACGCCGAGATCCTCGTCGTCACGACCCCGCAGCAGGCCGCCGCCGAGGTCGCCGAGCGGGCCGGCTCCATCGCCGTCCAGACCCACCAGAAGATCGTCGGCGTGGTCGAGAACATGTCCGGACTGCCCTGCCCGCACTGCGGCGAGATGGTCGACGTCTTCGGCACCGGCGGCGGCCAGACGGTCGCGGACGGCCTGACCCGTACGACGGGCGCCACGGTCCCCGTCCTCGGCGCCATCCCGATCGACGTCCGCCTCCGCGAGGGCGGCGACGAGGGCAAGCCGGTGGTCCTGACCGATCCCGACTCCCCGGCGGGCGCGGCCCTGCGCGGCATCGCGGGCAAGCTGGGCGGCCGCCAGCGCGGCCTTTCGGGCCTGTCGCTGGGGATCACGCCGAAGAACAAGTTCTAGGGCCCGTACGGCAGAGGGGGCGCTGTCCTGGTGGACAGCGCCCCCTCTGCCGTACCCCTGGCTAGGCGTAGGTGCTGATGTCCTTGATCATGGCGAAGCCCAGCCCGTATGCGCTCATGCCTCTCCCGTACGCCCCCAGGTGCACCCCTTGCTGCGTGGAACCCGCGAGGACCCAGCCGAACTCGGACTCGCGGTAGTGGAACGGCGTAGGGACGCCGTCCACCGGCAGCGAGAGCATCGACCAGTCCGGACCGGCCAGGTCGTCCGCGAGGGCCCAGGCCGTCTCGGTCTGCTGCTCCAGCCAGTCGTCACGCAGGGAGTGGTCCATCTGCCCCGGCCAGGTGAAGGACAGCAGGCCCACACCCGCGAGCCAGGCCGCCGAGGACACCGAGGTGGCCTCCAGGAGCCCCGTGCCGTCGGCGCTGCGCCGCACGGGGTTGGCCGCGACCGTGACCACGACCGCGAACTTCTCCTTGGGCTCTCCGGCCGTCCCGACCGCGTACTCGTTCTTCACCGAGGGCTCGTCGCCGTGCCCGATCGAACCGTGTTCGACAGCTTCGTCGGCCGCCGTCCCGACCTGCATCAGCCAGCGCGGGCCCGTGAAGGCCTCATCGAGGCCGTACCACGGGAAGGGCGCCAGCAGGTAGCCGTCGACCGTACGCCGGGCGGAGGGCAGCTGTTCCTGTCCCTCCGCGGCCGGTGCCTGCGCGACCGCCTGACTCGTCGTCTCCATGTGCCCGGACGCCTCCTCGCTCTCGTCGGACCGGAGCGGCCCGCCCCCCTTCGGGCGGCGTTACTCCTCGAAGTACGGTCCGCACAACAACTCGGCAGCATAGCCACCCCACTCAAGACAGCACGGAAACCGCCCGGCGCGCAGGTCGCACCGAGGGCGGGTTTCAGGCCGTGCGGAGGCGCCGTGGACTATGAAACGCGTCACGTACGGCGCGGGTACGGCACGTACGGCGCGGGTACGGCGCAGGGGATCAGCCGGGGCGTACGGCCCCGGAGGCCTGAGTTCTCAGGTGGCGTCCGCGTCGAAGGGCGGGCGCTCGTCTTCCTCGGGCTTCTTCGTCATGTCGACACGGCCGCCGGTGGAACCGGACGAGGAGGAGGACGCAGACGTAGAGGACGAAGAGGGGGACGGCGAGTCGGTGCTGTGGACGGCGTCCGTGACCTCGGCCATCTCCTTCTTCAGGTCGAAGCCGTTGCGGATCTCCTTGAGCCCCAGTTCGTCGTTGTCCAACTGCTTGCGGATGAACGTCTTGGGGTTGAGGTCCTCGAACTCGAAGTCCTTGAACTCCGGGCCCAGTTCACTGCGGATGTCCTGCTTCGCGCTCTCCGAGAACTCACGGATCTTACGGATCGTCCGTGTGACGTCCTGGATGAACTTCGGGAGCTTGTCCGGACCGAAGACGAGCACGGCAAGGACAACGAGCGTCACCAGCTCGAGCGGTCCTATGTCATTGAACACCTGAAGCTCCTTGCGATGTCCTCGGTCCTCGGCCCTCGGTGGTCTGTGCGGGTCTTCCGTGGTCCGGGCCGGATCCACGGTACCCGGCGATCCCGTACGACCGGTACCGTCCCGAGGCTTCCGAGCGCGTCTTCCTGCGCGGTTTTGGGGGTTGTTTGCCTTGTGGGGCGGATGCTGAGGGTTGCACCTGTGAGGTTTGTGTCAATCGGTTCGATCAGTTGCCGTCGGCGGAACCGAGCACGAGCGAGATCTTGCTCTCCTTGCCGTCGCGCCGCACGGTCAGCTCCAGGCGGTCGCCGGGGCGGTGGGCGCGGGTCTTGACGATCAGCTCCTCGCCGGAGTGCACGCGCTCGCCGTCCACCTCGGTGATGATGTCGCCCGCCTCGATGCCGGCCTTGTCGCCCGGGCCGCCCCTGGTGACGGCGGGGCCGCCGCCGGAAGCCTTGGTGCCGACGCGGGCGCCGTCGCCGGTGTAGTCCATGTCGAGGGTGACGCCTATGACGGGGTGGGTGGCCTTGCCGGTGTTGATGAGTTCCTCGGCGACCCGCTTGGCCTGGTTGACGGGGATGGCGAAGCCGAGCCCGATGGAACCCGCCTGACCGCTCTCGTCGGTGCTGCTGTCGGCGGACCGGATGGCGGAGTTGATGCCGATGACGCGGGCCTTCGAGTCGAGGAGGGGCCCGCCGGAGTTGCCGGGGTTGATCGGCGCATCGGTCTGCAGCGCGTCGACGTACGACACATCGCTCCCGTCGGGGCTGTCGCCGCCGGCGGTGATGGGGCGTTCCTTGGCGCTGATGATGCCGGAGGTGACGGTGCCCTCCAGGTCGAAGGGGGCGCCGATGGCGACGACGGGGTCGCCGACCTGGACATTGTCGGAATTGCCGAGGGCCATGGGCTTCAGCCCGCGCACATTGCTGACCTTGACGACGGCGAGGTCGTAGCCGCTGTCCCGCCCCACGACGGTGGCCTTGGCGGTGTCCCCGCTGTTGAAGGTCACGGATATGTCGCCTGTACCGCCCGTCGATCCCGCGGCCGGTTCGACGACGTGGTTGTTGGTGAGGATGTGCCCCTGGTCGTCGAGCACGAACCCGGTCCCGGTGCCGGACTCGTCGGCGCCGGTCACATGCAGGGTCACCACACTGGGCAGGGCCCGGGCGGCAATCCCGGCCACACTGTCCGGAGCCCGCCCGGCGGGCTCCTTCCCGGCCTGCGGCAGCTCTACGGCCCCCAAGCCCCCGTTGCGCTCGAGGTACGCCCCGACGCCCCCACCGACACCCCCGGACACCAGCGCCAGCACCACAGCACCCCCCACAAGCCCCCTCCGCACCCGCCGACGCCGCTTGACCTCACCATCGACGGCAGCCCCGGTCTGCTGGAGAGGGGCGGGAGCCCAGGGGTCGTAGTTCTGCCACGGGGTGGAGAGAAGTGCGGGAGCGGAAGCTGCCATGGGCACGGCGGCGGACGGCGGCTGGGATATGCCGGGAGGCTGCGTGGGTTCGGGTGCGCTGGGGGGCTCGGAGCCGGGCAGAGGGGTGGGCATACCGGCGACCGGCGTGGCGGGCGGTGACGGCGGTAGGGGGGTTGGTTCGGCCTGGGGCGTGGAGGCCAACGTGGGGGCGACCGGCGATCCGGGGGCCGACGGCGACACCGGGGGCGGTGTGGCGTGGGGCGTGGAGGTCGCCGCGGGGGCGACCGGCGATCCGGGGGCCGACGGCGACACCGGGGCCGATGCGGCGTAGGGCGGCGTCGGCGTCGGTATCGCCGTGCCCTGTGCGGGTCTGGCCGCCGGGTGCTGTACCGGCGGAGCAGGGGCCCAGGGGCCGGGCTCGCCGTAGGGCGGGGTGCTGTAGGGGTCGGGGTCGTGCAGCGGTTGGGGACGGTCGGCGGCGGGCGGGGCAGAGGCGGTGACCGCAGCCTGGTCCTTGTCCGCAAAGGGGGCTGCCTCAGCGGGTGGGTCCAGCTCGAAGTCACCCCCGGTGCCCGGGTCTTCCGAGCCGGGTGCCGCGGCGGCGCTCTGCAGGCCGCCGACCAGGCCGCCCTCGGCCTCGGACCCGGCCGTATCCCCCGGGGCCCTCAACTCGAAGTCACCCTCGTGCGGAGCACCTGCGCCGCCACCGACCGCAGTGGGACGACGCCCTGACTCGCCCGTGGAAACGGCGCTATCGCTCCCGGCATCGCCCTCGGCGACAGCCGCGCGCACACCGGAACAACCCTCCGGCTCGCCCAACTCGAAATCGCCCTCGCGGACGGACGCGTCGTCGTCGGCACCCTCCGGTCGACCCGGCTCACCGGCGGCCTCGGAGGCGGCTGTCCCGCTGCGTACCCCGGTCGGCGGGTCCAGCTCGAAGTCGCCGTCGGCACCGTCATGCGCCAGGGCCGCACTGCCTTCCACCGGCGCCGTCCCGGCCACGGGGCGCGGCGTCGCGTCCACAGCCCCGGTCAAAGCGGCCGCTGTGTCGGGGACCGCCGCCGGCCCTACCGCCGCATCCGCGGCCGCTGTCGAACCCGGAGCTTCATCCCCAGACCTCAGCGAACCGGCAGCCGTCCCCGCAGCCTCCACCGACCCCGCCGTCGGATCCGCCTCCGCAGCCCCCGGTGCGGGCGCCGTGTCCGTCAGAGGCCCCGCAGGGGTCTGCGGGCGTGGCCGGTTCCACCACTTCGGCTTCGTGGGCTTCCCCTCGTTCATGCTCTCCCCACAGCTGGCCACGACGCAGCACTGCTCGTCGGCGGTGACCTGAGTTGTCGACTCCGCGCGCGGCTGTCTGCCGTGGACGCGGTCCACCTGGATTCAACCAGGTTCACGGGCCGTCGCGCAGGGGCCGGTCAGCGGGAGGTGTGAGGGGAGGAGGGAGCGGAGGCCGAGTCGGGGAGGGGTGCGGCCAGGAGACCGGGGGACGAGGCCTCGGGGGCCGTGGACCACGAGGTCAGGGTGAGCAGCGGGGTCGTGGTGAGCGGACGTATCAGCGGGGACATCACTGCGGCACCCGCCACCACGGGGGTGGTCAGCGTGTGCATGGTCTGCGCCGCGCCGGCGGGGCTCGGTACCCCCGGCAGCAGCGGTGCGGACACCTGGGTAGGGGCCACCGGGGCGTCGCCGACCGACTGCCGGCCCTGCGCGAGCAGCGGGCCGGTGCCGCGGCGCCGCTGCGTCTCGGGGCCCGTCGCGGCGCCCGTCCCCTGCGTACGCATCGGGGTCACGTTGCTGCCCGCGCCTGTGCCGCCGCGCGCGTCCGTGGTGTCGACCGGGGTGCCCGTCGTGACACCGCCCAGCGCGACCGCGGCGAGCGACACCGCACCGGCGGCGACGAACGCGAACCGCATCCCGCGCGAGGCAGACCGTTCGGCCTCGTGCCGGCTGACGTCGTGTATACGGAAGCCGCGGTCCGCGGACGGCGGGAGCATCGGGGCGTGCGAGGAGGAGGAGGAGGGGACGTAGTCGAACTCGAAGCGCTCACCCCGCTTCAGGCCGAAGACTCCGGCGACGCCCGGTCTTGCGGGGGTTCCGCCGAGGAGTCCTCCCCCGCCGAACGGCGAGCCACCGCCGTCCGGATCACCTCCCCCCGGAAGACCCTGCAGACGGGCCAGGAAACTCTCGGAGGGCGGCGGCGGAGCCGCCTCCGCGAACACGTTCTTCAGCTGTCGCTGCGCGTCGGCCTCCGCCTTGCACTTGGCGCAGGTGGCCAGGTGGGCGAGGACACGCTCGCGCGACTCATGACCGAGCTCTCCGTCCACCAGGGCGGAGAGTCGGTCTCCCAGATGCTGCTCGGCCAGACGCCTTTCGGCGGGGCTGGGTCGTGTTCCACTCACGCGGTCGCGCCCCCTCCCCCCAGTGCGGGCACGCGAGGCACGAAGGAGCGCCGCTCAGAGGCACGGGCCTCCGGCGAACGGTGCGCGAGCGCCTTGCGCAGCTGCGAGCGGCCGCGGTGGATCCGGGAGCGGACCGTGCCGAGCTTGACGCCGAGGGTCGCGGCGATCTCCTCGTACGACAGTCCTTCGATGTCGCACAGGACGACCGCGGCGCGGAACTCGGGCGCGAGGGTGTCGAGGGCCTGCTGGACGTCCGCGTCGAAGTGCGCGTCGTTGAAGACCTGCTGGGGTGACGGCTCACGGCTCGGCAGCCGTTCCGCCGCGTCGTCGCCCAGGGCGTCGAAGCGAATGCGCTGCTTGCGGCGGACCATGTCCAGGAAGAGGTTGGTGGTGATCCGGTGCAGCCAGCCCTCGAAGGTGCCCGGCGTGTAGGTCGACAGGGACCGGAAGACGCGGACGAAGACCTCCTGGGTGAGGTCCTCGGCGTCGTGCTGGTTGCCGGTCAGGCGGTAGGCAAGCCGGTAGACGCGGCCACTGTGTGTGCTGACGATCTCCTCCCAGGTGGGCGGAGTCCACGCCTGCCCGTCCGCGTCGGTGGAGAAAGTCGCGGTCTGGGCGTGGTCAGCGGCGTGGCTGGGGTCAGCAGCGGTGTCGTTCACGGATTTCGGCCTGCCTGCCGAACCGAGAAAGCGCCGCAGCACTCCTCCCCGATCCACAGGCGCAGCCGCACCTCCCCTGTCGGCTCTGGTGGTGTCCAGTGGAGCCCCTACCATAGCCACCTCGCCCGTTAGCTCCGGATAAGCGGTTTTACGAGAATTTGATCTGGGCTGATACCGCTCGGACCCCTGCGTCTGCAGTTGCTCGGGCCGCTGCCCCTCATCGTGATCCAACTGTGTCCCCCCGTGCCGTCTCCTACCCCTCTAAACGCCCGGTCCCATCAGCGGGTTCCCGGCCCCAACGGATACAGTCACGCCCAGGCAACCACGGGGACAGGAGAGGGTCATTACCGGCAACCGGCAGACGAGCTGGGCGTTCGCCGACGCCTACGTCGCCGAGGACGAAGTGCTGCGCTGGGCCCGTGACCGGGCCCGTGAGGCCGGCCTGCGCTCGGTGTCTCCCGGCACGGGCTCCGCGCTGCGGTTGCTGGCGGCTTCGGTGGACGCGAAGGCGGTGGCGGAGATCGGCACCGGCACCGGCGTCTCCGGCATCCATCTGCTGCACGGCATGCGCCCGGACGGGGTGCTGACCACGGTGGACCCCGAGCCCGAACACCAGCAGTTCGCCCGCCAGGCCTTCCGCGCCTCCGGTTTCGCCAGCAACCGCGCCCGGTTCATCCCGGGCCGCGCCCTGGACGTCCTGCCCCGGCTCGCGGACGCGGGCTACGACCTCGTCTTCTGCGACGGCGACCGCCTGGAGTTCCTCGACTATCTCGCTGAATCGTTGCGCCTGCTGCGCACGGGTGGCCTCGTCGTCTTCGAGGGCGTCTTCGCCAACGGCCGCACGGTGGACTCCGGCCCGCAGCCCACGGAGGTGCTGCGGCTGCGGGAGCTGCTGCGCGCGGTGCGCGAGAGCCAGGAGCTGGTGCCGTCACTGCTGCCGGTGGGCGACGGACTGCTGTGCGCGGTCAAGCGGTGAGGGGCCGGGAACGAGCGGGTAAGGACCGGCAAACAGCAACCCCGGCACCACTTGGATGCCGGGGCAGCTGAAAGGGTATGGTCGCTTCCGCGTCAGCCGACGACCTTCTTGAGGGCGTCGCCGAGCGCGTCGGCCTCGTCAGGGGTCAGCTCGACGACGAGCCGACCGCCGCCTTCGAGCGGAACGCGCATGACGATGCCCCGCCCCTCCTTGGTCACCTCGAGCGGGCCATCGCCCGTCCGCGGCTTCATGGCCGCCATGCTCGTTCCCCTTCCTGAAACCAGCTCATCGTCAAAGCCGACGGCCCTGGGAGGGCACGCCTGTCCAGCGTGGGACACGCGACACCGGCATCGAACACATTGCTTCCAAGCCATTATCCCGCATCTCAGGACCCGATGACCAACATCAGTCGGCATCGCTTGGGCAACGCGCGCGAGCAAAACCACTCAATTCGGCGATGTGACTGCGATACTGCGCGGCCGCACGGAGTCCCGCCGACCGGAAACCGTCCCGGATTCTTTGACGCAGGTCACACGTCCCCTCCGGTCTCCCGGCGGTGATCTCCGCCATGCTGTCCTACGGACAGGGGCGTACCGGCCGGTACGCCTGAACCGCGACAGCCGAGGGGACACACACCATGGCCGACACCGTGCTCTACGAGGTGAGCGACGGACTCGCGACGATCACGCTGAACCGCCCCGAGGCGATGAACGCGCTGAACATCGCGACGAAGGTCGCCCTGCGGGAGGCGGTTCGCTCCGCGGCCGAGGACGATGCCGTACGGGCGGTGCTGCTGACCGCCGCCGGAGAGCGGGCGTTCTGTGTGGGGCAGGACCTCAAGGAGCACATCGGGCTGCTGACGCAGGACCGGGAGACGGGGTCCGGGCAGACGATGAGCACGGTGAAGGAGCACTACAACCCCGTGGTGCGGGCGATCGCCGGGATGCCGAAGCCGGTGGTGGCGGGGGTGAACGGGGTGGCCGCCGGGGCCGGCTTCGGACTGGCCCTCGCGGCGGACTACCGCATCGTCGCGGACACGGCTGCGTTCAACACGTCCTTCGCGGGGGTCGCGCTGACCGCCGACTCCGGCATGTCCTGGACCCTGCCGCGGGTCGTCGGGCCGGGGCGCGCCGCCGATCTGCTGCTCTTCCCGCGCAGCATCAAGGCGCAGGAGGCGTACGAGCTGGGGATCGCCAACCGGCTGGTGCCGGTCGGCGAGCTGCACTCCGAGGCGGAGAAGGTGGCGCGGGCGCTGGCCGAGGGGCCGACGGTGGCATATGCGGCGATCAAGGAGGCGGTGGCTTACGGGTTCTCGCACACCTTGTCCGAGACGTTGGACAAGGAGGACGAGCTGCAGACGCGGGCGGGGTCGTCCGAGGACCATGTGATTGCGGTGCAGGCGTTTGTGAACAAGGAGAAGCCGAAGTATTTGGGGCGGTGAGCTCCGTTGTGGGGTGCGGGTTCGTTGTGGTTGATCGCGCCCACGCGGCGGTAGCCGCAAATCGACACAGCCCCCGCGCCCCTTAAGGGGCGCTCCTGGCGACGCATGTCTCCAGGTGGTCGTCGACCAGTCCACACGCCTGCATCAGGGCGTACGCCGTCGTGGGGCCCACGAAGCGCAGGCCCCTCTTCTTGAGCGCCTTCGACAGCGCCGTCGACTCCGGGGTGACCGCGGGCACGTCCCCGAGTGTCTTCGGGGCCGGCCTCCGGGCCGGAGCGTGCGACCAGATGAACTCATCCAGCTCCCCCGGCTCCCACTCCGCCAGCACCCGCGCGTTGGCCAGTGTCGCGTCGATCTTGGCGCGGTTTCGGATGATGCCGGGGTCGGTGAGGAGGCGGGCCCGGTCCGTCTCCGTGAAGGCGGCGACCTTCGCGATCTTGAAGTCCGCGAAGGCGGCGCGGAAGCCGGGGCGGCGGCGCAGGATCGTGATCCAGGACAGGCCCGACTGGAAGGCCTCGAGGCTGAGGCGCTCGTAGAGGGCGTCGTCGCCGTGGACCGGGCGGCCCCACTCCTCGTCGTGGTACGCCACGTAGTCCTCAGTGGACAGGGCCCAGGGGCAGCGCAGGGCGCCGTCCGGACCGGCGATGGCGGTGCCGTCGCTCACTGCTGCTCCTCCCGGCCGTGCATCGGCTTGTCCATGGACACGTGGTGTGCGGCGGCCCGGGCGCCCGCCAGTGCGGACTCCAGGTCGGCGATACGGGCGTCGCGCTCGGCGAGTTCGGCGCCGAGGCGGTTGAGGGCGTCGTCGACGTCCGCCATGCGGTAGCCGCGGGCGGCGAGCGGGAAGCGGAGGCTGTCGACATCGGCGCGGCCGACGGGCCGGTCCAGCGGCAGCGGGTCCTGCAGCCGCTCGGGGGCGACCTCGGGCAACGGGCCCTCGCCCTCCCCGCCGCCCACCACGGCCAGTGTCACAGCGGCGACCACGACGGCGAGAGCGACGACCAGGAACAAGAACATAACCATCGCTGTGGTCCCCACGCTCGATGTTCGGAAGCTGGATGAAGCTGACGACGAACCTGAATGTGTCAGGGTCCGATCGTGCCATGCGAGTCTGACAGTTAGGGTCGCAGGCGGCCGAGGAACCGGTCTTACCCAGGTCGTACTACGAGAGGTCACAGCGGATGCTCAGGCTGGGCAGGCGCGCTTTCGAGGCGCACGAGCCGGTGATCATGGCGATCGTGAACCGGACCCCTGACTCCTTCTACGACCAGGGAGCGACCTTCCGGGACGAGCCCGCCCTCGCGCGCGTGGAGCAGGCGGTGTCGGAGGGCGCTGCCATCATCGACGTCGGCGGGGTGAAGGCCGGTCCGGGCGACGAGGTGTCGGCCGAGGAGGAGGCGCGGCGCACGGTGGGGTTCGTCGCGGAGGTGCGGCGGCGCTTCCCGGACGTGGTCATCAGTGTGGACACTTGGCGGGCCGAGGTCGGCGAGGCCGTGTGCGAGGCCGGCGCGGATCTGCTGAACGACGCGTGGGGCGGCGTCGACCCCGGGCTGGCGGAGGTCGCGGCGCGGTACGGGGTCGGGCTGGTGTGCACGCACGCGGGGGGCGCCGAGCCGCGTACTCGTCCGCATCGGGTGACGTACGACGATGTCGTGGCCGACATCCTGCGGGTGACGCTGGGGCTGGCCGAGCGGGCGGTGGCACTGGGGGTGCCGCGGGAGTCCGTGCTGATCGATCCCGGGCACGACTTCGGGAAGAACACACGGCACAGCCTGGAGGCGACGCGGCGGCTCGGGGAGATGGTCGACACGGGGTGGCCCGTCCTGGTCTCCCTGTCCAACAAGGACTTCGTGGGCGAGACCCTGGACAAGCCGCTGAAGGAGCGGGTGGTGGGGACGCTCGCCACCACGGCCGTGTCGGCGTGGCTGGGGGCGCAGGTCTACCGGGTGCACGAGGTCGCCGAGACCCGGCAGGTGCTGGACATGGTGGCGTCCATCGCGGGGCATCGGCCGCCGGCCGTGGCACGGCGGGGGCTGGCGTAGGGCCCGCGGCGGAGCCGCTGAGGGATGCAGCCACGCCCCCGCCGCCCCCTTCCCGTCCCAACCCCCGGGGGCTCCGCCCCCGGACCCCCGATCGGCCGGAACGGCCTCGTCCTCAAACGCCGGACGGGCTGAAATGCTCAAGCGCCGGACGGGCTGACTAGCGCGCCGCCTCCTTCGACACCAATGCCACCGCCTCGTCCACGTCGTCCGTGACGTGGAACAGCAGCAGGTCCTTCTCCGAGGCCTTGCCCTGGGCGATCAGTGTGTTCTTGAGCCAGTCGACCAGACCGCCCCAGTACTCGCTCCCGAACAGCACGATCGGGAAGCGGGTCACCTTCTGGGTCTGCACCAGGGTCAGCGCCTCGAAGAGCTCGTCCAGGGTGCCCAGGCCGCCGGGCAGGACCACGAAGCCCTGCGCGTACTTCACGAACATCATCTTGCGGACGAAGAAGTAGCGGAAGTTCAGACCGATGTCGACGTAGGGGTTCAGGCCCTGCTCGAAGGGCAGCTCGATGCCGAGGCCGACCGAGATGCCCTTCGCCTCGCAGGCGCCCTTGTTCGCCGCCTCCATGGCGCCCGGTCCGCCGCCGGTGATCACCGCCCAGCCCGCCTCCACCAGGCCGCGGCCGAGCCGGACGCCCGCCTCGTACTCCGGGGAGTCGACGGGTGTGCGCGCCGAGCCGAACACGCTGATCGCGGGCGGGAGTTCGGCGAGGGTGCCGAAGCCCTCGATGAACTCCGACTGGATGCGCAGCACCCGCCAGGGGTCCGTGTGGACCCAGTCGGTGGGTGCGCGCTCGTCCAGCAGCCGCTGGTCGGTCGTGCTCTCCGTCACCTGGCCGCGCCTTCGGAGGACCGGTCCGAGACGCTGCTCATCCGGTGGCACCTTCTTGCCCTCGGGGTTCCCGGTAGCCATGTGCGCTCCCTCCGCTTGCAGGTGTTTCCACCTCAGAGTAGATCTACGCGGGTTACGGACGGGGGACGTGGGCATGTCCGCCGTGAAGCGCTGTACGGGCTATGCCGTCAGCCACGCCCGCAGGCGCTGCTCACCCGCCAGGATCTTCGCGGTTTCCACCCGTTCGTCCCGCTTGTGCGCCAAGTGCGGGTTGCCGGGGCCGTAGTTGACCGCGGGGATGCCGAGGGAGGAGAAGCGCGAGACGTCCGTCCAGCCGTACTTCGGCTGCGGGGTTCCGCCGACCGCCTCGATGAAGGCCGCCGCGGCCGGGTGCGAGAGGCCGGGCAGCGCCGCGCCGCTGTGGTCGTCCACCACGAACTCCGCCACCCCGCAGTCCGCGAAGACCTCTCTGACGTGGGCGATCGCCTCCTCCTCCGTGCGGTCGGGCGCATAGCGGAAGTTGACGGTCACCACGCATTCGTCGGGGATCACATTGCCCGCCACGCCGCCCGAGATGCCCACCGCGTTCAGTCCCTCCCGGTACTCCAGGCCGTCGATCACCGGGTAGCGGGGTTCGTACGACGCCAGGCGGGCCAGGATCGGCGCGGCCGCGTGGATGGCGTTGGAGCCCATCCAGCTGCGCGCCGAGTGGGCCCGCTCGCCCGTGGTCTTCAGCAGCACCCGGAGGGTGCCCTGGCAGCCGCCCTCGACCTCGCCGTCGGACGGCTCCAGCAGCACCGCGAAGTCGCCCTCCAGCCATTCGGGGTGCGCCTCTGCCACGTGCCCCAGGCCGTTGAGGTCCGCCGACACCTCTTCGTTGTCGTAGAAGACGAAGGTCAGGTCGCGGTTGGGGGCCGGGACCGTGGCCGCGATGCGCAGCTGCACGGCCACACCCGACTTCATGTCGCAGGTGCCGCAGCCCCACAGCACGCCGTCCGCGTCCAGCCGGGACGGGACGTTGCCGGCGATCGGCACGGTGTCGATGTGGCCGGCCAGGATCACCCGCTCCGGTCGGCCCAGGTTCGTCCGCGCGAGGACGTTGTTGCCGTGTCGCTCGACCGTCAGGTGCGGCAGGGCGCGCAGGGCGGACTCGATCGCGTCTGCGAGGGGCTTCTCGGTGCCGCTCTCGGACGGGAAGTCGACGAGCTGCGCGGTGAGCTCGGCGGCGTCCAGGGTGAGGTCAAGTGGGGTGTCGGCCATGCAGCCGACCCTAACCCGCCGGCACCCCGGCCCACTGTCCACATCCGGCACGTGGGTCACAGAGCCCTCCGCTACCTTGTACGACGTGCCAGAGCCGTCATCCGCCCTCAAACGCCGTGGCCGCCTCTTCCGTGTCGGGGCGGCCTTCGTGGTCCTGCTCGCCGTGGCGGGCTATCTCACGGTGCAGTACATCACCGGAGGCAGAGGCGCTTCGGGCTGCAGAGTGGTCTCGGGCAAGGCCGACGGGGTGGCGTACGAGTTCACGCCGGAGCAGGCGGTGAACGCGGCGACGATCGCCGTGGTGGGCACCGGGCGCGGTATGCCCGAGCGGGCGGTGACCATCGCGATCGCGACCGCGCTCCAGGAGTCGCAGCTGCGCAACATCGAGCACGGCGACCGGGACTCGCTCGGCCTGTTCCAGCAGCGGCCCTCGCAGGGCTGGGGCACGGAGAAGCAGATCCTGGATCCGACGTACGCGGCCGGCGAGTTCTACCGGCACCTGGCCAAGGTGCACGACTACGCGAGGCTCCCCCTGACGGTCGCGGCGCAGCGTGTGCAGCGCAGCGGATATCCCGAGGCGTACGCCAAGCACGAGCCGGACGCCGCCCTGCTCTCCGCGGCCCTCACCGGGAACTCGGCTGCCACGCTGACCTGCGCCGGCCTCCCCGCCACCACGCAGGCGGCGGGTCCGGACGCCGTGCGGGCCGCTCTCGTACGGGACTTCGGGCGCGACGCACTGCAGCCGGCCGCCGCGGAGGTGAGCGCCGTGTCGACACCGGCACCTTCGCCCACCGAGAGCACGGGGACGAGCGCCCGCACCGTCACGCTCCCCGTCGCCGCCGGCAAGAGCCCCGCCAAGGGCCGCAGCGTGCGCCAGCGCGGCTGGCAGCTCGCCCACTGGGCCGTGGCCAACTCCTCCGCCCTGCACATCGAGCGCGTCTCCTACGGCGGGCGGGAGTGGACCGCCGGAAACGCCGACAACCCGTGGCACACGGCCACCGCGGAAACCGCCGACGGGGCGGAAAAGGCCGCCGGCGCGGTCCGAATCGTCACTGCGCAGTAGTGCGGTCCTTCACTCGCACGGGTTATGCCGGGCATGCGTGATCCACGCTGTGGGCAGGTTTTCGCACCGTCACCCCTGCATCCGTCAAAGCCCTTGACAACAAAGGGATGTAAGGATTCGGCACGCTTTCCGGCCGGACGCTTTTTGCCCGTTTTTATCCGCAGCCGATAATGCGACGCATTGCCAACTCTTTACATTGGGACGCCGCAACCTTCGGGGCCTTCGAGCGGTAGTCACATCGTCCGAGCCCGGACGATCAACATCCATCGAAGGAGCATCATGTCCCTCCCCCTGACCCGTCGGATCGCCCGTGCCGCGCTGCTCGTCGCAGCGGGAGCGGCTGCCGGGGTCGGTGCGGCCGGCTCCGCCAGCGCGGCCCCCGAACTGCCCGCCGCCCCGACCACCGCAGGTCTGACCTCGCTGGACGGGGCGAGCGTCGGCAACACCGTCGACGGTGCGGCGCAGAACGTGACCGGGCTCGCGGGCGAAGCCGGCAGCAACGCGGTCAAGAAGGCCGTGCCGAACGCGGGCAAGACCGGCGGCAGCGTGGCGAAGAAGGCGGCCCCTGCGGCCCAGCGCGCCGCGGGCGCAGCGGCGGGCTCCGTCGGGGAGATCGTCGGCGTCACCACGCAGACCGCGAGCCAGAACGGCGGCGCCCTGCCGTCGGGCCCGCTGGCCAAGGGCAGCCTGCCGAGCACCGGCAACCTGCCGGTGAAGGGCCTCCCGATCGGCGGCTGAGCCACCTGCGGCAAGGAAGGGGGCCCGGGACACTGTCCCGGGCCCCCTTCGTCACGTCCACGGCGGCTACAGCCGCTCCACGGCCGCCCGCACCCGCTCGTCCGTCGCCGTCAGCGCCACGCGCACGAACTTCTCGCCCGCCGTGCCGTAGAAGTCGCCCGGCGCGACCAGGATGCCGAGCTCGGCCAGGTGGGCCACGGTGTCCCAGCAGGACTCGTCCCGCGTCGCCCACAGATAGAGGCTGGCCTCGCTGTGCTCGATGCGGAAGCCATGACCGAGGAGCGCCTCGCGCAGGGCCGTGCGCCGGGCCGCGTACCGCTCACGCTGCTCCTGGACATGGGCGTCGTCGCCCAGAGCCGCCACCACGGCCGCCTGCGTGGGAGCGGACGTCATCATGCCGCCGTGCTTGCGGATCTCCAGCAGCGGGCCGAGGACGGCCGGGTCACCGGCCAGGAAGGCGGCGCGGTAGCCCGCCAGATTGGAGCGCTTGGAGAGGGAGTGGACGGACACGATGCCCTCGTACGAGCCGCCGTTCACATCCGGGTGCAGGACCGAGACCGGGTCCGCCTCCCAGCCCAGCTCCAGGTAGCACTCGTCGGAGAAGATCAGGATCCCGTGCTCGCGCGCCCACGCGACGATCCGGGTCAGCTCGTCCTTGCCCAGCACCTTGCCGGTCGGGTTGGAGGGCGAGTTGAGCCAGAGGAGCTTGAGGTTCGCCGGGTCGAGCTCCGTCGGGTCGTCGTAGACCTCGTGGTCGGCGCGGGCCAGACGGGCGCCCACCTCGTACGTCGGGTAGGCCAGGCGCGGATACGCCACCTTGTCGCCCGGGCCGAGACCCAGCTGGGTGGGGAGCCAGGCGACGAGCTCCTTGGAGCCGACGATCGGCAGGACGTGCCGGTGGGTGACCTCACGGGCGCCGAGGCGGCGCTCCACCCAGCCGGTGATCGCGTCACGCAGGGCAGGGGTGCCCCAGACCGTCGGATAGCCCGGGGAGTCCGCCGCGTCGATGAGGGCCTTCTGGACCAGCTCGGGGACCGGGTCGACCGGGGTGCCGACGGAGAGGTCGACGATGCCGTCCGGATGCGAGGCGGCCGTTTTCTTGTACGGCTCCAGCTTGTCCCAGGGGAAGGTGGGCAGGCGGTCGGAGACTGCGGACACGGGGATCTGGCTCACTTTCTGGTACGGCAGAAGGCCCTCGGACCCTGGTACGGCAAACGCCTCGGTCCCGTACGGCGATCACCAGGGCGATGCGGCCGTACGGGACCGAGGCGGCACGATCTGCGGGCCGCTTACGTGTTACTCGGCCTGCGGCGGCAGCGCGGCGATGAAGGGGTGGTCCCGCTCGATCAGGCCCAGCTTGCTGGCGCCACCGGGGGAGCCGAGCTCGTCGAAGAACTCGACGTTCGCCTTGTAGTAGTCCTTCCACTCCTCCGGAGTGTCGTCCTCGTAGAAGATCGCCTCGACCGGGCATACCGGCTCACAGGCACCACAGTCGACGCATTCGTCCGGGTGGATGTACAAGGACCGCTGGCCCTCGTAGATGCAGTCGACCGGGCACTCCTCGATGCACGCCTTGTCCTTGACGTCGACACAAGGCTGCGCGATGACGTAGGTCACGCTGTCGTTCCTCCTCGATAGGGCGCTGGCGGGCCTCCGTAGGCTCCGCCGCCTGGCGCGCGGGAGCGCGGCTCGTCGATGCCCGCCCCTAGTATCTCCGTTCTTGGGCTTGATCCGAACAGGAGGGGTGAACTGACCTGTGGAAATCTCGGCCGGCGGACGTCTCGAGGTTCGTATCACCGCTGCTGACGTGGGGAAACGGGTCTCGGTACGACGCTTGATCGAAGCTGCGGTCCCGGAGGAGAAGTTCACCGACACGGTGGGTGTTCTCACATCATGGGACAACGGTGTGCTGCGGATCACACGCAAGGGCGGCGAGAGCGTCCGGATTCCGGAATCCGCGCTGGTCGCGGGGAAGGTCGTGCCCTCGGCCCCGGCCCGACGCAGAGGTCCCGCCGCCGCCTACGAGGAGCTCGCACACGTCGCCTCGCGTGCGTGGCCGCCGGTGGAGAGCGAGCGGCTCGGCGAGTGGGAGCTGCGGGCCGCGGCCGGGTTCACCCGGCGCGCGAATTCGGTGCTGCCGCTCGGCGACCCGGGCATGCCGCTCGACGAGGCGCTGGATGTCGTACGACGCTGGTACGGCGACCGTGGGCTGCCCGCGTACGTCCAGACCGCGACCGGCGCCGAGGGCACGCAGGAGCTGCTGTGTGCGGAGCTGGAGCGGCGCGGCTGGGTGCGTGAAGTGACCGCCGAGCTGTGGATCGGGGCGCTGGCACCGGTCGCCGACCGGGCGGAGGGCGCGGGTGTCGTGCTGTCCCGGGAGGCGGACGAGGCGTGGCTTGCGCGGTACCAGCGCAAGGGGGTGAGCGAGGTGGCGCTCAAGGTGCTGGGGACCGGGCCCTCGGTGTGGTTCGCGACGGTTCCCGGCTCGTCGGAGGGTGCGGCGCCCGCGGCGATCGGGCGGTGTGTCGTGGACGGGCGGTGGGCGTCCTTCGCGGCCGTCGAGGTGGATCCGGAGCAGCGGCGGCGCGGGCTGGCCACCACCGTGATGGCCGCGTTGGCCCGGCGGGCGCTCGACGAGGGCGCCTCGGCCGCCTGGCTGCAGGTCGAGGAGGACAACGCGGGAGCGCGGGCGCTGTACACCGGAATGGGCTTCGCCGCGCACCACGCGTACCACCACTACCGGGAGCCGTCGCCTTCCGGCGGCGGCCAGTAGTACCGATCGCCGGGAGAGGGCACCAGCCTGCTATGCGTCCCCCATACCCCCCACCGCCCGAGCGGTCCGCCGAGCTGCGGCGGCGGTTCGCCGAGGAGGCGCGGTCCGAGCGGCCCGATCTGTCCATGCTGTGCCTGCTGCTGGGCGCGGAGGCGGACGGGGCGCTGGACGAGGCGGGACTGGACGCCGCCCAGATGGAGCTGGACCGGCTGGCGGGTCGGGTGCCGTTCCGGCCGGGCGGTCCGATGGCGTGGGCAACGGCGCTGCACCACCTGCTCGGGGTGCAGGACGGCTTCCGCGGCTCCCCTGCCGACTACCAGCGCCTGGAGTCGTCACTGCTGCACGAGGTGCTGCGGCGGCGGCGCGGGCTGCCGATCCTGCTGTCGGTGGTGTGGATGGAGGTCGCACGGCGGGCGGGGGCGCCGGTGTACGGGGTCGCTCTGCCGGGGCACTTCGTGGTCGGGTTCGGGCCTCGGGAGGAGCAGGTGCTGGTGGATCCGTTCGACGGGGGGCGTGTGCTCGGTGTCGGCGACGCGGAGCTGTTGGTGGCGGGCGCCACCGGGGCTCCGTTGGATCAGGCGATGCTGACCCCGACGGATCCGCTGGACGTCGTTCTGCGGATTCTCAACAACATCCGGGCGTGGGCGGCCGCTCGGCCGGAGCGGTCGGATGTGTCCTTGTGGGCGGTGGAGCTGTCGTTGTTGTTGCCTTCGCATCCTGCGCGGTTGCGGTATGAGCGGGCTCAGTTGCTGGTCCAGCGGGGGGACTTCGTCGAGGGGGCGGTGGAGCTTGAGGCTTACGCCGATGTGGTGGCGGCGGTGGATGAATCTGCCGCGGAGCGTGTGCGGGCGCAGGCCCGAGCAGCCCGAGCAATGCTCAACTGAGTTCGCCTGATCAGCATGGAGTTTCTGTGATTGCGCGAGTGCTTGTTCGTCGTGGCTTGTCGCGCAGTTCCCCGCGCCCCTGGGGGGCTACAGCCAGCCCTTTTCTCTAGCGATCCGTACCGCTTCCGCCCTGTTCCTTACCGCCAGTTTCTGGATTGCCGTCGAGAGGTAATTGCGGACCGTGCCCTGGGACAAATGCAGTGCTGCCGCCAGTTCCGCGTTCGTCGAGCCGTCTGCCGCCGCTCGCAGGACCTCTCGCTCTCGGTCGGTCAGCGGGTTGGCGCCCTCTGCCAGAGCCGCTGCCGCCAGCGTGGGGTCGATGACCCGCTCCCCCGCCAGTACCTTGCGTACCGCTTCCGCCAGTTGGGCCGCCGGGGCGTCCTTGACCAGGAAGGCGTCGGCGCCTGCTTCCATGGCGCTGCGGAGGTATCCGGGGCGGCCGAAGGTGGTGAGGACGACCAGTTTCACGGCGGGCAGGGCCTTGTGTACCTGGGCCGCCGCCTCGATGCCGGTGCAGCCCGGCATCTCGATGTCGAGGAGGGCCACGTCCACGGCGTGCTCTCGGGCGGCCGCCAACACCTCGTCGCCGCGTGCCACTTGGGCCACGACCTCGATGTCGTCCTCCAGGCCGAGGAGGGCGGCCAGCGCCTCGCGGACCATCGACTGGTCCTCGGCGAGCAGCACCTTGATCGTAGAGCTCATGCCCCGGATCCTACGGCCGACGGGGTGTCGACGGGCACGCGGGCGACGAGGCGGAAGCCATGCTTGATGCGGCCTGCCTCCAGGGTGCCGCCGGCCTTCTCCAGGCGTTCCGTCAGGCCCGTCAGACCGTTGCCGGGGCCCTTGACCGGACCGCCGGAGCCGTTGTCCTCGACGGCGAGTTCGAGGACCGGGCCGTCCAGGGTCTGGCGGTGCAGCACCTCCACCGTGCAGCGGGTGGCGCCGCTGTGCCGTACGACGTTGGTGACGGCCTCGCGCAGTGCCCAGGCGAGGGCGGACTCGCTCTCCTCGGGGACGCCGGTGAGGTCCGGTTCGTCGGGAACCTCGGCCGTGACGCCCGCCGCCGTCAACGCGACCTGTGTGCCCGCGAGTTCCTCGGACAGGCGCGGGCGGCGATAGCCGGAGACCGCCTCGCGGACGTCCACCAGAGCCTGCCGGCTGACCTGTTCGATGTCGGCGACCTGCTGGGCCGCCTTGTCGGGGTGGTCGGGCAGCATACGGCCCGCCAGCTCGCTCTTCAGGGTGATCAGGGAGAGGGAGTGGCCGAGGAGGTCGTGCAGGTCGCGGGCTAGGCGCAACCGCTCCTCGTTGGCGGCCAGTTGGGCGACCGTGGCGCGGGCCTTGCGCAACTCGACGGTCGTGCGCACCAGTTGTTTCACGCCCATCATCGCGAAGCCCAGGAGCAGCACCACGAGGACCAGGCTCCAGTCGTCCAGCCCGACGTGCAGGCCGACCAGGACCATCGCGAGGGTGTTCAGCCCGACCGCCCCGTACGCCATCCGCTGCGGCAGCGAGGCGCCGCAGGTGACGGAGACGTACACGAAGAGGCCGATCCATGCGCTGCCGAGGGTGAGGCTCAGGACGACGGCGAGGGTTCCGAGCAGGGCGACGAGACCGGTGACCGTCCGTCCGCCGAACGGGCGGCCCATGTTCCGGAAGACCAGCGTCAGATAGGCGCCGGTGAAGGAGACCAGGGCCACCCAGCCCGCCGCGGTCGCGGCGGGCGTGTGGTGGCCGGAGGTCAGATCCTGCACCGGCGACCCGAGGAAGATCAGCCAGGGCAGGATCCAGAGCAGTTTGCGCACGGCCTCGCCCCGGTTGCGTGGCGGCTGGCCGACCCGGATCGCGTTCTCGGCCCGGAGTTCCGCGGGCAGTCCGTCGTCCGTCATCGTGCTCACGCCTTCAGCGTGTCCTTCCGGTACAGCCATGCCGCGCCGCCCGTGAAGAGGACGAAGAAGACGGCGAGGATGGCGATGTCCTGGGCGTGGGGGGCCTGGCTCTGTTCGATGGCCCGTCCGAGGGCAGCGTACGCGTGCGTGGGCAGCCACTTGGCGATGTCCTGCAGCCACTGCGGGAAGGTCGTGGACGGCATCCACAGGCCGCCGAGGATCGACAGGCCGAAGTACGTGATCATCGTGATCGGACGGACCGCGTCCCCGGTGGCCAGGTAGCCGATGGCGACGCCGAGCGCGGCGAAGACCAGGCTGCCGGCCCAGATCGCCCCGGTGAGCGCGAACCACTGCCAGGCATCCAGCCGTACGCCCCGCACGGCTGCGGCGACCAGGAAGACCACCACGATGGACGGCAGGCTGACGACGGCGGCGCTGGCGGTCTTGGCGAGGACATAGCCGCGCCCGGGCAGCGTGGTCAGCCGCAGCTGCCGTACCCAGCCGCCCTCCCGCTCCTTGGCGATGCGCTCGCTGTTGCCCATGAGGACCGCCGTCAGGGCGCCGAAGGAGGCCATGGAGACCATGACGTACGAGGCGACGCTCAGGCCGGTGCCGTCGACCTTCCCGGTCTGGTTGGAGACGAGGAGGAAGATGACCGACGGGTAGATCACCGAGAAGAACAGGAACTTGCGGTTGCGCAGGGCGCGGGTGAGCTCCAGCTTGATCAGACTGTTCACGGCTGCTTCGCCTCCTCGGCGGCGGTGATGGCGACGAAGGCCTGCTCCAGACCGAGCCCGGCGACTTCGAGGTTGCGGGGGTAGAGGCCGAGGCCGTACAGGGCGTGGACGGTCGCGTCGGCGTCGGAGGACTGGATGCGGACGGTCTGACCGGAAATGTCGATCGAGGTGAGGAACGGCAGCGCCCGGATCGGGGCCTCGTCGATGGTGCCCTCCAGGTCGAACGACACCCTGCGCGCCCCGGCCTTCGCCTTGATCTCGGCCGCGGTGCCGTCCGCGAGGAGCCGGCCCCGGTGCAGCACCAGCACCCGGTCGGCGATGGCGTCCGCCTCCTCCAGGTAGTGCGTGGCGAACAGGACCGTCCGGCCCTGGTCGGCCTGCTCGCGCATGGTGGCCCAGAAGGCCTGGCGGGCAGAGACGTCCATGCCGGTGGTCGGCTCGTCGAGGACGATCAGGTCGCTGTCGCCGGCCGTGGCGAGGGCGAAGCGGACGCGCTGGGCCTGGCCGCCGGAGAGCTTGTTGACCTTGCGGTCGGCGATCTGGGAGATGCCGGCGCGGGCGAGCACGTCCTTCGCCTTGTAGGGCTTCGGGTGCAGGTCGCAGGCGAGCTTCACCAGTTCGGCGACCGTGACCTCGTCCATCAGCCCGCCGCTCTGCAGCATGGCGCCCACGCGCCCGGCGACGATGGCCTCGCGCGGGGTGGTGCCGAAGACGCTGACCGTGCCGCTGTCGGCGTTCTTGAGGCCGAGCAGCAGGTCGAGGGTGGTCGACTTGCCCGCCCCGTTCGGCCCCAGCAGGGCCACGGTCTCCCCCGGGTGCAGGGCGAGGGTCAGCCCGTCGACGGCCCGTACCGTCCCGTACGTCTTGCTCACCTGGTCGAAGCCGACCACCGGGGCGGTGGTCGCTGTCGCTGTCGTCGTCATGGGATCCATGGTGGCCGCGCAGGCCCAGGTCACGGCAGTGTCGGCCATCCTGACCGGCGGATGACAGATGTCATACGGCGGACGGTGACTTACGGCGAAGGGGGCACCCGGCGCCTGCCGGGTGCCCCCTTTCCGGGTCTGACGTCAGCTGGGGTTCGTCTTGATGATCCCGACCCGGTTGGTCTTGCTCAGCAGGGCCTGGCGCAGGGCGACGTACACGTCCTGCGGGGTGACCGCCGTCTTCTTGCCGGTGCCCCGGGTGATCAGGACGTTGTCGAACTGGCCGCCGTAGAGCTGCTTCAGCGCGGCGAGGTCCGGCTTGTCGACGAGCTTGCCGCCCACGGCCGCGACCCTGAGGAACTTCCACAGGGAGTTCTGCGGGCTGAGCGGCAGCGAGACGCCCGTGTCCGTCTTGACCGTGACGAGCCCCGACATCGCAGGCTCGGCGAAGGCCTTCATCTCCCGGTCGACCTCGGCGTTCGTGACCGTCGGCTGCTGGGTCGTGGTCACGACCGCGACCGGCTCGGTGGAGTTGGTCTCCACCTGGCTGCGGTACGCGTCCTCGACCGCCTGGGCCGACCTGGCGGCGTCGATGCCCTTGCCGGCCTTGCCGTAGACGGCGACGGCCTTGCCGGACTTGAACTCGATCGTGCCCTCGGTCATCGAGCCGGAGCCGCCCGCCGTGGCCTTCAGGGCGGCCGTCAGCTTCTCCTCGTCGACGGGCATGACCGGGTCGACGACCCGGTGGTTGCCGAAGAGGGAGCCGATGACGGAGATCGGGTTGTAGTCGGCCTGCGCGGCCGCCGCGACCGTGGCCTGCTCGTCGAACTGCAGGCCCGCCTGGTCCGGCTTGAGCTCGACCGTCTTGCCGCCGACGGACAGCTTCAGCGGCTTGTTCACCCGGTCGCCGAAGGCCGCGTCGAGCTTCTTGACGGCGTCGTCACGGGTGCCGCCGCCGATGTCGACGCCGAGCACGGTGGTGCCCTTGGGCACGTCGGAGTGGTTCATCAGCAGCCCGGCGCCGTACGCGAGACCGCCGACGATGACCACGCCGGTGGCGAGCAGCACCAGCTTGTTGCGCCCCTTCTTCTGCTTCTTGGGGGCTGAGGCGGCCGGCTTGTTCTGTCCGGCCGGCTCGGGCAGCTTCGGGGGCGTGTGCGGCAGCGGGCCGTCGGTGTGGGAGCCGGGGCCGAACGGTGAGTTCGCGCCGGGTGACCCGACCGGGACGCCGCTGGTGACGGTGTGTCCGGAGATGTTGTCCGGTGCCGGGAAGCCCTGCTGGCCCGGCTCGGGGGCCGGCTTCTGCGGGGTGAGGATCGCGGTGTCGTCGCTGAGGCCGCCACCGGGGCCGAGACCGGCGCCGTGCGTGCCGCCGATGGTTCCGGGACCGCCGGGGCCCCCGATGCCCGCCGGGCCGCCGAGGCCGGCGGGCGCGCCGGAGCCGCCCGGTCCCTTGGGTCCGGTGGGTCCGGCGCCGAAGGGGGGCGAGGTCACGGGGCCGTCACCGGTGACCGGCCCGACGGTCGGGCCCGCGGGGCCCTGGGCGCCGCCGCCCTGGCCGCCGCGACTGTTCGGCCCGTTGAAGCCGCTCGCGCCGCCCGGGCCGCCGTAACCGCCCTGGCCGTTCTGCCGGTTCTGCCCGTTCTGCGTGCCGGGCTCCCCGTCCGAGAAGTAGGGGAGCTCGTCACGGCGCGGCTCACTGCCGCCACTGCCGGGGCGCGCGCCGCCGCCGAGCGGTCCCGCGGCCAGCGCCTCGGTGACGTCGAAGGAACCGGTGCCGCCGCCGTGCCCGGGGGCCACGGGGCCGCCGGTCGCTCCGGGGAGCCCGGCGCCGTTCGTCCCGCCCGGGCGGGGGGCGCCGCCGGGCCGGGAGCCGCCCGGCACGCTCATGGAGCCGACCACGCCGCCGGGGCGACCGGTCCCCGGACGGCCGCCGCCGGAAGGGGCGCCCGCGCCGAAGGGCCCGGCACCGGGGGCGGCCGGCGCACCCGCGCCCGAACCGCCCGGCAGACCGGCCCCGTTGGTGGCGCCGCCGCCCTGACCGCCCTTGGGGGGTGCCGACTTGCGGGGCGCGAACCACCCGCTCGTCCTGTCCTCGGCGGGCTGAGCGGGCTCGGCCGGGGGCTCGACGCTGCCCATGGCCTGGGTGGCACCCGGCGCCGGAGCCTCGGTCTCCCCGGTGTCGCCGGAGCCCTCGGCGTCCGCGACGGGCGTACGCACGACGACCGGCGGGATGGGCCGCGACCCTGGGATGTTGATCCGGATCCGGGTCGTCAGTGTGGTCTCGGTCTTGCGGTCCTCCGGCTGCGCGGCCGAACGGCCCGCATCCGTACCGGCGTCGGAAGCCGTGGGTGTCCCGTACGGCGGCGTGCCCGACGGGTATGCGGCTTGGCCGCGCCCGTTGGGCCCGGAGGACGGAGTGTCAGTTTCACGACTCAAGGCAGGTTCTCCCGGTTGGCTCCGCCGCCCGACACAACCTCACGGGCGGCTCGGCGGCGCGCACCACCATACTGGCCACTTCTGGCGCGTATCCCATGACCGCCGGGGAAACCCACACGGGACTCCCACGCGCGGTTAATGGCGAAGTGGTACGTCACTTGCCAAGTCGGACGTCACGGGCACCTGGTTGCCGCCCCTGTCCAAGGGTGGCGCAGATCACAGCGACGGCCATCCCTCCGAGGAGGAAGAGATAGGAGCCGCCTCCCGCGCCGAAGAGGAAGTCCCCTTCGGGTCTGCTGGCGGTGAGCAGGATGACGGAGATCATCCATCCGGCGGCAGGCGCGAACGCCCCGCCGCGGCTGCCGGTGGCCCGTCCGCCGCCGAGGCAGAGCCCGGCCTCGCCCGCGAGGGCGAGCAGCAGCCCGCCGGGGAACCAGCCGGCCTGCACCAGCGCACCGGCCGCACCGACGACCGCGCCGAGCAGGAAGAGGCCCACGTACAGGAACGTCCGTCCGGCGGAGGGCCGCTGCAGCGGCTGGGCGAGCAGGGAACCGCGCTCGGTCATGACGCCTCCTCGGCACCGGCGGACTCGATCCCTGCGAAGAGATCGGTCTCTCTCGGCTCTGCGGCTTCCCCGCGCACCAGTTCGTAGTACTCGGTGGTGAAGAGGGGTTGCGCCTGTTCGTTGGAGAGTGCGAAGTACGGTTCCGCGACCTCGATCTGCGTGGCGTGCGCCCGCATCGCGGCGGCCTTGGCGGCGGCGTGTGCGGTGCCGTCGATCTCGGCGGTGATCCGGTCGTCGGGCACGACACCCGGTACGTCGTCGATGACGGCCGCCTTGGAGAACGGCAGATCGGGCAAATCATCCGCAAGCCGGGCGAAGGCACCCTCGGCGACGGACCGCGGCACGCGGTTCCAGTACACCTTGGGGATCTCCCACCCTGCCCGCGCGGCCAGTTCGGCGGCGCGCATGGCCACGCGGTGGGCCTGGATGTGGTCGGGGTGGCCGTATCCGCCGTTGTCGTCGTAAGTGACGAGGACCTGGGGGCGTACCTCCAGGATCACCTCGACGAGGTGGGCGGCCGCCTCGTCCACGTCCGCCTGCCAGAAGCAGGCCGGGTCGTCGTTGTCGGGCAGGCCCATCATCCCGGAGTCGCGGTAGCGGCCCGGGCCGCCGAGCTGACGGAAGTCCTCGACACCGAGCTCACGCATGGCGTCCGTGAGCTCCCGCAGCCGGTACTCGCCCAGGGCGGTGCCGGTGAGGTGCCGCAGCTCCGGCGGAATGACCTCGCCGAGCTCACCGAGGGTGCAGGTGACCAGGGTCACGCGGGCACCCCCGGCCGCGTAGGCGGCCATGGTCGCGCCGTTGTTGATCGACTCGTCGTCCGGGTGCGCATGCACCAGCAGCAGACGCCGGGAGGGCTGTTCCGTCATGGAGCCAGCCTACGAGGCGGCACCGACAGCGCAGTGCAGCCCGGGCGTCAGAACTTGATGCTGCCGATCATCCCCGCGATGTTCGTCGTCAGCTCACTGATGGTCGGAGCGATCGTCGAGGACGCCATGTAGAACCCGAGCAACATGCAGACGATCGCATGCCCCGCCTTCAGTCCTGACTTCTTGATCAGAAGGAAGACGATGATCGCCAGCAGCACCACCGCCGAAATCGAGAGTGCCACGGCGGCTCACCTCCAAAGGTCCCAAGAGCGCGGGGGGTCGAACTTAGGGGCCGGACAAAACCACACAACAACCAGCAGGCTCATACCCACTATGCGCTAGTGATCATAACTATCCGACCGCGCGCATCGATCGGCGCACGGCCGCACAAGGGGGCGCATGGCCAATATGGTCAGGGCATGACGACGACGTCCGACTCCTTCCCCCGCAGGCACGCCCGCACCCAGCGATTCACCCTCGGCGCGCCGCGCGCCTTCACCGTGGCGCCCGACGGCACCCGTGTCGCGTTCCTGCGCTCCACCTCCGGTACGGACAGGGCGAGTTCCCTGTGGGTTCTCGATGTGGGTGACGGCGGGGAGCGCGTGGCGGCCGACCCGCGCGCCCTGCTCGGCGGCGCCTCGGAGGAGCTCCCGCCCGAGGAGCGGGCGCGCCGCGAACGCAGCCGCGAGGGCGGCGCCGGCATCGTCGGCTACGCCACCGACGCAGCCGTGGAGTTGGCGTCTTTCGCCTTGTCAGGGCGGCTTTTCACGGCGGAACTGCGGGCCGGTACGGCACGTGAACTCCCCACTCCCGGGCCGGTGATCGACCCGCGCCCCTCCCCCGACGGGCGGCACATCGCCTACGTCGCGCAGGGTGCGCTGCGGGTCGTGGGCGCCGAGGGCAAGGACGAACGGGCTCTCGCCGAGCCGGAGTCGGCGAACGTCACCTACGGTCTGGCGGAGTTCATCGCGGCCGAGGAGATGCACCGCCTGCGCGGTTTCTGGTGGTCGCCGGAGTCGGACCGACTGCTGGTCGCGCGCGTGGACGACACGCCGGTACGGCGCTGGTGGATCTCCGACCCGGCCCAGCCCGAACGTGATCCACAGCACGTCGCCTACCCGGCGGCGGGCACCGACAACGCGGACGTACGGCTGTTCGTGATCGGCCTGGACGGGGTGCGCACCGAGGTCGTCTGGGACCGGGCGCGCTACCCGTACCTTGCACATGTGCACTGGTCAGACGCGGGCGCACCCCTGCTGCTCGTACAAGCACGCGACCAGCGCAGCCAGTTGTTCCTGGCCGTGACCCCGGAGACGGGCGCGACCCGGCTGGTGCACGCGGACGAAGATCAGGTTTGGCTTGATCTTTTCCCCGGTGTGCCCTGCTGGAGCCCCTCCGGGAGGCTCGTGCGCATCGTCGACGAGGGGGGCGCACGGGTCCTGGCGGTCGGTGAACGCCCGCTGACGGGGCCGCAGTTGCATGTCCGCGCGGTACTGGACGTCTCGGACGACAACGTGCTGATCGCCGCGTCCGCCGGCGAGGAGGCCGAGGCTCCCGAGACCGGCGAAGTGCATGTCTACCGCGTCAACGAGCTCGGCCTGGAGCGTGTCTCGCAGGAGCCCGGCGTGCACTCGGCGGTGCGCGCCGGGGGCGTGACCGTGCTGGTGTCCGCCGCACCGGACCGGCCGGGGGCTCGCGTCCAGGTACTTCGCGATGGCAAGCAGGCGGCGACCGTCGCCTCGTATGCGGAAGATCCCGGTATGACCCCGCGCGTGACCCTCACCGAGGGGGGCGCACGGCGCATCCCGTGCGCCGTGCTGCTCCCCCGCGATCACGACGGCGAGACCCCGCTCCCCGTCCTCATGGATCCCTACGGCGGGCCGCACGGCCAGCGGGTGGTCGCCGCGCACAACCCGCATCTGACCTCGCAGTGGTTCGCCGACCAGGGGTTCGCGGTCGTGGTCGCCGACGGGCGCGGCACTCCGGGCCGCTCCCCGGCCTGGGAGAAGGCGGTCCGCGACGACCTCGCGGGGGTCACGGTCGAGGACCAGGTGGACGCGCTCCAGGCGCTCGCCGACCGTTTCCCGCTGGATCTGACCCGGGTCGGTATCCGCGGCTGGTCCTTCGGCGGCTATCTGGCGGCGCTCGCGGTGCTGCGCCGCCCCGATGTCTTCCACGCGGCCGTGGTGGGCGCCCCGGTCACCGATCTGCGGCTGTACGACACCCACTACCAGGAGCGCTACCTCGGCCACCCGGACGAGCAGCCGGAGGTCTACCGCCGCAACTCCCTCGTCGACGACGCGGGCCTGGTGGACGCGGCCGAGCCGCACCGTCCAATGATGATCATCCATGGTTTCGCCGACGACAATGTGGTGGTCGCCCACTCGCTGCGGCTGTCCTCGGCCCTGCTGGCCGCCGGACGCCCGCACGAGGTGCTGCCGCTGTCCGGCGTCACGCACATGACCCCGCAGGAGTCGGTCGCCGAGAACCTGCTGCTGCTCCAGCTGGACTTCCTGAAGCGTTCGCTCTCATAACCGTGCAAACCCGCCTGAACCGCGTTAACACGCAGGCAACTTCGAGGAAGCCGTACCGATATACGGACGCGCGAGTCTGAACAGCGTACGGCCGTGCGGGTGCCGTAAACGGACCGGGGTGCGCCATGTCACCCCGGTCCGTTGCCGTTCCCCACCACCGCCTTCTCTTCGGCGAAGTGGCAGGCCGAGTCATGGGCGGCCGGACCGCTCACATGCCGGAACTCGGCCGGCACCGCCAGCAGCGGCACCTCCAGCGCGCACCGCTCCTGCGCCTTCCAGCACCGCGTGCGGAAGCGGCACCCCGAGGGGATGTTCGTCGGCGACGGCACGTCTCCCGACAGGATGATCCGCTCCCGGTGCTCCCGCGCCACCGGGTCGGGCACGGGGACGGCGGACAGCAGCGCCTGTGTGTAGGGATGCGTCGGATGGTCGTAGATCTCGGCGTCCTTGCCGGTCTCCACGATCCGCCCGAGGTACATCACCCCGACCCGGTCCGAGATGTGCCGGACGATCGACAGGTCGTGCGCGATGAAGACGTAACTCAGCTCGAACTCGCTCTGCAGCCGGTCCATCAGGTTGATGACCTGGGCCTGCACGGAGACGTCCAGCGCGGAGACCGGCTCGTCGGCGACGATGATCTCGGGGCGCAGCGCCAGCCCCCGTGCGATGCCGATGCGTTGGCGCTGGCCGCCGGAGAACTGGTGCGGATAGCGGTTGATGTACTCGGGGTTGAGCCCGACCACGTCCAGCAGCTCCTGGACCTTCGCCCGCCGGTCGCCCTTGGGTGCCACCTCGGGGTGGATCTCGTACGGCTCCCCGATGATGTCGCCCACGGTCATCCGGGGGTTGAGGGAGGTGTAGGGGTCCTGGAAGACCATCTGGATGTTGCGCCGCACGGCTCGCAGGGCCTTGCCGGACAGCTTGGCGATGTCCTCTCCCTTGTAGCGGATCTCCCCCGCCGTCGGCTTCTCCAGGTTGACCAGCATCTTGGCGACCGTCGACTTGCCGCAGCCGGACTCGCCGACGATGCCGAGGGTTTCACCGCGGGCGAGTTCGAAGTCCACGCCGTCGACGGCCTTCACCGCGCCGACCTGCTTCTTGAAGAGGATCCCCTGAGTCAGCGGATAGTGCTTGAAGAGCCCTGTGACCTGCAGAATCGACTCAGCCATTCATGCACTCCCTCCAGAAGTGGCAGGCGCTGCGCCGGGCCGGCTCCTCACCGTTCACCTCGTACAGGGGCGGCTCGTCGGTCCGGCAGACGTCCTGGGCCATCGGGCAGCGGGGGTGGAAGGCGCAGCCCGGCGGGATGTGCATCAGGTTGGGCGGCAGGCCCTTGATGGCGTAGAGCTCCTGGCCCTTCTGGTCGAGCCGCGGGATCGACTCCAGCAGGCCCTTGGTGTACGGGTGCGCGGGCACCTTGTAGATGTCGTGCACCGGGGCCGACTCGACGATCCGGCCGGCGTACATCACGGCGATCCGGTCGGCGACGTCGGCGACCACGCCGAGGTCGTGGGTGATCAGGATGAGCCCCATGTTGTACTCGCGCTGCAACTCGGCGAGCAGGTCCATGACCTGGGCCTGGACGGTGACGTCCAGTGCCGTCGTCGGTTCGTCGGCGATGATCAGCGCGGGTTCCAGGGCCAGCGCCATCGCGATCATGATGCGCTGGCGCATACCGCCGGAGAACTGGTGCGGGTAGTCCCTGACCCGCTCCTTCGCCGCCGGGATCCGCACCCGCTCCATCAGCTCCACGGCCTTCGCCCGCGCGTCCTTCCTCGACATCCCCCGGTGCACGACGAACATCTCGCCGAGCTGGTCGCCCACGGAGAGCACGGGATTGAGGGAGGACAGCGCGTCCTGGAAGATCATGGCCATCTCGGCGCCGCGAACCTTCCTGCGCTCGTCCTCCTTCAGCTTCAGCAGGTCCGTGCCCTGGAAGAGGATCTCCCCGCCCGTGATCCTCCCGGGCGGCATGTCGAGGATGCCCATGACCGCCTGCGCGGTGACGGACTTCCCCGACCCTGACTCCCCGAGCACGGCGAGGGTCTCCCCCTCGTCCACGGCGTAGTCGACCCCGTTGACGGCCTTGGCGACCCCGTCCCGGGTCCGGAACTCCACATGCAGATCCCGCACTTCGAGCAGCATGACGACGGCTCACCTCAGCTTCGGATCGAGGGCATCGCGGACGGCGTCGCCGAGCATGATGAACGCCAGGACGGTGACCGCCAGCGCGCCGGCCGGCCACAGGAGCATGTGGGGGGCGTTGCGGATGTACGGGGAGGCCGCCGAGATGTCGATGCCCCAGCTGACCGTGGGGGGCTTCAGGCCGACGCCGAGGTATGACAGGGTCGCCTCCAACGCGATGTAGGTGCCGAGCGCGATGGTCGACACGACGATCACCGGGGCGACCGCGTTCGGCGTGATGTGCCGCAGCAGGATGCGTGAGTCGGAGGCGCCGAGCGCGCGGGCGGCCTGCACGTAGTCGTTCTGCTTGGCGGTGATGACCGAGCCGCGAGCGATGCGGTAGACCTGCGTCCAGCCGAGCAGCACGATGAAGCCGATGACCGGCCAGATCGTGTTGCTGGTCACCACGGAGAGCAGGACGAGACCGCCGAGCACGACCGGGATCGCGAAGAAGATGTCGGTGATCCGGGACATCAGCGAGTCCCCTGCCCCGCCGAAGTACCCGGCCAGCCCGCCAAGGACCGAGCCGAGGAGCGCGACGCCGAGCGTGGCCAGGACGCCGACGCTGATGGAGATGCGGGTCCCGTACACGGTGCGCGTGTAGACGTCGCAGCCCTGGCCGTCGTAGCCGAAGGGGTGCCCGGGCTGGGAGCCCTCCTGGGCCTTGGCCAGGTCGCACTTGAGGGGGTTGCCGGAGGCGATCAGGGACGGCCACAGGGAGATCACGAGCAGGAACAGGATCACCAGCGCCGAGACGATGAAGACCGGGTTGCGGCGCAGGTCGCGCCAGGCGTCCGACCACAGGGAGCGCGGTTTGCCCGCAGGTCCCGTCCCCGCGGGCCCGCCGGGCGTCCGCTCCAGGCTCTCCCCCTCGCTCACGGCGAGGTCCATCGCACCGCCCATGCCCGTGGAGGAGATGGCGCCCTCGGACTCGTACTGCTCAGGCATAGCGGATCCTCGGGTCGAGTACGGCGTACAAGAGGTCGACCAGCAGGTTGGCCACCAGGAAGACGAGCACGAGGACGGTCACGAAGCCGACGACCGTTTGGGTGTTCTGCCTGAGAATCCCCTGGTAGAGCTGGTAGCCGACGCCGTGGATGTTGAAGATCCGCTCGGTGACGATCGCGCCGCCCATCAGCGCGCCGATGTCCGTGCCGATGAAGGTGACCACGGGGATCAGCGAGTTGCGCAGCAGGTGGCGGATGATCACCCGCTGCCGGGGCAGGCCCTTGGCGACAGCCGTGCGGACGTAGTCGGAGCGCCGGTTCTCCGCGATGGAGGTACGGGTGAGCCGGGTGACGTAGGCCAGCGAGACGGACGCGAGGACCAGGCCCGGCACGATCAGTTCGCTGAAGGTGGCGTCGGTGGAGACCGACGGTTTGATCCAGCCCCATTCGACGCCGAGGAGCAGCTGCAGGAGAAGACCGGTCACGAAGGTGGGGACGGAGATGACCACCAGGGTGGCCAGCAGGACCGAGGTGTCGACCGGCCGGCCGCGCCGCAGGCCGGTGATCACGCCCAGCGTGATGCCGATGACGATCTCGATGAGGATCGCGACGATCGTCAGCCGGATGGTGACGGGGAACGCTGTCGACATCAGTTCGGTGACCTTCTGGCCGTTGAACGCCGTACCGAAGTCGCCGGTGAAGACGTTCCCCATGTAGGTCAGGTATTGCTGCCACACCGGCTTGTCGAGGCCGAACTCCTTCTTCAGCTGCGCGGCCGTGGCCGGGTCGCACTGCCGCTCGCCGCACAGTCCCGCGATGGGGTCGCCCATCACGTTCACCATCAGGAAGATCAGCAGCGTGGCCCCGATGAACACCGGGATCATCTGGAGCAGACGCCGGACCACGTACCGTCCCATGCGCGGTCAGCCGACCTTGATCTCGTCGTAGACGGGGACGCTGAACGGGTTCAGTGCGACGTTGGACAGCCGGTCGGACCAGCCTGCGCTGCCGTTCTGGTACCAGAGCGGGATGGCCGCCATGTTGTCGCGGACGACCTTCTCGGCGCTCTGGAAGAGCCCGATCGCCTTGGTGGTGTCGGTCTCGGAGTTGGCCTGGTTGACGAAATTGTCGAAGTCCTTGTTGGACCACTTGCCGTCGTTCGATGAGGCGTTGGTGTAGTAGAGGGGCTGCAGGAAGTTCTGGATGAGCGGGTAGTCCATCTGCCAGCCGGCCCGGAACGGCCCGGTCATCTTGTGCTGCCCGATCTGGTTGCGGAAGTCCGCGAAGGTGCCGATCGGGTTGCCCACGCAGGCCTTGTCGTTGCCGAGCGCGTTGTTGATGGAGTTGCAGACGGCGTCCACCCACTCCTTGTGGGAGCCCGTGTCCGCGTTGTACGAGATCTTGACCTGGCCGCCGGGCAGCCCGCCGCCCTCCTGAATCAGCTTCTTGGCCTCGCTGGGGTTGTACTCGCAACTGCTCCCGCACAGCCCGTCCTGGAAGCCGCCCTTCGTGCCGAGGACCGGGGAGGTCCAGTCGGTGGCCGGGGTGCGGGTCTTCTGGAAGATCGTGTCGGTGATCTGCTTGCGGTTGATCGCCATGGACAGGCCCTTGCGGACCTTCTCCGAGCCGCTCTTGTTCCAGTCCGGGTCGTAGAACGGGAAGGCGAGCGTCTGGATGATGCCGGCGGGGGTGTTGAGATACCGGTCGCCGAGGTCGCTCTTGACGTTCTTCAGCTGGGCGGCCGGGACGTCGTCGACCAGGTCGAGGTTGCCGGCCATCAGGTCGGTGTAGGCGGTGTTGTTGTCGGTGTAGACCTTGAGGTCCACACCGCCGTTCTGCGCCTTGTCCGTCCCGGGGTACGCGTCCCACTTCCTCAGGGACATCTTCGAGCCCTTGGTGTACGACTGCACGGTGTACGGCCCGTTGCCGACCGGCTTCTTGATCCACGCGGCGTGGTCCGTGAAGAAGGCCTGGGGCAGCGGGTCGTAGGCCGAGTAGCCGAGGGTGTCCGGGAAGGTCGAGAACTTCTGGGTCAGCTTGACGGTGAAGGTCAGGTTGCCGGTGACCTTGAGGCCGGAGAGCGTGTCGGCGGTCTGTGCGCCGGTCTCCGGGTGCACCTTGTCGTAGCCCTCGATGTACCCGAAGAAGTACGCGTTCTTCTGGTTGTTCTTGAGGCTCGCCCCGTAGTTCCAGGCGTCCACGAAGGACTTGGCGGTGACGGCCTCGCCGTTGCTGAACTTCCAGCCGCTCTTCACGGTGACGGTGAAGTTCTGCGAGTCCGTGGTGTCGATCTTCTCGGCGAGCATGTCCTTGGCGGCGCCGGTCTTCGGGTCGTACCGCTTCAGCCCCCGGAAGATCATGTCGAGGACCTTGCCGCCCTGCACCTCGTTGGTGTTGGCCGGCTCCAGCGGGTTCTGCGGGTCTCCCCAGGAGGAGCTGAGCACCGCGCTGCTGTCACCACCGCCGCCGCTGCCGCTGCTGCCGCCGCAGGCCGTCGCGGCGAGTGCGAGCGCCGCCGCGCCTGCGGCCCATTTGGCGTGCGTGGCTCCAGGCATGGAGTGCCTCCTCGGGAATACCCAACCGTTACCGGCCAATATCCGAGCAAAAGGCACACAGTGCATATTTGGTGCACCCATCTGCGGGACGGAGCCATCCGTTCGCAAGAGTCACGACATCATCACGGTGGCTGATTCCCTCCGCCGACGGCGTCAGCGCTCTACCAGGACGCCTTCACCGGTCTAGACCAATAGCGGTCCAAGTGAAGATCAAGCGGCCGTTTTCGCAGGCCACCATGGTTTCAAGCGCCGTTGACGTGCGCAGACTGCCGCTGATAGACACACTCATCACCCAGCCGGCCCGTCACCAGGCAGAACCCGCTCCTGAAGTCCGAACCAGCCGTCCCTGTGCGAGCGATGACGCGAGGTCACGATCCATGAGCACACAAGACCAGCACGGCACAAGGTGTTTACGTCCGAGAAGGCCGCGAGCGCGCACGGCCCGGCTCGTGGCGGCCGCCGGCGCCGCCGCTCTGACGTTCTCGGCGGGCCTCGCGACTCCGCTCAACCCGGCGCCCCAGCGCGCGGAGGCCGCCGCAGACGGCAACAAGACCCTCACCGTCGCCGTGGCGCAGAGCGTCGACTCCCTGAGCCCCTTCCTGGCGGTGCGTCTGCTCAGTACGAGCATCCTGCGGCTGACGTACGAGTACCTGACCGACTACGACCCCGGGGACGCGCACCCGGTCCCGGGCCTGGCCACCAGCTGGCAGCCGTCCGCCGACAAGCTCACCTGGACGTACACGATCCGCTCCGACGCGAAGTGGTCGGACGGGCAGAAGGTGACCGCCGAGGACGCCGCCTGGACGTTCAACAAGCTGATGACCGACGAGGCCGCGGCCACCGCGAACGGCAGCTTCGTCACCAACTTCCGCAAGGTGACGGCCCCCACCCCCACCAAGCTGGTCGTCGAACTGAAGAAGCCCCAGGCCACCATGACGGCTCTCGATGTGCCGATCGTGCCCGAGCACATCTGGAAGGACGTCAAGGACTTCTCGAAGTTCAACAACGACAAGTCCTTCCCCGTCGTCGGTGACGGACCGTTCGTCCTCAGCGACTACAAGGCGGACAGCTACGTCCGGCTCAAGGCCAACAAGAGCTTCTGGCGCGGGGCGCCCAAGTTCGACGAGCTGGTCTTCAAGTACTACAAGGACCAGGACGCGGCCGTGGCCGCCCTCCGCAAGGGCGAGGTCTCCTTCGTCGCGGGCGCTCCGGCCCTGACGCCGGCCCAGGCGGCCTCCCTCAAGGGCCGGCAGGACATCCGCGTCAACGACGCCCCCGGCCGCCGCTTCTACGCCCTCGCCACCAACCCGGGCGCCCGGGCGAGGAACGGCAAGAAGTTCGGTGACGGCGACCCGTCACTGCTCGACCAGCGGGTGCGGCACGCACTGTTCCTGGCCGTCGACCGCAGGACCATCATCGACAAGGTGTTCCAGGGCCACGCGGCCGAGGGCCAGGGCTACATCCCGCCGCGCTTCTCGACGTACTTCTGGAAACCGTCCGCCGACCAGGAGCTCTCCTACGACCCCGCCAAGGCCGCCCAGCTACTCGACCAGGCCGGCTACAAGAAGAACGCCGACGGCAAACGGGTCGGCAAGGACGGCAAACCGCTGAACTACCGGGTCCTGTGCCACGCCACCGACCCCAACGACAAGGCGGTGGGCCAGTACCTGAAAGAGTGGTGGGCCAAGCTCGGCGTCGGCATGACGCTCGACTGCCTGGACAACGTCACCGACCCCTGGCTCGCGGGCAAGTACGACCTCGCCTTCGACGGCTGGTCCGTCAACCCCGACCCGGACTACGTGCTGTCCATCCACACCTGTGCCGCCCTGCCCGCGACCCCGAAGGACACCGGCGCGACCGACAACTTCATCTGCGACAAGACGTACGACGGCCTGTACGCCAAGCAGCTCGCCGAGTACGACTCCGCCAAACGGGCCGACATCGTCAAGCAGATGGAGTCGCGGCTGTACGACCTGGGGTACATGAACGTCATGGCGTATCCGAACGCCGTCGAGGCCTACCGCACCGACCAGATCAAGTCGATCGAGACGATGCCCAAGGCCGCCGGCAACATCTACGGGCAGGACGGCTACTGGAGCTGGTGGTCGGCCGTCCCGGCGGATTCCGGGTCCTCCTCCGGGGGCTCCTCGACCGGGGTGATCGTCGGTGTCGCCGCGGGTGCCGTGGTCCTCGCCGGCGCCGGACTGCTCTTCGCACGGCGCCGCCGCGCCACCGCCGACGACCGCGAGTAGGCCATGCAGCCGACCGCCCCTGACGCGGCGTCCGCCGCGGTCGACAAGGCCGCCGTACCGGTCCCCGCCGGTCCGGCGGTCCGCGGACCACGGGCCCGCACCGCCACCGCGTATCTGCGGTACGGGGCGGGCAAGGCGGGCGGTGCCGCCGTCTCGCTGCTCGCGGTGCTGGTCACCGGGTTCTTCCTGTTCCGGCTGATCCCCGGTGACCCGGTCAAGACGATGACCGGCGGCCGCCCGATCTCGGCGGAGCAACTGGCCGCCTACCGCAGGGAGTTCGGGCTCGACCTGCCCGTGTGGCGGCAGTTCACGGACTACTGCGGCAAGGCGCTCACCGGCGACCTGGGCACCTCGTACCAGTTCCGCACCCCGGTCGTCGACAAGATCGGGGAGGCGCTGCCGAACACACTGCTGCTGACCGGCACGGCCTTCGTGCTCTACACCGCGCTCGGCATGTTCCTCGGCACCCGCTCGGCCTGGCGTCACGGCCGGCTCGGCGACCGGCTCAACACAGGTCTGGCGCTGACCCTGTACTCCGTGCCCTCCTTCTGGCTCGGGCTGCTGGTCATCATCGTGTTCGGTGTGGGCCTCGGCCCCGTCCCCGGGCTCTTCCCGACCGGCGGCATGGAGTCGGGCGGCAAGGAGGGCTTCGCCTACGTCCTAGATGTCGCCCATCACCTCGTACTCCCCGTCCTCACCCTGGTCGCGGTCGAGTACGGCCAGACGCTGCTGGTCACGCGCTCGGCACTGCTCGACGAGATGGGCAGCGACTATCTGACGACCGCCCGCGCCAAGGGCCTCAGGGACGACCTCGTGCGGCGCCGGCACGCCGTGCCGAACGCGCTGCTGCCAACGGTCACCCTGGTCTTCGTCAACCTCGGCCGGACGGTCGCGGGCGTCATCCTGGTCGAGACGGTCTTCTCCTGGCCGGGCCTGGGCGGACTGTTCTACCAGGCACTGAGCGTCCCTGACCTGCCCCTCGTCCAGGGCCTGTTCCTCTTCTTCGCCTCGGCGGTGATCGTCATGAACACTCTGGCCGACCTGGTGTACCCGCTGCTCGACCCCCGGGTGGGCCGATGACGACCGCACCGGTGCAGGAGACCCCTCGCCGACTGGCCTGGCAGCGCCGCCGCCGCTCCGCCGTGCGGTTCTGGCAGCAGTACCGCACACACCGCGCCGGACTGGTCGGCCTGGCGGCGCTCGCACTGTTCGCGCTGGCCGCACTGACGGCACCGTTGACGGTCGGCTCGGACGTGGCCGGCGTCACCGACGCGCCGGGCAGTCCCCTCCAGCCACCGAGCGGTGAATTCCCGCTGGGCACCGACCGGTTCGGGCGCGATCTGCTGGGCCTGGTGGTGTGGGGCTCCCGGGTCTCGCTGCTGGTCGGGCTGCTCGCGGCGGTGCTGTCGGTGGTGATCGGCACGGTCGTCGGGATCACCGCAGGGCACTTCCGGGGGCCGTACGCGACGATCCTGATGCGCATCACCGACTGGTTCCTCGTGATGCCGGCGCTGGTTCTCGCCATCGCGCTGGCCACCGTGATGTCCCGCTCCCTGGGCACAGTGATCCTCGCGATCGGCGTCACGTCCTGGCCGACGACGGCCCGCCTGGTGCGCGCCCAGACGCTGGCGGTGGAGTCCCGGCCGTACATCGAACGGGCGAAGGCGCTGGGCGGCGGCCACTGGCACGTCATGACCCGCCATGTCCTGCCCAACGTGATGCCGCTGGTCCTCGCCCAGACGACCCTGATGATCTCCTCCTCCGTACTCGCCGAGGCGACACTGGCCTTCCTCGGCCTCGGTGACCCCACGGTCATCTCCTGGGGCGGCCTGCTTCAGGACGCACGCGAGGCCGGTGCGGTCAGCTCCGGCGACTGGTGGTACCTGGTGCCACCGGGCATCGCGATCGCGGTCGTCGCGCTGACGTTCACGCTGTGCGGCCGCGCGGTGGAGTCCGTCCTCAACCCCAGGCTGGGGGTGGCCCGTTGACGCTGCTGGAGGTACAGGACCTCGAAGTGACGTACGCCGGTGGAGCGGCCGCGGTCCGGGGCGTGGATCTGTCGCTGGCGGCGGGGCAGAAGCTCGGCATCGCGGGCGAGTCGGGGTGCGGGAAGTCCACGCTGGCGCTCGCGCTGCTCAGGCTGTTGCCGGCCGGGGCCCGGGTGTCCGGGCGGATCCTGCTGAACGGCGAGGACGTCCTGGCCATGCGGTGGGGGCAGGTGCGGGCGGTGCGCTGGGCGAGCGCCTCGATCGTCTTCCAGGGGGCGATGCACTCGCTCAACCCCGTGCACCGCGTCGGCGACCAGATCGCCGAGCCGATCCTGCTGCACCGCGGCGCGACGGCGGCCGCTGCGCGCAAGCGGGCCGGTGAGCTGCTGGAGCAGGTGGGCCTGCCCGCGGCACGCGCGTCGGCGTACCCGCACGAGCTGTCCGGCGGCCAGCGCCAGCGCGTCATGATCGCCATGGCGCTGGCCTGCGACCCCCAGCTGGTCATCGCCGACGAACCGACCACCGCCCTGGACGTGATGATCCAGGCACAGATCCTGCGGCTGATCGAACAGCTAGTCGCCGAGCAGGACGTGGGCCTGATCATGATCAGCCACGACCTGGCGGTGCTGGCCGACACCTGCGACCGGCTGGCGGTGATGTACGCGGGCCGGGTCGTCGAGGAGGGGCCCGCCCGGCAGGTCTACGAGGACGCCCGGCACCCGTACGCCAAGGCCCTCTCGGCGGCCTTCCCGCGCATCGGCGACACGGCCTCCCGGTTCGCTCCGAGCGGCCTGCCCGGCGACCCGCCCGATCCCGCCGCGCTGCCCTCCGGATGCACCTTCCACCCGCGCTGCCCGGTCGCCCTGGACGAGTGCACCGTCGAGGACCAGCGGCTGAGGGACGCGGGGCAGGGGCGGTGGGCTGCGTGTGTGCACGTCGGGGCAGCGGCCCCGCCCCCGGCCGGCCCGACCGAGGACGCGAGGAGCACCACATGACGACGCCCGCCTCCTCACCGCCCCTGCTCAGCGCCCAGGACCTGCACGTGATCTTTCCCGGGCGGCACGGCGCCCCAGCGGCCCGGGCCGTCGACGGGGTCGAACTGGACATCCGGGCCGGAGAGATCGTGGCGCTGGTCGGCGAGTCGGGCTGCGGCAAGACGACGCTGGCGCGTTCGCTGCTCGGCCTGGTGAGGCCGGCCGCAGGACGGATCACGTTCGCCGGGAAGCCCCTGGAGTACTCCTCCCGGGCGCTGAAGGCGTACCGCCGACGCGTTCAGCTCGTACTGCAGGATCCGACCGGCTCCCTCAACCCCCGGCACACGGTGTACGACGCGGTCGCCGAGGGCCTGCGGATCCACGGCCGTACGGGCAACGAACGGGCCGCCGTCGCCGAGGCCCTCGCCCACGCGGGGCTACGACCGCCCGAGCGCTTCTTCCTCCGCTACCCGCACGAACTGTCCGGCGGCCAGCGCCAGCGCGTCGTCATCGCGGGCGCACTTGTCCTCGAACCCGAACTCATCGTCGCCGACGAGCCGGTCGCCTCCCTCGACGCCTCCGTACGCGGCGAGATCCTCGCCCTCCTGCTGCGCCTGCGCACCGAACTGGGCCTGTCCGCCCTGGTGGTCACCCACGACCTGGGCCTGGCCTGGAACATCGCCGACCGGGTCGCGGTGATGTACCTGGGCCGGATCGTGGAGACGGGCGAGGTGGAGCAGGTCCTGACGGCTCCTCGCCACCCGTACACCCAGGCGCTGCTGTCGGTGCTGCCGGAGGCCGGGGGCGACCCGGTGGTACTGACCGGCGAGCCGCCGGATCCGTCCCGCATTCCGTCCGGGTGCCGGTTCCATGCTCGCTGTCAGGTGCTGGCGAGCGGGGAGGCGGAACGGGCGGGGGTGGCGGACGCCTGCCGGAACCAGGATCTGGAGGTGCTGGGCGGGGGTGGCGGGGGCCAGGTGGCTTGTCATTGGGCGCGGGCGCGGACTGCTGTCTGACCACGGCCGGCTCGCTACGCTCGGGTAGGGACTACGCGAAGATGCGCGCGATCGCCGAGGAGCTCACCGCATACGCCGAGCGCCTTGAAGGGGCGTGGAATGTCGAGATCGGCCCTTCCGGACCGTTCCTCGCGATGATGAGTCCCTCGAAACGCCATGCGGGCACAGTCCGCCGCATCCGGAACCAGCTCAACGCCCAGCTTCCCGCCACCCACCCCGGCTACATCTGCGAGAACGGCCCCGAGATCGAGCACCCGGCAATCGGACGCATGCGGCGACCCGACGCCGTGGTGATCCCCGAGGACGTACTCGACGAAGAGGGCCTTGCGGTCGATGCCACCCAGGTCCTGGCGGTCATCGACGGCTGGACCGTTCCGTTCCCAGATCACCTCCCATAGGCCGGCGGCCTTGACCACTACTCCGCATACCCGGAGCAAAAGGATGGGTTCGAGGCGGAGCTGGTCGCAGCGCCCCCGTGAGTCGAACTCGGACTCAGATACGTGCGGATTCCGCGTAACATCCCACCGGCCCCGAGCGTGTTCAAGACAGAAGCAGGCAGGCAGCACGGGTACGTGCTCGACAGACGGGGGACGGGGATGCCGGCGCAGCCGGAGGAATTCGACGCCTTCTACTCCGCCACCGCCAAACGCATGGTCGCCGTGGTCTATGCGATCACCGGCGACCTGGCTGAGGCTGAGGACGCGGTGCAGGAGGCATACGTACGCGCATGGCAACGCTGGGCGAAGCTCACGCGTGAGGGTGATCCACTGCCGTGGGTGCGCACGGTGGCGATGAGACTCGCGATCAGCACCTGGCGGCGGACCAAGGGGCGGCTGCTGGCTCACTTCCGGCATGGCCCGCAGCCGGATGTGCCCGAACTCTCCGGCGACCGTGTGGCGTTGGTGGCCGCAATGCGCGAACTGACCCCCGACCAGCGGCAGGCAGTCGTCCTGCACCATCTCCTGGACCTGCCGGTGGAGCAGGTCGCGCGGGAGACCGGCGCCTCCAACGGTGCCGTACGCACCCGGCTCAGCCGGGCCCGCAAGATCCTCGGCGAGCGGCTCGCCGAGAGCGATTCCACTTTCATCGCCGAGGGGGTGGCCAGTCATGGCTGAGGTCGAGGAACTGCTGGACGAGGTCGCGTTGCACATGCCCTCCGCGGCTGAGCTGCGCGCTAGGGGTGACCGGCGGCTCGCCCGCCGGCGGTCCGGCGCCGTGGCCGCAGCCGTTGTCGCGGTGGCGGGGGCGGTGACCTTGGCCGTCCTGCCGGGAAGCGGTACGCACGAGACGCGCCCGGCGAAGGCACCGACCGCCTCGCAGTCGGCCCCCTCTCAGTCGACCCCGGGGGGAAGCACGACGTATCAGAAGGACGGGATGGTGTGGCTGAAGGCGCCCAAGGCGCTGCCGTTGTACGGGCAGTGGCACTGGCGGGCGACCGAGGAGGGCAGCGATGGCTTGACCCTCGGATCGGTGGGAGAGTGCTTGGCGGTGGAACAGGTCCTGCAGAAGTCGAGCGGCCAATGGATCTACCGCAGGTCCTACCTGGGAGACCGGGGGGCCAAGGCGCGTCACAGCTACACCGAATACACCGACAACGACGCCCAGCGTGAACTCAACACCGCCCTGTCCGGGCTGCACGAGGCGCTCTCCGGCTGTGGCCTGACGTCACAGGGTGCGGCCACGGGCCCCGAGGGCCAAACCGTCGACACGTACACGGGCACCATCGACCACCGCCAGGCGCGGATCGTCGTCGAGCACGGCACCCGATGGCTCTCGGTACTGCGGGAATCCGGTGGGACGCAGGGGAACTGACCTGGCCTGAGCGGTTCCGGTGAAGCTGAATGTCCGTGCTCATCGTCTTCCGGACTACGCGTTGATCGATGCACTGGTCACCATGAGGGCCGACCGCACGCGAGTCCGGTGGGCCGAGAGGCGGGGCGGGCGAGGATGGCGGAGGTGCGCCGGAGGGAGGACCTGCCGACTCCGGGGCCGGGGGCGGAGGCAGAGATGGCATGCCATTGCGCCCGGGCAGAGGTCGGCGCCTGACTCCGCGGCCTCCCTGCCCCCGTGACGGGCCCTCGCCCAAGTCCCGCAGCCCGTGAAACGCCCCCAGCAGGCCGTCGTCCACGATGACACGCCCCGAAAGCGCTTGCGGTGGACGCGACTTGCACGGCTCACGATGATTCAGCCGATTCGGCACCCGGAGTCCGGCCAGGCCTCATCCGACCCGAAGCGTGAACCCTCACTGACGATCCACCTTTCTCTATCGCGCTTTCGCCTATCGCGCTTTCGCCTATCGCAGCGGAATCCTCCGCACGGAACGTCACCTACCAAAGACAACTTGATGCCTGAAAGGCATTCAAGTGGCAAGTGCACCTAAGAAAACCTACTCGAAGGAAATAGTTCACATGAACCACGCAATCGCCGCCGGACTCACATCCGCCCTTCTGGTCGGCGGCCTGGCAGCCGGGACCTCTTCCGCGTCCGCCGCTCCCATGGGGTGCTCGGACGCGGGCCACAAGGGCTACACGATCAGCAACAAGTCCACGGTGTACCCGGGGACCAACCTCGCCAGCGACTGGGTCCCCGACACCCGCGCCGACATCAGCTACGACCAGCACGCAACGGGAACCTGGACTGCCAGTGGCACCGCGGGCGTCGAGGCCGAGGCCGGGGCGATCTTCGCAAAGGCCAGTACGTCGTTCAGCGTGACCGTGGGCAAGAGTTGGTCGCACTCCGAGGGCTGGACCTACACGCTGCACCCCAAGGACAAGGCGGGCAAGACCCTGGTCCGCATGCGTCTGTTCCACGAGGCCAAGAAGTTCAAGGCCCAGAAGTGGATAGTCGTCAACCAGAGCGGGGCCTGCAAGACCCAGACGGTGTGGACCAAGTGGTTCACGGCCCCGGTGACGAAGAACAGCAACGTCTGGGGCCTCGAATACAAGTAGGGCCCTGCAAATAGGCCTACGCGTGAGGGCCTACGAAAAGGCCGCTTCCCGCGCCCAGTAAGGGCGCGGGAGGCGGCCGAGTCGTGAAAAGGCGTCAGACAGCGCCCACGACGTCCTTCTCCTCCGCGAAGTGGCAGGCCGACTCGTGGGCCGCCGGGGAGTCCGAGGCCTTGAAGCGCTCGGGAACCGCGAGCAGCGGGACCTCCTCGGCGCACTTGTCCTCGGCCTTCCAGCAGCGGGTGCGGAAGCGGCAGCCCGAGGGCGGGTTGGCCGGAGAGGGCACGTCGCCGGTGAGGATGATCCGCTCGCGGTGCTCGCGGGCCTCCGGGTCCGGCACCGGAACCGCCGACAGCAGCGCCTGGGTGTAGGGGTGCGTCGGGTGCTCGTAGATCTGCTCGTCGGTGCCGATCTCGGCCATCTTGCCGAGGTACATCACACCGACCCGGTCCGAGATGTGCCGCACGATGGACAGGTCGTGCGCGATGAAGATGTAGGAGAGGTTGAACTCGTCCTGCAGCCCCTCCATCAGGTTGATGACCTGCGCCTGGACGGACACGTCCAGTGCCGACACCGGCTCGTCGCAGATGATGATCTCCGGGTTGAGCGCGAGGCCGCGGGCGATGCCGATGCGCTGGCGCTGACCGCCGGAGAACTGGTGCGGATAGCGGTTGATGTGCTCCGGGTTGAGACCGACGACCTCCAGCAGCTCCTGCACCTTGCGGCGCCGGTCGCCCTTCGGGGCCACGTCGGGGTGGATCTCGAAGGGTTCGCCGATGATGTCGCCGACCGTCATGCGCGGGTTGAGCGAGGTGTACGGGTCCTGGAACACCATCTGGATGTTCCGGCGCACCGCCTTCAGGGCGCGGCCGGACAGTTTGGTGATGTCCTGGCCCTTGTAGAACACCTCACCGGCGGTGACCCGTTCGAGGTTCATCAGCAGCTTGGCGACGGTGGACTTGCCACAGCCGGACTCGCCGACGATGCCCAGGGTCTCGCCCTGGTAGAGGTCGAAGGAGACACCGTCGACCGCTTTGACCGCGCCGATCTGACGCTTGAACAGGATGCCCTGGGTGAGCGGGAAGTGCTTCACCAGGTTGCGCACCTGAAGGATCGGCTCACCGCGCTCCACCGGGGCCTCGATGGCGGCGATGGCGGCCTCCTCGGTGGCTGCCTCGACCTTGTCCACCGGGGCGGTGTTCGGGGTCTTGGCCGCGTCCGGAGCCGTGGGCTCAGCCATTGAGGGTCTCCTTCCAGAAGTGGCACGCGCTGCCGCGGCCGACCAGTTCCCGGCCCTCGTCACCGGTGAGCTGGGCGAGCTTCGGGATGTCCGTGCGGCACACGTCCTGCGCCTTGGGGCAGCGCGGGTTGAAGGCGCAGCCGTCCGGGATCCGCAGCAGGTTGGGCGGCAGGCCCTTGATCGCGTACAGCTCCTGGCCCTTCTGGTCCAGGCGCGGGATGGAGTCGAGCAGACCCCGGGTGTAGGGGTGGGCGGGCTTCTTGTAGAGCTCGTGCACCGGGGCGGTCTCGACGATCCGGCCCGCGTACATCACCGCGATCTTGTCCGCGACGTCGGCGACCACGCCGAGGTCGTGGGTGATCAGGATCAGGCCCATGTTGAACTCGGCCTTGAGCTCCGCGAGCAGGTCCATGACCTGGGCCTGGACCGTCACGTCGAGCGCGGTGGTCGGCTCGTCGGCGATGATCAGGTCGGGCTCCAGGGCGAGCGCCATGGCGATCATGATGCGCTGGCGCATACCGCCCGAGAACTGGTGCGGGTAGTCGTTCACCCGCGCCGCCGCGGCCGGGATCTTCACCCGGTCCATCAGCTCGATCGCCTTGGCCTTGGCCTCCTTGCGGGACATGCCCCGGTGCACCCGGAACATCTCGCCGAGCTGGTAGCCCACGGTCAGCACCGGGTTGAGCGAGGAGAGCGCGTCCTGGAAGATCATGGCGATCTCGGCGCCGCGGATCTTCCTCCGCTCCTCACCGGACATCTTCAGCATGTCCTTGCCGCGGAAGAGGATCTCGCCCTGCGGGATGCGGGCAGGCGGCATGTCCAGGATGCCCATGATCGCCTGTGCGGTGACCGACTTGCCGGATCCGGACTCGCCGAGCACGGCGAGCGTCTCGCCCGGCCGGACGGTGTAGTTGACGCCGTTGACCGCCTTGGCCACACCCTCCCGGGTGTGGAACTCGACGTGCAGGTCGCGCACTTCGAGCAGGGGCGTCTGGTCGTCGCCGGCGCCGCGGGCAGCGGGGACGGCGTCCTCGATGATGGTCATGAGTTACGCCCTCCTCAGCGCAGCTTGGGGTCGAAGGCGTCGCGGACCACGTCGCCGAGCATGATGAACGCGAGCACACACAGGCTCAGCGCGCCGGCCGGGAACAGCAGGGCGTGCGGCGAGGTGAGCCAGCGGTCCTGGGCGTCATTGATCATCAGGCCCCAGGAGATGCTCGGGGACTGCACGCCGATGCCCAGGTAGGACAGCGCCGCCTCGGTGGCGATGTAGACACCCAGGTTCATCGTGGAGATGACCACGATCGGGGCGAGCGTGTTGGGCAGGATGTGCCGGAAGGCGATCCGCAGGGGGCCCGCGCCGAGCGCCCGGGCGGCGGCGACGTAGTCGTTGTACTTGTTGCCGATGACCTCGCCGCGCATGATCCGGAAGACCTGCGGCCAGCCGAGGACCGACAGCACCAGGGAGACGGTCCACACGTTGCTGCTGCCGACCATCGACATGATCAGCAGACCGCCGATGAGGATCGGCAGCGCGTAGAAGACCTCCGCGAAGCGGGAGACCAGCGAGTCGATCCAGCCGCCCGTCAGGCCGGCCAGGATGCCGATGACGCCGCCGAGCAGCGTTGTCAGAATGGTGGAGACCACGCCGACGATGATCGAGTTGCGGGTGCCCCACACCGTACGGGTGTAGATGTCGCAGCCCTGGACGTCGTAGCCGAACCAGTGGCCGCTGCCCGGACCGGTCATCGAGTTCGTGAGGTCGCAGAAGCCGTCGCTGAACGGCGAGCGTGCGGTGAACAGGCCGGGCACGACGGCCAGCACCAGCAGGCCCACGATGATGAAGGCCGAGATGAGGAACATCGGCCGCTTGCGCAGGTCCATCCAGCCGTCGCGCCACAGGCTGGCGACGCGCTCCGGCTTGCCGTCCGGATCCGGCGCCTTGGCCGTGGGGCCGTCGGCGGGCACGGGCCGTTCGATGATCTGTTCACTCATAGCGGATCCTCGGGTCGAGCACGGCGTAGAGGACGTCGACGACGAGGTTGGCCACCAGGTAGATCAGGATGAGCATGGTGACCAGACCCACGACGACGGGCCCCTCGCGCAGGGAGACGGACTGGGCCAACTGACCGCCGATGCCGGGGAGGTTGAAGACCCGCTCCGTGATGATGGCACCACCCATCAGCGAACCGAGGTCCATGCCGAGGAAGGTGACAACGGGGATGAGGGAGTTGCGCAGCGCGTGGACGCCGATGACACGGCGGCGCGGCAGGCCCTTGGCGATGGCCGTACGGACGTAGTCCGAGCGGACCGACTCGATCATGCTGGTCCGGGTCAGCCGGGCGATGTACGCCATCGACGTGGCCGCCAGCACCAGGCCGGGCAGCACATAGCTGGCGGGCCAGCCGTCCTCGATGCCCGCGACCGGCGTCAGCTTGAACTTGACGCCCAGTTCGAGCTGGAGGACGTTGCCGAGCACGAACACCGGGATCGAGATCAGGAACAGCGTGGCGATGAAGACCACGTTGTCCAGGAACTTCCCACGCTTCAGCGCCGAGAGGATACCGGCCAGGATGCCGATGACCGCCTCGAAGCCGAACGCCGTCAGCGACAGCTTCAGCGTGATCGGGAAGCGCTGGGCGACGATGTCGCTGATCGACCGGCCGGTGTAGGTGGTGCCCAGGTCGCCTTGGAAGACGCCGCTGATGTAGTGCCAGTACTGCAGCACCAGCGGGTCGTCGAGGTGGTACCGCGCGCGCAGCACCAAAGCCAGGTGGGGGTCCTGCTTCTCGCCCATCAGGGCCCGGATCGGATCGCCCGGCAGCAGGAAGACCAGGCAGTAGATGAGGAACGTGACGCCTATCAGTACAGGGATCGCCTGCAGCACACGGCGCACGACGAATCGGCCCATTGGTTCTCCAAGGAATGCTGGCCCGCTCCGGCGCCCTGGGGGAGGGCACTCGCCGGGCGGACCCAACGGCGAAGAGGGTGGGTGGGGAAGCCGTCTTGCTCCGGCGGCTCCCCCTGCCCACCCCGTGGTCCGCTACTTCACGTCGCGGACGCGGTTCTCTGCCTCGCTCAGGCGAGCTTGACGCTCGTCCAGTCGATCTGGTGAGCGATGAGGTTCATCGAGCTGATCTTGTTGCTGAAGCCCGAGTTCAGTCGGTAGAAGTACACCGGGATGTACGGCAGGTCCTTCAGCAGGACGTCGTCCGCGGCCTGGTACTTCTTGATGGCGTCGGCCTGGCTGGTCGCCTGGTCGCCCGCGCTCAGCAGCTTCTCGAACTCCGGGTTGGTGTAGCCCGCGTAGTTCGAGCCGTTCTCGATGGCGTCCTTGGAGAAGATCGGACGGAGGAAGTCCTCCATGTTCGGGTAGTCCATCTGCCAGCCCATACGGAAGGCGCCCTGGTACTTCTTGGCGTCCAGGTCGTTCAGGATGGACTGGAACTGCTCGAACGGCTTGGCCGTCACCTTGACGCCCAGGGCCTTCTGGATCTGGTTGGCCACGGCCTCGACCCAGACCTTGTGGTCGCCGTCCGCGTTGTAGCCGATCTCAAGGGAGTTGCCGGGCAGACCGCCGGCCTGCTTGAAGAGCTGCTTCGCCTTGGTCGGGTTGTAGGTGCAGGCCTCGCCACAGGCGCCCTTGCGGTAGCCGTCGATCAGCGGCGGGTAGTAGTCGTCGGCCGCGGTGCGGGCACCGAGGAACACCTTCGAGGAGATGATGTCCCGGTCGATGGACATGGAGATGGCCTTGCGGATCTCCGGCTTCGCGAAGGCCTTGTTGTACTTGAGCGGGAAGCCGATGTAACCGGTCGCGCCCTCGGGGACGTCGATGGTGTGGCCCGGCAGGTCCTTCTTGTACGTGGCCAGACCCGAGGTGGGGATCACCGGCAGGACGTCGAGGTTGCCCGCGACCAGGTCCTTGTAGGCGGTGTCCTGGTTCGAGTAGACCTTGAAGTTGATGCCCTTGACCTTGTACGCGGAAGCGTCGGGGAACTTGGCGTACTTGGTCAGGCTGATGCCCTCGTTGTCGACGAAGGACGTCTTCGCCTCGTAGGGACCGTTACCGATCGGCTTCTTGCCGAAGCCCTTCGGGTCCTTGAAGAACGCCTTCGGCAGCGGCACGAAGCCGGTGAACGACAGCTGGGTCGGGAAGGCCGAGAACGGGGCCGTCAGCGTGACCTGCAGCGTGTTGGCGTCGACCGCCTTCAGGCCGGACATCGTGTGGACCTTGACGGTCTTCTTCGCGCCCGGGTTGAGGTCCGAGTAGCCCTGGATGTGGCTGAACAGAGCGTTGGTCTGCTGGGCGTTGGTCTGGTCGGCGCCGTAGTTCCAGGCGTCGACGTAGGACTGCGCGGTGACCTGCTCGCCGTTGTGGAAGGTGTACCCCGGCTTCAGCTTGATCGTCCAGACCTTGTTGTCCTTCGTGGTGATGGACTGGGCCTCGTCGTTGACGATCTTGTTGCTCGGGTCGATCTTCGTCAGACCGGCGAACAGGGCGTGGATGACCTGGCCACCCTCGGTCTCGTACGTGTTCGACGGGACCAGCGTGTTCTGGGGCTGTCCGATCTCGACCGAGACGACACCGTCGCCCTTGCCCTTGCCCGAGTTGCCGGTGTCCCCGCCACCGCCACAGGCCGTCGCACCCAGCGCCACAACGGCGGCTATTGCAACCCACTTGGCGCTCTTGGCACCACGCATGGGGCTCCTCCTCATGAGTCCATTGGTTCACCACATGGAGGGGCACATGACACGTCACCGTCACCGGTGCCTGAAACGGTCAGATGCCCCCGCGCTCGTGAGTCGACGCCGCCTGCAGCGTGTTGACCCGTTGATTCGAGCTCTACGCGCCTAACTATCTGCCATGTCCCATGGCCGAACCACACTCAAAAGGTCTCGGTTCGATCACACCTAGCGCGTACATCTTCCAAAATCCGGACAAAGGGTTTGCCGAAAGATCCCTGCGAAACGGACTTGTTACACATCTATCGGACCCGCATGTCCGTATACCGAACGCCCGGGGCATGAAAAATCGTTTGCGGATCCGCTGCCACTGTGCATGGGGCGTCTTTCGGCCAACGGGCCAGCGCCTCAAGGCCGTTCGCCGGCTCGCACAGGAGTCGGAAAGGAGTCGGAAAGGACTCACGCTGGCGGAAGCCTAGTGGGGCCCGAGCGGCCTTTGCCGATCCGGAACGAGAACTAGGGTTTTCCCTACCCTCGTCTCAACACGGACCCGGGCACCCCGCATTGCGGGGTGCCCGGGTCATTCGGGGAACGGCGTGGGTCAGCCGTGCTTGGCCCGGCTGGCCGCACGCGCGCGCTCGCGGGCGTCCAGGTTCACCTTGCGGATGCGGACCGCCTCCGGGGTCACCTCCACGCACTCGTCGTCGCGGCAGAACTCCAGCGACTGCTCCAGGGAGAGCTTGCGCGGCGGGACGATCGCCTCGAACGTGTCGGCCGAGGACGACCGCATGTTGGTGAGCTTCTTCTCCTTGGTGATGTTCACGTCCATGTCGTCGGAGCGCGAGTTCTCGCCGACGATCATGCCCTCGTACACCTCGGTGCCCGGCTCGACGAAGAGCACGCCGCGCTCCTGAAGGTTCGTCATCGCGAAGGCGGTGACGGCACCGGCGCGGTCGGCGACGAGGGAGCCGTTGTTGCGGGTCGTCAGCGTGCCGAACCACGGCTCGTGGCCCTCGTGGATGGAGTGGCCGATGCCCGTGCCGCGGGTCTGGGTCAGGAACTCGGTACGGAAGCCGATGAGACCGCGGGACGGGACCACGAACTCCATGCGGACCCAGCCCGAGCCGTGGTTGGACATGTTGTCCATGCGGCCCTTGCGGACGCCCATGAGCTGGGTGACGGCGCCCATGTGCTCCTCGGGCACGTCGATCGTCATGCGCTCGACCGGCTCGTAGACCTTGCCGTCGACGTCCTTCGTGACGACCTGCGGCTTGCCGATGGTCAGCTCGAAGCCCTCGCGGCGCATCTGCTCGACCAGGATGGCGAGCGCCAGCTCACCACGGCCCTGGACCTCCCAGGCGTCGGGACGCTCGGTGTCGAGCACGCGGAGGGAGACGTTACCGATCAGCTCGCGGTCGAGGCGGTCCTTGACCTGACGGGCGGTGACCTTGCGGTCCTTGACCGCGGCCTTGTTGTCGGCGCCCTTGCCGGTACCGCCACGGCCGACCAGCGGCGAGGTGTTCGTACCGATGGTCATCGAGATCGCCGGCTCGTCGACCGTGATCAGCGGCAGCGGGATCGGGTTCTCGGGGTCGGCGAGGGTCTCGCCGATCATGATGTCCGAGATACCGGCGACGGCACAGATGTCGCCCGGGCCGGCCACCTCGGCGGGCTTGCGGGTGAGCGCCTCGGTCATCAGCAGCTCGGTGATGCGCACGTTGGACATCGTGCCGTCACGCTTGATCCACGTGACGGTCTGGCCCTTGCGCAGCTCGCCCTGCTCGACGCGGAGCAGCGCGATGCGGCCGAGGAAGTTGTCGGCGTCCAGGTTGGTGACGTGCGCCTGGAGCGGGGCCGTCTCGTCGTACTCCGGAGCCGGGACGTGCGACAGGATCGTGGAGAAGAACGGCTCCAGGTTGGTGCTGTCGGCCGGGACGGTGCCGTCCTCCGGCTTGGTCAGCGAGGCGACACCGTCACGCGCACACGCGTACACGATGGGGAACTCGATCTGGTCCTCGTCCGCGTCCAGGTCGAGGAAGAGGTCGTAGGTCTCGTTGACGACCTCGTCGATCCGGGAGTCCGGGCGGTCCGTCTTGTTGATGCACAGGATGACGGGCAGGCGCTGCTGGAGCGCCTTGCGCAGCACGAAGCGGGTCTGCGGCAGCGGGCCCTCGGACGCGTCGACCAGCAGGACCACCGCGTCCACCATCGACAGACCGCGCTCGACCTCGCCACCGAAGTCGGCGTGGCCCGGGGTGTCGATGATGTTGATGGTGATGACGTCGCCGCCATCCTTGGGGTGGTACTTCACGGCCGTGTTCTTGGCCAGGATCGTGATGCCCTTCTCACGCTCCAGGTCGTTCGAGTCCATCATTCGGTCGTCGAGCGACTCGGCGGCGTGCGCTGCGAAGGCACCGGCCTGCTTCAGCATGGCGTCGACGAGGGTCGTCTTGCCGTGGTCGACGTGGGCGACGATGGCGACGTTGCGGATGTCGTGGCGCGTGGCCATGAAGGCGTACTCCTGGAGTGTGAGGAAGGCCGACGCGTACGTCTGTGTTACGCGGACCCTGCCGGGCTGAACACGCCACGGCCTTACACCATGGTACGGGGCGGCCGCGGCGGCGGCTCGCCGGGCGGCCGGGGTCAGGCGTTCCGGGTGGCCGGCGAGCCGGGTTCGCAGGAGTGCCGGGCGGCCTCACGCGCGATGCCCGAGTGGCCGACACTCTCCTGGCAGTCCAGGACGCCGGTGATGTCCTCCTGCCAGCTCCGTGCATGCCCCTTGGTTGTCGTACCGCCCGGGCACGTGTAGGTGAAGTCACCCGTGACCTCGCGCACCCCCTTGTACTTCACGGTCTCCCCGGCCCCCTCGACCGTGGTGCTGTCCCCGTCGAGGGACGGGGCCTTGGCGTGCACGTCGGTGAAGCCCGATGCGTCGCCGCCCTCCTCCGCCAGGGTGGGGGCGTCCGACTCGATCACGCCGGCCTTCTTGCCCAGCGAGAAGAGGACCTCCGCCGAGGAGACGGCCGGCCCTGAGACCTTCACCGATACCCGCGGGGTGTACACCCGCGTGAGCGGACCCGACAGCGGGCCGCCGCCCTTGCCCAACGTCTGCACCCCGGAGAAACCGGTCAGCTTCTCCGTCTTCTTGACGCCGGACCAGGTGAAGGTGCCGCCCGCGCAGGCCTTCGCCACGGCCGGGGCGCTGGTCTTGACGGCCGCCGCCTTGCCGTCGCCGTCTCCGCCCCCACTGCACCCCGTGAGCCCCGCCATCAGTGCCACTACGGCCAGTCCGGCCGCCCAGGTCTCCCGCGTGCTGCCGCGCATCCGACGTCCCCGTTCCCCCGCGCACGGACGCCCGGCGCCCGCCGCATGATCAATGGTCGGTTCATGCTGCGGTCGCCGGGCGGACCCGGACAAGAGATTTGAGCGATCCCAGAGCTACGGCACCGGTCAGCCGTCCGATGCAGGACTCCCCGACGGCTTCGCCCCCTTCTTCAGGAAGCCCATGTCCTCGTAGACCGGGGTCTGGAAACCGAAGGCCCCGGCGTTCACCAGGTTCTTGCTCGCGGCCGTCAGCTGGGGGCGCTGGTACAGCGGGATGGAGCCGGCGGCGGCCCAGATTCGGGAGTCGGCCTTGCGGATCAGGGAGAGGTTCTCGTCGGTGTCGAGGGTGGCGGCCGCCTGGTCGAAGAGGTGGTCGACCTGGTCGGTGCCGACGCGGGTGTAGTTCTGCTCGACGTCGAGGGAGCCGTCGGCGGCCGGGACCGGCTTGGCGTAGACGGGCCGGGCGTCGGTGGCCGGGAAGGCGGACGCGGGCCAGGAGTACAGGGCGAGGTCGAACTCCCCGGACGCGATGTGGTCCTTGAAGTAGCTCTCGTCGGAGACCTTGGTGATCCGGGTGCCGATGCCGACCCGCTGCAGCATGGTGCCGATCCGGTCGGCCACGGTCCGCAGGACCTGCGAGCCGGGTCCCGACGGCAGCACGAAACGCAGGGTGAGCGGCTTGCCGTCCTTGGCCAGCATCCCGGCGGCGGCACCGGCCGGGGCCGCGGTGCCCTTGGGCGCGTAGGCGCCGGGCGCGCCGCCGTGCCGGGGGTGTTGTCCGGCGTACTTGCCGTCGGCGAGGTGCCGGCCGGCGTGCTCGCCGCCCTTGGCCTTCTCGTCCTTCTTGCTGTGGCCCTTGGGGTCCTTGTGGTGGGCGCTCTTGTTGTCGCCGCCGTTGTCGTCCTCGCCGACGATGTACGTCCCGTCGTCGCCGTCCTCGGACTCGTCGGCCTTCCGGCCCTGGGCCCCGGCGGCCTTCTCACCCTTCTGCTTCTTCTTCTCCTCCCTGACCGGACCGCCGCGCACCCACCCGGCGTCCGCGAGCAGCGCCTGCGCCTCCCCGGTGTCCTGGCCGCCGAGCGCGCCGCTGTTGTCGGCGTAGGCGGCCTGCCCGGACAGCGCGAGATGGCTGCCGACGGGCACTGCGGGCAGCCCGAGCGGTTTGAGGACGGCCTCGGCGAGCGCCTTGCGGTCGAGGGCGCGGGCCACCGCGCGGCGGACGCGCTCGTCCGCGAGGGGGCCCTCGGCGCCGTTGAGGGCGAGCTGGGTGTAGACCGGCTCCAGCGACTTGCGGACCTCGAAACCGCTCAGGTCCTCGGCGTCGGCGGGCAGGGCCTTGGCGGCGGCCCGCCGGGCGCCCGGACCCTGCAGCGGGGTGGAGCCCTTGGCCTTGCCGGCCGGGTCGAGGCGCTGGGCGGCGGACGGGTCGATCTCGGCCAGGTCGATCTTCCCGGCGGCCAGCGCGGCGGGCCGCTCGTCGAGCGGTACGGCCATCAGGTCGATCTCGGAGAGCTTGGCGGGCCGGCCCCACCAGCGCGGGTTGCGGACCAGGCTGACCTGGCTGTTCCTGTGGTCGACCGCCTTCAGGGCGAAGGGCCCGGCGGTGACCTTGAGGGTCCTGCGCGCCCCGTCGTTGAAGGAGTCCGGCGTCCCCATGACGTCCTTGGGGTACAGCGGCGAGAACAGGGACTGCCAGTCGGCGTACGGCCGTGCGAAGGTGACCTTGACCTCGAGGTCGTTCGCGCCGCGCTCGATCTTCTCGATGCGGTCGTAGCCGGCGTTGCGGGCGGTCCAGTACGCGGTGTCCTTGCCGGACAGGGCGCGCCACTGGGCGGCGAAGTCGGCGGCGCCGATCTCGCGGCCGTCGCTCCAGACGGCCTGCTGGGCGAGCTTGTAGAGCACGACCTGCTTGGGCTCGGTCTGGACGATCTTGGCGGACTCCAGGTAGTCGGAGTTGCGCTGCGGCCGCCCGTTCGGGTCCAGCCGGTACATGGACGGGAGGACGGCCTGCGCGACGCGGTTCGTGACCGCGTCGGCGTCCGACTGGAACGTGTTCAGGGTCTCCGGTACGTCGTCCACGGCCCAGCGCAGGGTGCCGCCGTCGGCCACCAGGTCCCGGCCGGCGGGCGCGATGTCCGGCCCGGCAAGGGGCTTGCCCGCCGCGTCCTCGGAGGCACAGCCCGCGAGCACGGGCACCACGAGCACGCCCGCAGCGAGGAAGCCGACCGAACGCGCGACCGCGCCGGGCCTGGTCCTCAGTCTCCCGTGGTGGGACATCTTCGCTACCTCCGAGGCCGCTCCAGCCGGTGACACGGGTGGGGGTCTGTTCACATTTGGGCGTATTTTGGAGTTGATCAGATGTACGGCCCCACTGAAGAGGAAAGGGTTCGCCCACCGGGGGTGACACGGCGGCACAGCCGGGCAACCCCACTCGTACGGCCCAATGTGCGCCCCCGGCGCACACAGAGCGCTTGCAGGCGTGCACTGGAGGCGTGCAATCCGCCAATCGCTGCACATCCCTTCCCACCGGCAGGTGTGACGCGCAACACTCGCAGGCGCATGAACGTTGCCACCTGGGGCCTGACGGCCCATGGAAGTGAGGTCACGTCATGTCCGTGCAAGACGACCTGACGACAATGCAGCGCTGCCTGGACGACCTGTCCCGGTCGGTCGGCCGCCTGGAGAAGCAGTTGGGCAGCGGCGGCCTCGACATGCGCCGCGTCCGCGCCGACGCCGATCACCTGCGGGAGAGCGTCGCGCTCCTGCGCGAGGCGGCGTCGAGTCCGAGCGCACCGCGCAAGCCGGAACTCGTCACCATTCCCGACACCCCGTACGACCCCTCGCTGTGGATCGACACGGACGACGAAGGACTCGGCGCCCGCGACCGCCACGCCCCCTGAACCCGACCGGAGTCATGAGTTGGCCACTGGTACGGAACCACATCTGAACAGCGGCGGTGTACGCACCGGTACGCGCGCCGCGATCGACGCCCCGCATCTGCGGACCGACCGCTGGTGGCTGGCTCCGGCCGCCACCGCGGCCGGGTTGCTGGCCTTCATCGTGTACTCGACGTGGCGGGCCTTCGCGAACGCGGACTACTACTCGGCGCCGTATGTCTCCCCGTTCTACTCGCCGTGTCTTGCGGAGAACTGCAAGAACATGCCGTCGGGCCCGAACGCCGACCTCTTCGGAAGCTGGTGGGGCATCTCCCCCGCCATCATCATCCTGATCTTCCCGCTCGGCTTCCGCCTGACCTGCTACTACTACCGCAAGGCCTACTACCGGGGCTTCTGGGCCTCGCCCCCGGCCTGCGCGGTGGCCGAGCCGCACAAGAAGTACACCGGTGAGACCCGCTTCCCGCTGATCCTGCAGAACATCCACCGGTACTTCTTCTACGCCGCGATCCTGGTCGCGGGCGTGCTGACGTACGACACGGTGCTGTCCTTCCGCGACACGGACGAGAACTGGGGCCACATGGGCCTCGGCACCGTGGTGTTCCTGGTCAACATCACGCTGATCTGGGCGTACACGATCTCCTGCCACTCGTGCCGGCACATCGTCGGCGGCAAGCTCAAACACTTCTCCAAGCATCCCGTGCGCTACCGGGCGTGGCAGTTCGTGGGGAAGCTGAACGCCCGTCACATGCTGCTCGCCTGGGCGTCGTTGGTGAGCGTGGCGCTCGCCGACTTCTACGTCTACCTGGTGGCGTCCGGCGCCTTCGACGATCCGCGATTCTTCTGATGAGGGGTGCCTTCTGATGTCCGTGGTCGACCGCCAGGAGTGGGACGTGGTCGTGGTCGGCGCCGGAGGCGCCGGACTGCGTGCCGCCATCGAGGCGCGCGAGCGAGGCGCACGTACGGCAGTCATCTGCAAGTCGCTGTTCGGCAAGGCGCACACGGTGATGGCCGAGGGCGGCATCGCGGCGGCGATGGCCAATGTCAACGAGCACGACAACTGGCAGGTCCACTTCCGCGACACCATGCGCGGCGGCAAGTTCCTCAACCAGTGGCGGATGGCCGAGCTGCACGCGCAGGAGGCCCCGGACCGGGTGTGGGAGCTGGAGACCTGGGGCGCCCTCTTCGACCGTACGAAGGAAGGGAAGATCTCCCAGCGCAACTTCGGCGGCCACGAGTACCCGCGCCTCGCGCACGTCGGCGACCGTACGGGGCTCGAACTCATCCGCACGCTCCAGCAGAAGATCGTCTCCCTCCAGCAGGAGGACCATCGCGAGACAGGTGACTACGAGTCCCGTCTGAAGGTCTTCCAGGAGTGCACGGTCACGAGGGTGCTGAAAGACGGCAGCCGGGTCTCCGGAGTCTTCGCCTACGAGCGTGAGACCGGCCGTTTCTTCGTCCTGGAAGCCCCTGCCGTGGTGATCGCGACGGGCGGCATCGGCAAGTCCTTCAAGGTGACGTCGAACTCGTGGGAGTACACGGGCGACGGGCACGCGCTCGCGCTGCTGGCCGGGGCGCCGCTGCTGAACATGGAGTTCGTGCAGTTCCATCCGACCGGGATGGTCTGGCCGCCTTCGGTGAAAGGCATCCTCGTCACCGAGTCGGTCCGCGGCGACGGCGGGGTGCTCAGGAACTCCGAGGGCAAGCGGTTCATGTTCGACTACATCCCCGACGTCTTCAAGGAGAAGTACGCGCAGTCGGAGGAGGAGGGCGACCGCTGGTACGAGGACCCGGACAACAACCGGCGCCCCCCGGAGCTGCTCCCCCGTGACGAGGTCGCCCGCGCGATCAACTCCGAGGTGAAGGCGGGCCGCGGCTCCCCGCACGGCGGTGTCTTCCTGGACGTCTCGACGCGTATGCCCGCCGAGGTCATCCGGCGCCGACTGCCATCCATGTACCACCAGTTCAAGGAGCTGGCGGACGTCGACATCACCGCGGAGGCGATGGAGGTCGGACCGACCTGTCACTACGTGATGGGCGGTGTCGCGGTCGAGTCCGACACCGCCGCCGCACGCGGGGTGCCGGGCCTGTTCGCGGCCGGTGAGGTCGCGGGCGGGATGCACGGCTCCAACCGCCTCGGCGGCAACTCCCTCTCCGACCTGCTGGTGTTCGGACGCCGGGCGGGCTGGCACGCGGCCGAGTACTCGGCGGCCCTGGCCTTCGAACGCCCCGCCGTCGACGACGTCCAGGTCGACACCGCGGCCGCGGAGGCACTGCGCCCCTTCTCCGCCGAGGGTCCGGCGCCCGGCGCGGACGACGGCCGCCCGCCGGAGAACCCGTACACCCTGCACCAGGAACTCCAGCAGACCATGAACGACCTCGTGGGCATCATCCGCCGCGAGGGCGAGATGGAACAGGCACTGGAGAAGCTGGCGGATCTGCGGGTACGGGCCCGCCGGGCCGGTGTCGAGGGGCACCGCCAGTTCAACCCCGGCTGGCATCTCGCGCTGGACCTGCGGAACATGCTGCTGGTCAGCGAGTGTGTGGCCCGGGCGGCCCTGGAGCGCTCGGAGTCGCGCGGCGGCCACACCCGCGAGGACCATCCGACGATGGACCGCAAGTGGCGCAACATCAACCTGCTGTGCCAACTGATCGACCCCACGGGCGGGCTGGCGGCGACGGACCCCGTGCAGGGCCAGATCGCCCTCTCCCGTGAGACCACCGAACCCATCCGCGCCGACCTGCTCGCCCTCTTCGACAAGGAGGAGCTGGTCAAGTACCTCGCCGAAGAGGAGCTCTACGAGTGAGCAGCTACGAGGCCCGCTTCAAGGTCTGGCGGGGCGATGTCAAGAGCGGCGGCCTGGAGGGCTTCAAGGTCGAAGTCAACGAGGGCGAGGTGGTCCTGGACATCATCCACCGCCTCCAGGCCACCCAGGCCCCTGATCTGGCCGTCCGCTGGAACTGCAAGGCGGGCAAGTGCGGTTCGTGCTCCGCCGAGATCAACGGGCGGCCGCGGCTGATGTGCATGACGCGGATGTCGGTGTTCACGAAGGAGGAGACGATCACGGTCACGCCCCTGCGTGCCTTCCCTGTCGTACGGGATCTCGTCACCGACGTCGGGTTCAACTACACCAAGGCGCGCGAGGTCCCGGCGTTCGTGCCGCCGGAGGGTGTGGGGCCCGGCGAGTACCGGATGATGCAGGAGGACGTGGACCGCTCGCAGGAGTTCCGCAAGTGCATCGAGTGCTTCCTGTGCCAGGACACCTGCCATGTCGTGCGGGACCACGAGGAGAACAAGACGGCGTTCGCGGGGCCCCGCTTCCTGATGCGGGTGGCGGAGCTGGACATGCATCCGCTGGACGCCGCCGCCGAGGGCGGACTCGACCGCAAGAAGACCGCTCAGGACGAACACGGCCTCGGCTACTGCAACATCACCAAGTGCTGCACCGAGGTCTGCCCCGAGGGCATCAAGATCACGGACAATGCGCTGATCCCCTTGAAGGAACGGGCGGTCGACCGCAAGTACGACCCGTTGGTGTGGCTGGGGTCGAAGATCAGGCGGCGGACGTCGTAGACCGCGGTGGGACGGCCGGGTTCAGCGAACCCAGCCGTCCCGGTACGCCCTCCAGTCCGCCTCCGTGGCCGCGAAGTCGACGTAGAGCGCGACGCCGAAGCGGGATCGGTCCGCGTCCGTGCGGGACAGGCCGAGACGGACGCCACGGACAGCAGCCGGGACGGTCTCGGCATGGTTCCAGTGGCCGAACCGGTTCTCGTGGTAGAAGGGCAGGCCCATCAGCAGGTCGGTGGAGGGCGGGGTGACCTCCAGGGCGAGCGAGGTCTGCTGGGCGACATAGCCGCCGTACAGGCTCTGCAGCGGCTGCATGGTGTCGTACGACATCACGGCGATCTGGTCGACCCTGCGTGCGACCTGCCCGAAGAACCTCTGCGACCACCACTTCGGGTGTCCGGCGACCGTGCCCCAGAAGGCGTGGAAGCCGGGGAGCGGGTCGATCTGGTGCGCGGCGACGGACAGCAGGGCGTGGTGCGCGCGGGTGACGGAGCGGAGGGAGTCGAGGAGGGTCAGGTAGTCGCGGTCGCCGGAGTGGAGGGGTTCCAGGTCGAAGTGGACGCCGTCGAAGCCCGTCGCCAGGATCTCGCGGGTGGAGGCGACGACGGCCGCGCGGGTCGCCGGCCGCTCCAGACGCATCCCCGTCGGGCCCTCGGTCGCCAGTACGTCGCCCAGCCAGGCCTGGACGCGGAGCCGCGGCGCTCGGCCGTGCAGGACGTTTATGAGCCAACTCGCCTTGGGGTACGCGGACTTGGGGAGGGTGCCGTTGTGTTCCAGGGGGCCCGCGTGGACGTACAGGTCGTGGATGCCGGTGGCTTTCAGGCGGTCGGCGAGGGCTGTGACGTCGGCGTCGGTCTTGCGACCGTCGACCCAGGCGTGGCCCAGCCAGATGGCGTCGCGGTTCCTGGTGTACGTGCCCTTCTCGGGGTCGCCGGTGTAGTTCAGGCGGAGGGCGGATTCGGCGGCGAGGAGGGGGACGAGGAGGGCCAGGACCACGGCGAGGGTCAGACGTCGCCATCGGCGGGACGGCGGCTTTGCCGCCCCGGCTTCGTCAGGTGGCCCCAGTGGGGCGTCCTCGCCGTCGGCGGCTGCGGGGGTGTGCGTGGTCGCCGGCGGGTCCGCCAGGGTGGTTTCCTCCGTGCCGCTGCCCTTGTGGGCCCCCGTCCCGTTTCCCGCGCGCTCCATCCCCGCTCCCCCTCGTCGATCCGGTCCCATCGCGCCCCACCTCCCCCACCCCTGCCCCACCCCGCTCGCGCGGCCGCATTCCTACTCATACGCTCCGAAATGTGACGTCACCTTTGATCCGGGGCCGGCCGCGGCGCGCCACCGCTCACATATCCGTGCGAGTGCTGCACACCGTGGTGGGTGGGCTGGCCGCGGTGGTGTGGCTGGTGTTGCCATGGATGACGATCAGCAGTGATGTGGCGGTTCCGGCCGCCCCCGCGCACCCGGCCGCCGCGAGCGCCGCCGCGCCGGAGCAGGACGAGACGTCGGCCGCCGACCTGGTGCTGCCGCTGGTCGCGGTGGGCGCGGTGGTCGTGGTCGCGGGGTACGGCTATGTACGGCGCAAACGGCGCGCCCGGACACGTACGACACCCGGTGGTGGCCCGGCCCCCGCCGGACCCGCCGCACCGCCGCTCTCCGAACTCGACGAACGGGTACGGGCCTTGCTGGTCGAGGCCGACGACTGGGTGCGCACCAGCCTGGAGGAACTCGCATTCGCCGAGGCGCGGTCCGGGGCGGACTCGGTGGCGCCGTTCGTACGGGCCGTGCGGGACGCCGAGGCCGAGCTGTCCGCCGCCTTTCGGATGCGGCAGCAGTACGACGACGGTGTTCCGGAGGACGAGACGTCCCGGCGGCATGCGCTCGCCGGGATGATCGGGCGGTGCCAGGAGGCGGGGCGGCGGCTGGACGCGGAAGCCGCGGGGTTCGACCTGCTGCGCGCGCTGGAGAGCGCGGACGGTCTGGGCGAGGCGCTGGAGGTCGCGGAGGACCGGTTCCGTGCGCTGGCCGCGCGTACGGGCGGCGCAGGGGCGACACTGGCCGCTCTCGCCGGGCGGTACGGGTCCGCCGCGGTCGACGCCGTCACCGGGCATGCCGAACAGGCCAAGGACCGCCTGGTGTTCGCCACGACCCGGCTGAACCAGGCTCGCCAGGCGGCCGACCTGGGGGAGGCAGCGGATGCGGCACGTCATCTGCGGGCCGCCGAGGGCGCGACAGCCCAGGCCGAGGTGTTCGTGGCCGGCATCGAGCGGCTCGCCGCCGATCTGGCCTCGGCCGCGGGGTTGGTGCCGGCCGCCCTCACCGGGGCGGAGGCGGAGCTCGCGGGCGCGCGGACAGGCGCGGGGGACCTCCCCGCCGGTGAGCTGCACGCCCGCGCCGCGCACGCCGACCTCGTCCTGACGGCCGTACGAGAAGAGCTGACGTCAGGGCCGTACGACCCGCTCGACGCCCTCCGGCTGCTCGTGCGGGGGCTTGCGCCGGTGGGTGTGGGCCGGGCCGGCGTGCTGTCGGTCGCCGCGTCGCTGGTCGCGCGCAGTGCCGTGGCCGCCGCCGACGCCTTCGTCACCACACACCGGAGAGCCGTCGGGAGCACGGCGCGCACCCGGCTGGCGGAGGCGGAGCGACTGCTCACCGAGGAGCCCTCGGACCTGCTCACCGCCGACGCCCTGGCCCGCCGGGCACGCGAACTCGCCGAACGGGACGTACGGGTGCACGGCAGCCCGACGGCCGGGGCTGCCGAGCACGAGACCGGCGCCGCGGGGGCGATCCTCGGTGGGGTGCTGCTGAGCGATGGCTCACCATCAAGCTTCGGCGGACCCCGCACTCAGGCCCGCCGGGCCGCGACCCCGCCCTGAAGGGGCGCGGGGCTGTGTCGACATGCGGCTCCGCCGCGCGGACGCGACCAGTGGACCGCGCCCCAAAGGGGCGGGGGGAACTGCGCGACCAGCCACAACACACCTGCAGTCGCCCGACAACAGAAACCCCACACCCAATAGGCGCCCCCGGCTCAAAACAGACTCAGCAACGCCTCCGCCGGATCCGCCAGCCCCGTCTCCCCGTCCGGCAACGGCAGTTCGAACCACACGGTCTTGCCGCGAGGCGTCCGCCGGGAGCCCCACGCCGCGCTCAGGAGGCCGACGAGCTGCAGGCCCCGGCCGCCCTCGTCGGTGTCGCGGGCCCGGCGGCGGCGGGGCTGGACGAGTCCCGAGTCCCAGACCTCGCAGACCAGCGTGCGGTCCAGCAGGAGCCGCAGTCTTATCTCGCCCTCGCCGTACCGCAGGGCGTTGGTGACCAGCTCGCTGACCAGCAACTCCGTTGTGTCGACGAGGGGTTCGAGGTCCCAGGACAGCAGCTGGCCGCGGGCGTACTCGCGGGCCCTGCCCACGCTGCGCGGCTCGCGGGGCAGAGTCCAGTCGCCGACGGAATCGACGGGCAGGCCCTGGACGCGGGCCATCAGCAGGGCGATGTCGTCCTCACCGTGGTGGGTGTCGAGGGTGTTGAGGACCTGGTCGCAGACGTCCTCCAGGGGTGCGGAGGGGTCCGTGAGCGCGCCGACGAACGCCTGGAGGCCCTCGTCCAGCGGATGGTCGCGCGATTCGACCAGTCCATCCGTGTAGAGCGCCAACAGTGCACCTTCGGGTAGTTCGACCTCGACCTCCTCGAAGGGCTCCCCGCCGACACCGAGCGGCATGCCCGGCGGCACGTCGAGCATCAGCGCGTCCTCGCCGGGTTCGACCAGCACGGGCGGCAGATGGCCCGCGTTGGCGAAGGTGCAGCGGCGGGTGACGGAGTCGTAGACCGCGTAGACGCAGGTGGCGAGGTACACCTCGGATAGGTCCGCCTCGCGGGGGCGGCGGGCCGCGCGGGTGGCCTGCTGGACGCCGCCGGGTGCGCCGAGGCCCCGGGCGATCTCGTCCAACGCGCTCAGCACTTCCGCCGGTTCCAGGTCGAGGAGGGCGAGGGTCCGGACCGCCGAACGGAGTTCGCCCATCGCCACGGCCGCGCGCAGGCCGCGGCCCATGACGTCCCCGACGACCAACGCCGTGCGGTGGCCGGGCAGTTCGATCACGTCGAACCAGTCGCCGCCGACCTCGCTGGGGCGGTCGGCGGAGGAGTTGCCCGGCAGATAGCGGCAGGCGATGTCCAGGCCGGAGGCGACCGGGTCGCCCGGCGGGAGCAGCGAGCGCTGCAGTATCAGGGCGCGTTCGTGCTCACGGCGGTACAGGCGCGCGTTGTCGATACAGACGGCGGCGCGCGCCGCGAGCTCCACCGCCAGATCCCGGTCCCGGTCCCCGAACGGCTCGCTGCCCTTCGTACGGGCGAACTGGGCGAGTCCTACGACGGTGTCGTGGGCGACCATCGGCACGGCCAGCGTGGACTGGACGAGGCCGCCCTCCTCGGCGGGGACGAGCTGGGTGCGGGCGGTGCGCAGGGCGTCCGCACAGGGGGAGTTGAAGGGGTAGTGGTGGACCGCGCCGACGGCTACCGGTGCGCCACCCCCGACGAACGGTGCGTCGGAGACCGCACTCGCGAAGGCGACCCGGCGCAGTTCCGCGCTGCCGTCGGCGAGGCCCGGCGGGGTCTCGTCACCCGCCAGCAGGCCCTGGTAGAGGTCGACCGTGGCGAGGTCGCAGAAGCCGGGAACGACGACGTCGAGGAGTTCCCGAGCCGTTGTCTCCAGGTCGAGGGAGTTGCCGATACGAGCGCCTGCCTCGTTGAGGAGGGCGAGATTGCGCCGCGCGGCAGCGGCCTCGCGGGCCGCGGCGCGGCGGGAGGTGATGTCGGTTCCGAGCCATGCGACGCCGATGGGGCGGCCGGAGCCGCTGTGCACGCGGTACAGGTTGATGGACCAGTGCCGGCGGTCCTCGGAACCCGGCACAAAGCCCGTGACGTGCATGTCCGTGATGGAGTTGCCGGTCTCCAGGACCCGGCGCAGGGTCGCCGCGACCCGCTCGGCCTCGGGCCGCTGCAGATAGTCGTGGACACCGCGGCCGCGGTGGTCGTCGGGCGTGCCGCCGAAGGTGTTCGCAAACTGCTCGTTGACGCGGCGGACCCGCAGGTCGGGGTCGATCAGCAGGAAGCCGAAAGGAGATTGACCGAAAATCGACTGCGAGGCGGCAAGGTCGGTCTCGATGCTGCGCAGGGTGCGTACGTCGACGACGATGCAGACGGCGGCCTTCTCGCCCTCCTCGGTCCGCGTCGGCATCACATAGACCTCGGCGAGCCCCTCCCGTCCGCTCTCCCCCGGTGCCGCGCCGGGCTGCCGGAAGGGGACCACTCCGGTCCACTCCCGCCCGTCGAGAATCTCGGCCATCTTGCGCTGCCCCTGCTCCCGCAGGTCGGGGTCGATGAACGCCTCGATGGGGTCCATGCCGACCGCGCGCTCGGCGGGGATCCCGAAGAGCTGCTCGGCGCGCAGGCTCCACTGGTCGACGAGCCCGTCCGGGCCGATGGAGAAGGACGCGACCTTGATGTAGTCGTAGATGGAGCCGGGCGGACTGCTCTGCCACATGGCGTCACCGTGAGGTGTTCCGTCGGTCCCGTGGGATCCGTCGGATCCGTCGGATCCATGGAAGGAGGACAGGCCCGTCCCGCCCGCCGTCCCGCTCGTCACATCGGCCGCGGCATCACCCGCGGCCTCCGCCCTCGCGCCGTCCGACGGGTCCTCGGACTCCGTGGCCCTCGCTGGTATCTCGCTCACGCGAACCGTCCCCTCCAGCTCACCGCGCCCGGCACCGGTCACCGGGAGCGGCTGCCCGCAGTATCCAGCACTACGGCGCCGCACAACACGGTGTTCACGATCACAGCACGGTCCCGACGGTTTTCGGTCCCGGCTGCGACAACACTTCCAGTCTTCTAACCAGCCAACACCTCCTCGAATCACGCGCGCCGGACACTGCCACCGGCCTGAACCAGACGGTCTACAGGGCGGGTGTTCGCGTACAGCGCCCGAAGGGGCCGTCCGGGAACCGGCTCAGCCGGGCAGGGCGAGTTCGAACCACACCGTCTTGCCCGCCTCGCCGGGCCGGGTGCCCCAGCGGCGCGAGGAGTGGGCCACGAGTTGCAGCCCGCGGCCGCTCTCGTCCTCGGGGCGGGCGACGCGTTCGCGCGGCGGGTCGGGGAGCGGGTCGGAGACCTCCACCAGCAGGACGTCCTCGAGGCCTGCGGGCCGTACGAGGCGGACGCCGATGGGTCCGGTGGCGTGCCGCAGGGAGTTGGTCACCAGCTCGCTGACCAGCAGGGCCGTGAGATCACCGAGGGCGTCGAGCTCCCAGGTGCGCAGCTGGCCGCGGACGGCGGTGCGGGCGCTGCGGACGGCTCCCGGTTCCGCGGGGAAGCTCCACTCGGCGCAGTCGCCTTCTGTGTCGATCACGCCGATCACTTCCCAGGCCAGAAGCCCACCCATGTCCGGTTTCGTGGGGTTAATGGGCACATACCCGATATCCAGCGTGCAGTACCGCCTGCGGCGGGAGCTTGCTCCGCTGGGGCGCCCTCCGCTGGGGGCGCCGAGCGCCTATGAGCTCGGGGGTGCGGGTTGCCTGGCGGCTGCGGGTGGGTCGTGGCTGGTCGCGCCCACGCGGCGGAGCCGCATATCAATACAGCCCCGCGCCCCTGGGGGTGGGGGTTCGCCCCTACCCCTCAGAGGCAGCCAACTCTTGGACCGCCGGGATGTCCTGGTCCAGCCATGGCACATCCCACAGCTCGTCCGGTGTGAGCCAGCGCAGTTCGTCGTGGTCCTGAAGCGGCTTGGGGTCCGGGGAGCCCGGGCGCAGGCGGGCCGTCCACACCTGGAGGACGTACGGCGGCTTCAGCGGCCACTCGCCCGGTACGCGCGCCACGGCCTCGGCGTCCACGCCGAGTTCTTCGTGCAGTTCGCGCACGAGGGCGGCGTCGGGGGTCTCGCCCGGTTCGACCTTGCCGCCGGGGAGTTCCCAGCGGCCGGCGAGTTCGGGAGGCGCGCTGCGGCGCGCCGCGAGCAGGCGGTCACCGTCGTACAGGGCGGCGCCCACCACCACGATCCGTTCCGTCATGCGCGGGAGCCTACGGGAGTCAGTTGGCCGTGACTGTTCCGCTCTGCCCGTTCTGACCTATGCGCTCGACCCAGTACAGCTGCTTGTGTCCGCGGTCGTCGAGGCTGTCCGCGATCCTCTGGGCCTCGGCCCGGGTCGCGTACCGGCCCACGCGGTATTGATTGCCGTTGTCGTCCTGCCGAATGACGAGCCAGGGAAGCGTGATCGTGCTGTCGTTCATCGCGCCCCACCGCTCCTTCCCACCGCGGCCCGACCGCTCCTCGCCCGCGGTTGGCGCCGTGCCCCACCCTCTAAGGAAACCGCAATCCGCATATGCCCGAGCCTACGCCTTACCTTTACGCAGCGAACACGGCTTTTCACAAAGAGGTACGCAACCGGCCAGGGCGAGGGGGGCGCACGGACCCGAATGCGCCGCGCGCGGGCGTCGACGCATCCGGTCAGCGGCATACCGGGCACGCATGGGGCGACCTGCGAGAACGGCCAGATTCCACCGGCGGACGGGTGGGCTCCGAGGCCGCGCGGAGAAGGCCGTGAGGAGAGGGCGGCGGAGTCAACTGCCGTAAGGGTGTGCGCTACTTCACTGGGAGGTGGTACGCCACGCGGTAGCGATCGGCCGGGATGACCACGTCGGCCGTCTCCACGGGGCGGCCCGAGGCGAAGAAGGTGCGCTGGATGACCAGGACGACATGACCCGGGACGCCGCCGAGGGTCACCAGTTCCTCGGCGAGGCCGGGGCGGGCGCCGACCTCCTCAGTGACGTTGTCCACGATCACGTCGATCGCCGCCATGCGCTCGACGACTCCCATGCCGCCGAGCGGGCCCTCCTCGGGGAGCATCACGGGGGTGCGGCCGGTGACCGCGAGGGGCTCCCAGGAGGTGGAGAGCATCATCGCCTCGCCGGCCTCGCGGAAGACGTACCTCGTGCACATCACGCGGTCGCCGGGCTTGATGTCGAGCCGCTCCGCGACGGAGCTGCTCGCCTCGGCCTGGGCGCTGCTGGACTCCCAGGTGCCGCGCCCCTCGCCGTCGGCCTGCTCCTGGCGGAAGGGGGTCGCCCCGCCGGCCGGGCGGAACCCGGAGCGAGCCACACTGCGGGGTACCGGGCGCTCGCGGACGTATGTCCCCGATCCGGAGCGGCCCTCGACCAGGCCCTCCGCCATCAGCACCTTGCGCGCCTCCAGCGCGACGGTGTCCGAGACGCCGTACTCCTCGCGGATCCTGGCCTGTGAGGGCAGTCGGGTGTGCGGTGGCAGCGAACCGTTGACGATCTTCTTGCGGAGATCACCCGCGACACGCAGGTACGCCGGCTGCTCACCGAAAGTCACTGGCCGCTCCCATCAGGTTGTACAGACAGCAACAGCGTGGCAACCGTAGGTTGTGCCGTGCAAGCAAAGGCCAGAGAATCACTCGATGTGATGACATGTGCCCCCGGAGGGCTTTACGCAGGCACTTTCTCCCCGCTATAGCCGCGGTCACACCTCGAACTCGGAGCTGCCTCCGGTGCCGTCCCCGCCGTCGTCGCCGTCCCGGGTCTCGGGCGGGGTGGCGGCCAGGCCCAGAGCCTTGCGGGCGGTCACGGCGCGGTCGGGTGTCGAGAGCGCCATGACGAGGTCGTAGTGCTCGTAGAAGCTGTTCGCGTCAGCGGCCTTGGCGGCGCGCGCCCATTCCTCCTGTCGCGCCGCAACCTCCTTGGCGACCTTCGCGACCGGCGTCCTGGCGCCGGCCGGCCACGGGTGCTCGCGCAGCATCCGGGCCTCCTCGGTGAGCGCGGCCGACATCTGTCCGGCCCACTGGCGACTGGCCCGCAGATCGTCGTCGGGGCTGTCCGGGGGCTGCCGGTCCAGGGCGGCGTTCTCGACGTCGACGGCCTGGAGATAGGCGGCCTGGTCGGTGTCCAGGGTCTGCCTGTCGTTGCGCAGTGAGCCCTTCAGGCCGGCCTTCTCGTCGGTGTTGCCGAACAGACAGGTGACCTCGCGGTCGCCGTACCGCCAGCTCTGCCGGCTCGGCGTCAGGTAGTACACGTCGACGTCGTCGGGCACGGCCCAGACGTCCATGGCGTAGCCGTAGCGCAGTGCGTAGCACCTGGTGTCGGCGGCGTCCGTGACCTCGCCGTCGCCGGGGTACTCGGCGCCGCCCGGCATCCGGAAGGAGGCGAAGACCTCGGCGTCGTGCAGATCGGCGCAGGGCACCTTGTCGACGTCGTAGGCCATGCCGTCCAGGGATCCGCTCGGGGAGTCGAAGCACTCGCCCTTGGTGAGGGAGTAGGCGCTCCCGTGGTCGCGTGCGGTGTCCTTCACCCAGCCGTCGAAGGCGGCACCGCCGACCGGCACAGCCACCCACAGCACGAGCCCGAGGCCGGAGAGCACCGCACCGGTGACGGCCATCGCCCTGCCCCGCTCGCCACTCCTCCTGATCTGGCGCAGCGCGACCAGCCCCAGCAGCAGCCCGAGGGCCGGAACGAAGCAGAGGATGCCGAGGATCAGGGCGGCGATCGCGACCCCGTTGACCGGGGCGGGAGTGTTGTACGGACGGTAGCCCTGCCCCCAGGGCTGGTACGGGTACGGCCCGGGAGCCGCGTAGGGCCCCTGGGCGTACTGGCCCGGCGGGTACGGCCCTTGGGGTTCCTGGGGCCCAGGCCCGGGAGGCGGGGGTGTGGACACGGCTGCCGTGCTCCTGCTTCGGAAGACTGACGCACAGGCCTGACGCACAGAACTGGCGTACAGAACTGACGTACGACTGGGCGCATGGTAAGCGTGCGGTGAGGAAAAGAGGACCCCAGACCTCCGTTATGCCCGCCCGCGCTCCGTCTCCAGCAGTTCCACGCACCGCCCCAGCAGCCCGACCAGTGCCGCGCGTTCCTCGTCCGTGAACTCGGCGGCCAGGGCCCGTTCGACGCGTACGGCGCGGGCGTCCGCGTCGGCCATGACGGCGCGGCCCTCGTCGGTGAGGCGGGTCTCCAGGACGTTCCTGTGCCACTCATGGGGGGTGCGTTCGATCAGGGCGCGGTCCTGGAGGTTGTTCAGGACCGTGTTCATCGTCGGCGGGGTGACTCCGCACAGGCGGGCCAGGGCCGCGGCCGAGATGCCGGGGTTCTCGGAGAGGTGGAGCAGCGCCGAGTACTGCGCCACCGTCACACCGGCCGGTTTGAGGACGGCGGCCTTGGTCGCGCTGAGAGCCTGTTCGGCCCGCTTGAGATGGGAGCCGAGGCGCTCGGACACGGGCATGGACGTCATCTCCGCATGGTAGCGGCCTCTTTCGACGATCAACATGCACCCGTCAGTTAATGCATTGACGAGCATTAGAGTTCTAATCTACGTTCAGATGCGCAAGTGAGTGAGTACCGAACCGACCCGAAACGAGAGGCACCGACGTGTCCCGTTCGATCCACCGCCGTACCTTCCTGACCACCGCCGCCGCGCTGGCCGGCGCCGTGGCGCTGCCCGCGACGGCCGCCCGTGCCGCCGCCGCACCCCGCATCAGCACCGCCTTCACGCTCCCCGAGGACCGCGCCTACCCCGAAGGCATCGCGCTCGACGCACGCACCGGGGACGCCTATGTCGGCTCGTACACGACGGGTGCGGTGTACCGGGCCGTGCGCGGCAGCCGTGCGGCCGAGGTCTTCCTGCCGGCCGGCACCGACGGCCGTACCACCGCCAACGGCCTGAAGGCCGACCGGGCCGGGCGGCTGTGGGTCATCGACTCCACCGCCGGGGTGGACGTCTACGACCTGCGCACCCGTGCCCTGCTCGCACGCTTCACCGTCCCCGGCAGCAGCCCCTCCTTCGTCAACGACCTGGCGCTGGGGCCGGACGGCGCGGCCTACCTCACCGACAGCTCCCGCCCGGTGGTCTACCGCGTCACCCCGGCCGACCTGGCCCGCGCCCGCGGCGGCAGCGCGACGCTCGACGCCGCCTACGACCTGAGCGCCGTGGCCCCCTCCGAGGGGCTCCTCCTCAACGGCATAGTCGCCGACCCGTCGGGGCGGTACCTGCTCGCCGTCGACATGACGGGCGGCGGCCTGTACCGGGTGGGCACAGCCACCGGATCCGTACGCCAAGTCGCTCTGGACGGCGGCGACTTGAAGCACGGCGACGGCCTGGAGCTGGCGCACGGCACGCTGTGGGCCGCGCACAACGCCACCAACACCCTCAGCCGCTGGCGGCTGTCCCCGGACGGCATCTCGGCCCACCTGGAGCGGCAGTTCACCGACCCCGCGCTGCAGATCCCGACCACCCTCGCCCGCACCCACGGGCGGCTGCTGGTCGTCCGCTCGCAGTTCGACAAGGGCGGGCCGATGGGGCCGGGGGTGCCCGAGGAGCCGTTCACCGTGGCGTGGGTGGACGGGATCTGAGGGCCGGTCGGGCGGTCAGTCGCGGAAGCCCGTGCGGCGGGTGCGCTTCTCCCAGGCGAGGACGTCGTCGCGCACCTGGTCGAGGTGGTCGAGGACCGCACTCACGCCGTCGTCGCCGAGCGGCAGGCGCAGCGGGGTCTGTCCCGCCTCCAGCGCGGCCAGGATGAGCGCCGCCGCCTTGGCCGGGTCGCCGGCCCGGTCGTCGAAGCCGGCGTCGACCATCGCGCGCGTGCCGCCCACGGTGGCGTACGCCCCGCCGTCGGCGCTGGCCTGCGTCCCCTCGTACAGCGACGTACGGAAGGCGCCCGGTTCGACGACGAGGACCTTGATGCCGTACTCGGCGACCTCGCCCGCGAGCGCCTCGGACATGCCCTCCAGGGCGAACTTCGTTCCGCTGTACGCCGAGAAGCCGGGATAGGACGTCTGCCCGCCCATGCTGCTCATCTGCACGATGGCGCCCGAGCGCCGGGAGCGCATGTACGGCAGTACGGCGCGCACCAGGGCGGCGGGGCCGAAGACGTGCACGTCGAACAGGGCGCGCAGTTCGTCGTCGGTGGTCTCCTCGAAGGCGCCGACATGGCCGCGGCCTGCGTTGTTGACCAGGACGTCGATGCGTCCGTGCCGCGCCACCACGTCCCGTACGGCAGGTTCGGCGGCCGTCGTGTCCGCGACATCGAGCCGCAGCGCCTCGACCTGGTCGGGATGGTCGTCCACGAGGTCGTCCAGCCCCTCGGGCCGCCGCGCGGCGCCCACCACGACGTCGCCGTCGGCGACGGCGGCCTCGGCGACGGCCCGTCCGAGTCCGCTGCTGGCACCGGTGATCAGCCACACCTTGTTCACGAGAACCCACCCTCTCCGAGCAACGCTCCGAGTGCCTCCCTGAGCACTCCTGAACCAGGCTGCTCCTGTGGCGAGTTGCCCGTCCAAGACCTACGGTGACAACCGATGGTTATGACGGCGGACGTTCATGTGCGGGACCTGCGGTACTTCGTCACGGTCGCCGAGGAGCTGCACTTCACGCGCGCGGCCGAGCGGTTGTACGTCTCGCAGCCCGCGCTGAGCAAGCAGATCCGGGCGCTGGAGCGGCAGTTGGGGGTGGAGCTGCTGCGGCGCGACCGGCACGGCGTGGCGCTCACCGCGGCGGGCGCGGCGCTGCTGCCGCACGCCCGGCGGGTGCTGGACGCATGGGCACAGGGCGCGTCCGTGGTTGCCGAGGCGCGGGCCGAGCAGCGCAGCACGCTGGTGGTGGGCATGAGCACCAGCCCCGGCCGCGGCGGTCTGCTGCCCGCGATCCGCTCCCGCTTCACGGCCGCGCATCCCGAGGCCGCCGTCCGCCTGCGCCAGGTGAGCTGGGACGACCCGACCGCGGGTCTGGCGGACGCCGAAACGGACATGGCCTTCGTCTGGCTGCCCCTGCCCGGCCAGGACCGCTACGCCTGGACGGTCGTCGCCGAGGAACCCCGCCTGGTCGCCCTCCCCGACACCCACCCGCTCGCCTCCCGCCCCGAGATCGACTTCACGGACCTGGCCGAGGAGCCCTTCCTGGCCCTCCCGAAGAGCGCGGGCCCCCTACGGGACTACTGGCTGGCGGCCGAGGAACGCGAGGGGCGACTCCCCCGCATCGGCGCGGAGATCGCCAGCACGGAGGAGACCTACGAGGCCCTGGTCGCGGGCCTCGGCGTCTGCCTGGTGGCGGCGGGCAACGTCCCGCTGATCACGCTGGGCGGCGTGGTGACCCGCCCGGTGCGCGGACTTGCGCCCAGCCGGTACGTGCTGGCCTGGCGCAAGGGGGACCGCAGACCGCTGGTACGGGCGTATGCGGAGGCTTGCCGACAGGTGACGGAGCGGACCGGCGGCAATGAGACCGCGTGAGCGCCTGGACCCTCCGTATGCACACAGGGTCGCTGCCCCGTGGCAGGTCCGGGGCGGTCACCCGTTGATGATCTCGTGGCCCGGGCCTCGCCGAGCGGCTACCGTTTAGCCATGACCGCACTGCCCGACTGGATGCGCCCGCCGCGCGAGGAAGGCTGGTTCGCGGAGGACCTGGACCGCCTCCCCGAGGCACCCCGCCACACCGAGCTGATCGACGGAGCGCTTGTCTTCATGATGTCTCCCCAGCGGTCCTGGCACGGCCGCCTTGTCACCTCCCTCACCACCACACTCATGGCCGTGGCGCCCGCCGGTTTCGAGGTCGAACGGGAGATGACGATCCGTCTGGACGAGCGAAACCGGCCGGAGCCGGATCTGCTCGTGACGACCGCACCCTACGACCCGGACCGGACGTGGTACGCGCCGGAAGAGGTCCGGCTCGTCATCGAGGTCGTCTCACCGGAATCCGCCCACCGTGACCGCACGGTGAAGCTGCACAAATACGCAGAAGCCAAGATCCCGCACTATTGGCACATCGAGGAAGAGGACGACGCTCCTGTCGTCCACGTCTACGAACTCGACGAACCGACCGGCGTCTACGCGCCCGCCGGCATCTTCCGGGGCACCCTGAAGCGGCCTGTGCCCTTCGAGATCAGCCTGGATCTCGACCAGCTCACCCCGCCGAAGCGCAGGTAGCAGCCGGCTCCAGATCGGCACGGGAAGACGGAAGGGGCCGGGCTCACGGAGCCCGGCCCCTTCCGACCGCTCACACGTTGAACCGGAACTCCACCACGTCCCCGTCCTGCATCACGTAGTCCTTGCCCTCCATCCGCGCCTTGCCCTTCGCGCGGGCCTCCGCGACCGAGCCCGTCTCCACCAGGTCCGCGAAGGAGATGACCTCCGCCTTGATGAAGCCCTTCTGGAAGTCGGTGTGGATGACGCCGGCGGCCTCGGGGGCGGTGGCGCCCTTCTTGATGGTCCAGGCGCGGGATTCCTTGGGGCCGGCCGTGAGGTAGGTCTGCAGGCCCAGGGTGTCGAAGCCCACGCGGGCGAGGGTGGTGAGGCCCGGCTCCTCGGCGCCGACGGACTCCAGGAGCTCCATGGCGTCCTCCTCGTCGAGCTCGGCGAGGTCCGCCTCCAGCTTGGCGTTGAGGAAGATCGCCTCGGCGGGGGCGACCAGGGCGCGCTGCTCGGCCTTGAAGTCCTCGTCGACCAGCTCGTCCTCGTCGACGTTGAAGACGTAGAGGAAGGGCTTCGTGGTCAGCAGGTGCAGGTCGTGGAGGAGCTCCTCGTTGCCGGAGCCCTGGACGATGCCCGCCGAGAACAGCGTGTCGCCCTTCTCCAGGATCTCCTTCGCCGCCTCGACCGCCGCCACCTTCGGAGCCACGTCCTTCTTGATGCGCGACTCCTTCTGGAGGCGCGGCAGGACCTTCTCGATGGTCTGGAGGTCGGCGAGGATCAGCTCGGTGTTGATCGTCTCGATGTCGTCCTTCGGCGAGACCTTGCCGTCGACGTGCACGACGTTCTCGTCCTTGAAGGCGCGGATGACCTGGCAGATCGCGTCGGACTCACGGATGTTCGCGAGGAACTTGTTGCCCAGGCCCTCGCCCTCGGACGCGCCCTTCACGATGCCCGCGATGTCGACGAAGTCGACGGTCGCCGGGAGGATGCGCTGCGAACCGAAGATTTCGGCCAGTTTCGTCAGCCGAGCGTCAGGGACGCCGACGACGCCCACGTTGGGCTCGATCGTGGCGAACGGGTAGTTGGCCGCGAGCACGTCGTTCTTGGTCAGGGCGTTGAACAGGGTCGACTTGCCGACATTCGGCAGACCGACGATTCCGATCGTGAGCGACACGTTGCGACTTCCCGTACGTGAGAGACATCAGGGGACTGGGGGCTGCGGGCCCGGTCCTTCTTCGGTGCACGGGCGGGCCGATCCACCAGTCTACGGCGTACCGGTCCTCGCCCCGGCGCCCCGTCGAACGCATGGCCTGGCTCCGCCCCTCGGCGTGTCTGAGGGGCGATTGCACACATAAACCGACCTAAGTTGGTCCGGTGGAGCAACACGGGTCGGGACCACCGCACAACGGCACGCGACGGGGCACGCCCCCGCTGCCCCCGCAGGCGAAGCGCGGCGGAAGCGGTGGGGGTGCGGGTGGTGGTGCGCGACCTGCCGGACAGCGCCGCCCCGCGCCCCGCCCGGCGGCGCGGCAGCCCGGTCCGCCGCTGGTGGAGGCCGTACGGCGGCTGCCCAATCCGCGGCTGACCGGGCTGGGCAGCGGTCTGTTCTGCGGGACGCTGATGTTCGCGCTCGGCTGTCTCGACCAGCTGCTGTTCGGGTCGTCGCTGACGCTGTACGGCGTGCTGTTCCTGCCGGTGTGCCTGCTGACCGCGGCCTGGGTGCGCAAGAGCGACCTGGCGACCGCACCCGTCGTCGTGCCGATCGCCTTCGCGGCGGGCCTGCTCCCGGTGGCCGACAGCAGCGGCGGGCTGCTCGGCCGGCTGATGGGCCTGGTGACGGCACTGGCCACCCAGGCCGGGTGGCTGTACGGGGGAACCCTCGTCGCGGGCCTGATCGTCACGGGCCGGAAGGCCGCCCTGATGCGACGCCATCGCACCGGCGACCGCCGTCCGCCCCGGTACTAGCGCCTGTCCGGCGGATTCAGGTCGGCCACAAGGTGCGGCGCGTCTGGCGATCCTGAGCGGGGGCATGGGGGTCCCCTGTGCCCTTGAGGCAGTGGGGAGCGCGTGCCGGACCCCGCGACGCCGAGGTGATCCGCCGGGCAGGCCTGGGCCTGGCCGAAGCCCGGTCCTAACTCTCCGCGGCGTGCATCGCCGCGCCGACGATGCCTGCGTTGTTCTGCAGCTGCGCCGGGACGATCTCCGCCTTGATGCCCTCGATGAAGGGCAGGAACTTCTGGGACTTACGGCTGACGCCGCCGCCGATGACGATCAGTTCGGGTGAGAACAGCATCTCGACGTGCGCGAGGTACTTCTGCACGCGGTGCGCCCAGTGCTCCCAGGTCAGCTCGCCGTCCTCCTTGGCCTTGCTGGAGGCGCGCTTCTCCGCGTCGTGGCCGTGCAGCTCCAGGTGGCCCAGCTCGGTGTTGGGCACCAGGGTGCCGTCGACGAACAGGGCACTGCCGATGCCGGTGCCGAAGGTCAGCAGGATGACCGTGCCCCGGCGGTCCCGGCCCGCGCCGAAGTGCATCTCGGCGACGCCCGCCGCGTCCGCGTCGTTGACCACCGTCACCGGCAGGCCGCCCAGGCGGTCGCTGAACAACGCGCGCGCGTCGGTGTCGATCCAGCTCTTGTCGACGTTGGCCGCCGTACGGATGGTGGATCCGCCGGTGACCACGCCGGGGAAGGTGAGACCGACCGGGCCGGTCCAGCCGAAGTGCTCGACGACCTGCTTCACGCCGTCCGCCACGCCGTCGGGCGTCGCCGGGTGCGGAGTGAGCACTTTGCAGCGCTCCTCCGCCAGGTCGCCCTTGTCCAGGTCCACAGGGGCGCCCTTGATCCCGGATCCACCGATGTCCACACCGAAGATCTGCATGGCTCTACGTTACGACGGACGACTGACAGTCACTCCGGCGAGGTGCCGGTTCGCTCCGCGATCAGCGCCGCCGCCTCGTCGCGCAGGTCCCGGCGGAGCTCCTTGGGCAGCGAGAACGTGATGGACTCCTCGGCCGCCTTGACGATCTCGACGTCCTCGAAGCCACGCTGCGCGAGCCACTCCAGGACCTGCTCCACCAGGACCTCGGGGACGGAGGCGCCGGAGGTGACCCCGACCGTGGACACGCCCTCCAGCCAGGCCTCGTCGATCTCGTCGGCGAAGTCCACGAGGTACGCCTCGCGCGAGCCCGCGAGCTTGGCGACCTCGACGAGCCGCTTGGAGTTGGAGGAGTTGCGGGAGCCGACGACGATCACCAGCTCGGCCTCGGCGCCCATCTGCTTCACAGCGAGCTGGCGGTTCTGCGTGGCGTAGCAGATGTCGTCGCTGGGCGGGGAGATGAGCTGCGGGAACTTCTCCTTCAGGGCGTCGACGGTCTCCATGGTCTCGTCGACGGAGAGCGTGGTCTGGGAGAGCCAGACGACCTTCGACTCGTCGCGGACCTCGACCTTGGCGACGTCCTCAGGGCCGTCGACCAGCGTGATGTGGTCGGGGGCCTCGCCGGAGGTGCCGATGACCTCCTCGTGGCCCTCGTGCCCGATCAGGAGGATGTCGTAGTCCTCGTTCGCGAAGCGGACGGCTTCCTTGTGGACCTTGGTGACGAGCGGGCAGGTGGCGTCGATGGTGGCGAGCTTGCCGCGGGCGGCCTCCTCGTGGACGACGGGGGCCACACCGTGCGCGGAGAACATCACGATGTTCCCCTCGGGGACCTCCTCCGTCCGCTCGACGAAGATGGCGCCCTTCTTCTCCAGGGTCTGCACGACGTACTTGTTGTGCACGATCTCGTGCCGGACGTAGATCGGAGCCCCGTACTGCTCCAGGGCTTTCTCGACGGCGATCACGGCGCGGTCCACACCCGCGCAGTAGCCACGGGGGGCGGCGAGCAGGACACGGCGGCCAGGCGAAGCAGTCATGCGGTCCATCGTAAGGCCGCGTTCGCCGCGTCGAAGATCGCGTGCTTCTCGCCCCCGCCGCCCTTGCCCGTCCCGTCCCTGGGGCTGCGCCCCCAGACCCCCCTTTTCGGCCTGAACGGCCTCGTCCTCAAACGCCGGGCGGGCTGAAGGACGCAGCCCGGAGTTGTCAGTCTTGGCCGTTACGCTCGCCGCATGGCTCTCAACACGTCCGCAGAAGCGCCCCTGCCCGTCGGTGAGGTGTCGCGGCTCATCGGTGGGTGGATCGACCGGCTGGGGGCCGTCTGGGTCGAGGGGCAGATCACTCAGCTCTCGCGGCGGCCCGGCGCCGGGGTCGTGTTTCTGACCCTGCGGGATCCCTCGTACGACATCTCGGTCAGCGTCACCTGCTACCGGCAGGTCTTCGACGCCGTCGCCGATGTGGTGAGCGAGGGTGCGCGGGTCGTCGTACTCGCGAAGCCGGAGTGGTATGCGCCGCGGGGGCAGCTGTCCCTGCGGGCCGCCGAGATACGGCCCGTGGGGGTCGGTGAACTCCTCGCGCGGCTGGAGCAGTTGAAGAAGTCCCTCGCCGCCGAGGGGCTGTTCGCGCCCGAGCGGAAGAAGGCCCTGCCCTTCCTGCCGCAGCTCATCGGGCTGGTCTGCGGCCGTGCCTCCGCCGCCGAGCGGGACGTCCTGGAGAACGCCCGGCACCGCTGGCCCGCTGTCCGCTTCGAGGTGCGCAACGTCGCCGTGCAGGGCGTGCACGCCGTCCCGCAGGTCGTGCAGGCCGTCAAGGAGCTCGACGAGGCCGGCGAGGTGGACGTCATCATCGTCGCGCGCGGGGGCGGGAGCGTGGAGGACCTCCTCCCGTTCTCCGACGAGCAGCTCGTGCGTGCCGTCGCCGAATGCCGTACGCCGGTCGTGTCCGCGATCGGGCACGAGCCGGACAATCCGCTCCTCGACTACGTCGCCGACCTGCGCGCCTCCACCCCCACCGACGCCGCCAAGAAGGTCGTGCCGGATGTCGGGGAGGAGTACGAGCGCGTGCAGCAGTTGCGGAACCGGGCCCGGCGGTGCGTCGAGGCGCTCGTCGAGCGGGAGGAGCGCGGGCTCGCCCAGGCGCTCGCCCGGCCCTCGATAGAGGATCCGCACCGGATGATCGACGAGCGAGCCGATCATGTCGTCTCGCTGGTCGATCGTTCGCGGCGCACGCTCGGGCATCTCCTCGACCGCGCCGCCTCCGAGCTGACGCACACGCACGCGCGCGTGGTGGCCCTCTCCCCCGCCGCCACCCTGAAGCGCGGTTACGCCGTGCTGCAGAAGGCCGACGGGCATGTCGTCCGCGCCCCGGACGAGGTGGGGGCGGACGAGACGCTGCGGGCGCGGGTGGCCGAGGGCGAGTTCACGGTGGTCCGGGCCGAATGAGAACACTGAGCGCACTGAGAAGGCCTGAGAACACCGAGAAGGCGGCACGGTTCGAGTCGATGCATAGGGTGGGCGGATGACCAGCAAGGTGGATGAGGCGCTCGGCTACGAGCAGGCACGGGACGAGCTGATCGAGGTCGTACGACGGCTTGAGGCAGGCGGTACGACGCTGGAGGAGTCCCTGGCGCTCTGGGAGCGGGGCGAGGAGCTGGCCAAGGTGTGCCGTCGCTGGCTGGACGGGGCGCGCGCCCGGCTGGATGCGGCACTCGCGGAGGAAGAGGCCGCGGAAGAGGCCGACGGCGAGTAGCGCACGACAAGGAGCGGTGGCGGCGGTCCGCTGTGAAGCGGATCACCACGCGCCGTTTATTGTTGAACCTTGAACGTTCCTTCGCGTACCGTCGGTCTCGTCAGTCGATCCGGACCGCGGTCCGGATCGGATCCCGGCGCCACCCCGAGGAAGTTCCCGCATGTCTCTCGTTCTTGACCCCGCCGCCCAGGACCTGCTCTTCCGTGAGGCCCGCACCGCGAACACCTTCACCGACGAGCCGGTGACCGACGAGCAGGTCCAGGCGATCTACGACCTGGTCAAGTACGGCCCGACCGCCTTCAACCAGACTCCGCTGCGCATCACCCTGGTCCGCTCCGCCGAGGCCCGGGAGCGCCTGGTCAAGCACATGGCCGAGGGCAACCAGCCCAAGACCGCCACGGCCCCGCTGGTCGCGATCCTCTCCGCGGACAACGAGTTCCACGAGGAGCTGCCGACCCTCTTCCCGCACTTCCCGGCCGCCAAGGACGTCTTCTTCTCCGAGCGCCCGGCCCGTGAGGGTGCCGCCACGCTGAACGCCGCACTGCAGGCCGCGTACTTCATCATCGGCGTCCGTGCCGCCGGTCTCGCCGCCGGCCCGATGACCGGCCTCGACTTCGCGGGCGTCCAGAAGGAGTTCCTGGACGACGACCACACCCCGCTGATGGTCATCAACATCGGCAAGCCGGGCGAGGACGCCTGGTTCCCGCGCTCCCCGCGTCTGGACTACGAGCAGGTCGTCACGACGGTCTGAGCGACCCCGCACGACGAAGGCCCCCGGCGACGAAGCCGGGGGCCTTTCCGTGCGCGTCCGCGTCTCGTGTCTCGTAGGGGTCTCGTACGCGGAGGTCTACGCCAGCTTCAGCGCCTGTGCCATCTCCGTCAGCTGCTGGAACGAGCCCGTGCCCGCGACCACCGTCGTCGAACCCTTGCCCGGGAGCACAAGGGCGTCGTAGCGGCCGCCGGTGTAGCGGGTCCAGGTACGGCCGCCGATCTCCTCCGTGGCCTTCGTCGCGTCCGCCCCCTGGGTGGCCTGGTCGATGAACGTCGACGGCTTCTGAGTCGACTGCTCGATCTGCACGTACTGGCCGTCGGGCGTGTGGAAGCCCAGGTGCCAGGCGTCGAACTGGTCGCCCTGGAAGCGGACCGAGGTCGCCTTCCAGTCCTTGGACAGGCCCTCGGGCGCGGCCACCGGGTACGCAGCGGCGCGGCGCGCCGTGAGCAGTTCGACGCGGTAGTCGACCCGCGGAACGTCCGGAGGCGAGTCGTCGTGCGGAATGAAAACGTAGATGAGTGCCGCCGCGATCCCGATGAGGCCCAGGGAGAGGATCATGTCCCGGACCGTCTTCTGCTTGCCGTTCGAACCTGCCACGCCCCCTATCGTCGCAGGTGCCCGGCTCGCTCATCCGTGGGGCCCCCTGCTCATTTTGTCGGACTGACGATAGAGTCGAGGGTCGAACCCTCATCCGGCCGTCGTCGTATCAGAAAGGTGCGCCTCGATGACCGAGCATCATCACTTGCCGTCCGAGCTCGAAGTCCCCAGCGAAGCTCCCGACCGCAACCTCGCCCTCGAACTCGTCCGGGTGACCGAAGCCGCCGCGATGGCCGCGGGCCGCTGGGTCGGGCGGGGCGACAAGAACGGCGCCGACGGTGCCGCGGTGCGCGCCATGCGGACTCTCGTCTCCACCGTGTCGATGAACGGCGTTGTCGTCATCGGCGAGGGCGAGAAGGACGAGGCCCCGATGCTCTTCAACGGCGAGCGCGTCGGTGACGGGACCGGGCCCGAGTGCGACATCGCCGTCGATCCGATCGACGGCACCACCCTGACGGCCAAGGGCATGCCGAACGCGATCGCCGTGCTGGCGGCCGCGGACCGCGGGTCGATGTTCGACCCGTCCGCCGTCTTCTACATGGACAAGCTGGTCACGGGGCCCGAGGCGGCGGACTTCGTCGACATCAACGCGCCCGTGTCGGTGAACATCCGGCGAGTCGCCAAGGCGAAGCGGTCCACGCCGGAGGACGTGACCGTGGTCATCCTCGACCGGCCTCGCCACGAAGGGATCATCAAGGAGATCCGGGAGGCCGGTGCGCGCATCAAGCTGATCTCGGACGGTGACGTGGCGGGTTCCATCTACGCGCTGCGCGAGGGCACCGGCGTCGACATGCTGCTGGGTATCGGCGGTACGCCGGAGGGGATCATCTCGGCCTGTGCGGTGAAGTGCCTCGGCGGCACGATCCAGGGGAAGCTGTGGCCGAAGGACGACGAGGAGCGGGCGCGCGCGATCGACGCCGGGCACGATCTCGACCGGGTGCTGATGACCGACGACCTCGTCGCCGGCGACAACGTGTTCTTCGTCGCCACCGGCATCACGGACGGTGAACTGCTGCGGGGTGTTCGGTACCGGTCCGAGACCGCGACCACCGAGTCGATCGTCATGCGGTCGAAGTCCGGGACGGTGCGGCAGATCAACTCCGAGCACCGGCTCAGCAAGCTGCGGGCCTATAGCGCGATTGACTTTGATCGCGCCAAATAGCCGCCACATGGCTCGAAGGGCCGGGCGCGTTGGCGGGTTCGGGTCCGTTGTGGCTTGTCGCACCCACGCGGCGGAGCCGCACATCGGTACAGCCCCGCGCCCCTGAGGGCGTTGCAGTGCCGCTCAGCCAAGAAGCGCACGGCAGCAATGACAGCGATGGGGCGCCCCCGGTGCGGTGGGGGCGCCCCATCGGCGTGTGTGCGTGGGGCGGTCAACCCGCTGCCGCTATGCGGCCCTGGGCCTGTGCCGCCTTCTTCAGTTCCATGTCTCGGCGGCGGCGCCTGGCGAGGACCACGCGGCGTTCGGCGGCGGTGAGGCCGCCCCAGACGCCGTAGGGCTCCGGTTGCAGCAGCGCGTGCTCGCGGCACTCGACCATGACGGGACAGCGGGCGCAGACGCGCTTGGCCGCCTCCTCGCGGGAGAGCCGGGCGGCGGTGGGTTCCTTGGAAGGTGCGAAGAACAGGCCGGCCTCGTCGCGCCGGCACACCGCCTCGGTGTGCCATGGAGCGTCTTGGTCCCTGTCCCGCACTGGCACCCGCTGGGCCGGAACGGCAGCTACCTGCAGGGACGAATGCGGCGGTTGCAGCACGGTCTACTCCTGACGACGGCTTCGCGAGCGAGCGACGATGCAGCAAGGCCTACCCGCTGTGCGCGAGCCTATGCACTGAGTTCCGAACCGCTGGATTTCGCGTGCTCGTCAGCGCCTCGGGCGCGCGACCACGGGTGGACCAATTCCTTGCGGGCGCGCCCGAATTCGCAACCGTCAACGATTCAGGTGTTTGCGCAAACTCTTGTCGACCTTGTGCTGGACGCGGTCGAGTATGTCCGCGACGAGCTTGCCCCGCTTCGGCCGCGCCTCGACGCTGCCCATCACGGCCCAGCCGTCGACATAGACCACCGGGGCGTTCGGGTCGGTCGAGTCGAGATTGTCCACCTCGAAGCTGCCGAGCACACCGCCGCCGGTGCCGCGCAGCGACACGTTCTCCGGGACGCGGACCTCGACGCTGCCGCAGAGCGAGAACGTCTTGATCGCGACCTGCTGATACTCGAAGAGGGCCTCGCTGAGGTCTATCTCCACGCTGCCGAAGATCGCGTACGCATGGATACGGCGTCCCGCGCGCCAGCGGCCCTTGCGGACGGCACTGCTGAACACCGCCACCACGTTGTCGTCCGGGTCGGCCGGGATGGCGCCCAGCGTGGGGCGGCTCGGGGCGGCGGCGAAGGCGGGGGCCGCGCGGTGCTGGTGGGCCACGGGCAGGTCCCGTATGAAGACGTCCAGTTCGCCGACCGTCTTGGCGGCCAGCACGCCCTCGACGCGCTCGGCGTGCTCGTCGGCCGTCAGACGCCCCTCGGCGAGGGCGTCGCGCAGGATGTCGGCGATGCGGTCACGGTCGGCGTCCGAGGCTCGCAGTTCGGAGGCGCGCGGTGCCGTGTCCTGGTGTCGGTCGCTCTTCTGAAGGTCCACGACAGCAGCGTACCGAAACGCGATAGATCGCGACTACCCCTCATCGGGACCTGTGGAAACCCATGCGGTTCTCGAACTGAGCCTTACCTCACAGGTCCGGTGTCAGCGGCAGGTTCTACGCTGGTGAGCGCCCGCCAATGACGGCGGGCGCCGTCTGTCGAGTGAGGAATGGGCTGAGATGCCTGAGTTCGCGTACACCGATCTGCTCCCCATGGGAGAGGACACCACCCCGTACCGGCTGGTGACCTCCGAGGGTGTGTCCACCTTCGAGGCCGACGGGCGGACGTTCCTCAAGGTGGAGCCGGAGGCGCTGCGCAAGCTCGCGGAGGAGGCCATCCACGACATCCAGCACTACCTGCGGCCCGCGCACCTGGCTCAGCTGCGGCGCATCATCGACGACCCCGAGGCGTCGAGCAACGACAAGTTCGTGGCGCTGGACCTGCTGAAGAACGCGAACATCGCGGCCGCGGGCGTGCTCCCCATGTGCCAGGACACCGGCACGGCGATCGTCATGGGCAAGCGCGGACAGAACGTCCTCACCGAGGGCGGTGACGAGGCGGCGCTGTCCCGGGGCGTCTACGAGGCGTACAAGAACCTCAACCTGCGCTACTCGCAGATGGCTCCGCTCACCATGTGGGACGAGAAGAACACCGGCTCCAACCTGCCGGCCCAGATCGAGCTGTACGCCACCGACGGCGGCGCGTACAAGTTCCTGTTCATGGCGAAGGGCGGCGGCTCCGCCAACAAGTCCTTCCTGTACCAGGAGACGAAGGCCGTTCTGAACGAGGCCTCCATGATGAAGTTCCTGGAGGAGAAGATCCGTTCGCTGGGTACGGCCGCCTGCCCGCCGTACCACCTGGCGATCGTCGTCGGCGGTACGTCCGCCGAGTACGCGCTCAAGACCGCCAAGTACGCCTCCGCGCACTACCTGGACGAGATCCCGGCCGAGGGCTCGGAGCTCGGTCACGGCTTCCGCGACAAGGACCTGGAGCAGAAGGTCTTCGAGCTGACGCAGAAGATCGGGATCGGTGCGCAGTTCGGCGGCAAGTACTTCTGCCACGACGTGCGTGTGGTGCGGCTGCCGCGGCACGGTGCGTCCTGCCCCGTCGCGATCGCCGTGTCCTGCTCGGCCGACCGGCAGGCCGTCGCGAAGATCACCGCTGAGGGTGTCTTCCTGGAGCAGCTGGAGACCGACCCGGCACGGTTCCTGCCGGAGACGACCGACGAGCACTTGGACGAGTCGTCGGACGTCGTCAAGATCGACCTGAACCAGCCGATGGACGACATCCTCGCCGAGCTCACCAAGTACCCGGTGAAGACCCGCCTTTCGCTCACCGGCCCCCTTGTCGTGGCCCGCGACATCGCGCACGCCAAGATCAAGGAGCGGCTCGACGCGGGTGAGGAGATGCCGCAGTACCTGAAGGACCACCCGGTGTACTACGCGGGCCCGGCGAAGACGCCGGAGGGTTACGCGTCCGGTTCCTTCGGTCCGACCACGGCCGGGCGCATGGACAGCTACGTCGAGCAGTTCCAGGCCGCGGGCGGCTCCAAGGTGATGCTCGCCAAGGGCAACCGCTCCAAGCAGGTCACTGACGCGTGCGACGCGCACGGCGGCTTCTACCTCGGCTCCATCGGCGGCCCGGCCGCCCGGCTCGCCCAGGACTGCATCAAGAAGGTCGAGGTCGTCGAGTACGAGGAGCTCGGCATGGAGGCGGTCTGGAAGATCGAGGTGGAGGACTTCCCGGCGTTCATCGTGGTGGACGACAAGGGCAACGACTTCTTCCAGGATCCCGCCCCGGCTCCGACGTTCACCTCGATTCCCGTACGGGGCCCCGGGCTGGCGTAGTGCCTCTGGTGCGGCGGGGGACGGATCTCGCCCCCGCCGCCCCTACCCGTCCCATCCCCAGGGGCTGCCGCCCCTTCGACCCCGCCAGGGGCTCCGCCCCTGCACCCCGGCGGGGACCGCGTCCCCCGCACCCCCCGCGGAGCTCCGCCTCCGCACCCCGTTCCGGGGCTCCGCCCCGGACCCCGATCGGCCTGAACGGCCTCGTCCTCAAACGCCGGACGGGCTGAAAAGACTCAAACGCCGCACGCGCCGAAAGACTCAAACACCGGACGGGGCGGAAGACCCCGCCGGACTGGGTGCAAGGCCCCGCCGGACGAGGTGCAAGGCCCCGTCAGACGGAGTGGAAGACCCCACCGGGCGGGGTGCAAGGCCCGCCCGGTGGGGAGTGCAAGGCCCGCCGGGTGGGCTGGAAGACACAGTCCCGGGACGGCGTCGGTATGTCGTGCTGCTGCGGTAACGCCTGGGTGTCGTCCCAGTTCGTCCCAGGAACGCGCGGGACGGCATCTTTGTGAGCTTCGCCGGAAACGCTCCGTGCTGACCGGGTCACAGCCCGTGATCCGCTGGTCATCTCGGAGGGACAACCCATGATTCGACGCACACTGCGCAACGGCCTTGTGGCCGCGTTCGCGGTCGTCGCCGTCTTCCCGGTGGCGGCCGTCGCCTCCGCCGGGCCGGCCGCGCAGGCCCATGCCCTGAACTCCACTCCCCCGCAGATCTCCGTGCCGGCGTGGCAGTCGGCCCCCGCGCCGTCCACGCTGCCCGCCAGGCCGAAGACGCCGAAGTGCCACCACGCGAAGGGCCGTGCCACCCGCCACCACCGGCAGATCCGGCACATCCGGCACATCCACGGCATCCGGCACATCGTCAGGAGCCACAGCTGGGGGTACGTCGCCACCCACCGCCTGCCGCTGAACGTCCGGTCCGGGCCGGGCACCCGGTACCGCGTCGTCGGTGCGCAGCCGGTGGGCTCCAGCGTGGCGATCACCTGCAAGGTGCGGGGCTCCGGCGTCCGCGGCAACCACCGTTGGTACCGGCTCGCCCACCACAGGGGCTACGTCTCCGCCCGCTACGTGCAGAACCTCGGCACCGTCCGCTGGTGCTGACGGTCCCCCGACCGCACCGGTCCTGATCCCCCGTAGCTCCCGGCAGGCCGCACCAGCCTGCCGGGAGATGCCGTCAGGTAATCGTCCGATCACACCCACGGTCGGCGTAATCGCAGGTCAACTCAGTCAACTCCCCTTCATATTCCGGTGATCGCGGTATGGCCGGGCGCCGCCGCCGGGAACACATCAAGGCGGTCACCCCGGCATGGCGAGGGAGCGAGATGGAGAGCCACGTGACGGTCCAGAGGCAGCCGATGCCCGACGCGTCGCAGGACGACGGGCGGCTCCTGACGGAGCGGCTGCGTGCCCTCAAGCAGCGGACGGGGCTGAGCCTGGCCGCACTGGCCGGTGTCACCCCGTTCAGCAAGTCGACCTGGCACCGCTATCTGAACGGCGACCAGTTCCCGCCCCGGGCGGCGGTCGTGGCGCTCGTGCGGCTCGCCGACGCCGACCCCGGCCCGCTGCTCGCCCTCTGGGACTCCGCCGCACGGGCGCAAGCCGACGGGGCGACCGTCGCGAAGCGGCAGCCCGTCCCGTCCGTGCCGCCCGCCGCCGTGCGGCGCCGCCGCATCCCGCGGCCGAGTCGCGCCGTCGTCGCCCTCGCCACCATGGCCGCCACCGTGGCGGTCACCGCGGGCGCCACGGACGTCCTGGACCCCGGCCACACGGCGGCGCCCAGAACGGCCGCCTCCTGCCACGGCAGCGACTGCCAGGGGGAACTTCCCACCTCCGAGACCTGTGCCCGGGACGCACGCACCGAGAGCAGGGTCGCCAGGGGCACCGAGGTGGTGCTGCTGAGGTTCTCACCGTCCTGCGCCACGGTCTGGTCCGAGCTGCGCACCCGGACGGGCGGCGCGCGGGAGATCTCGATCAGGTCGGGCGAGGACGAGTTGTCCGCGGAGTACCAGGGCGACAAGTCGGACGGCTACAGCAGCCCGATGCTGGCCGCACCGGACCCGCGCGGGGCCCAGGCGTGCGCCGAGGTGGCCGAAAAGCCCGTGTGCACCGGCCGGTTCGGCACTCCGGGCCGCTGACGACGACCCCCACCCCTGCCGGCAGCCTCCGCGTGGCCCAAGGTCCGGAACATCCCCACCCTTCCGATCGCTATAGCTGACATGAGCGACTACCGCATCGAGCACGACTCCATGGGCGAGGTCCGCGTCCCCGCCGACGCCAAGTGGCGGGCCCAGACGCAGCGTGCCGTCGAGAACTTCCCGATCTCCGGCCAGCGCATCGAGCGCGCCCACATCGAGGCCCTGGCCCGGATCAAGGGCGCCGCGGCAAAGGTGAACGCGCGGCTGGGGGTGCTCGACAAGGACATCGCCGAGGCGATCCAGGAGGCGGCCGAGGAGGTCGCCCGGGGGGACTGGGACGAGCACTTCCCGATCGACGTCTTCCAGACCGGTTCCGGCACCTCGTCGAACATGAACACCAACGAGGTCATCGCCACCCTCGCGACCGAGCGGCTCGGCAGGGACGTACACCCCAACGACCATGTGAACGCCTCCCAGTCGTCCAACGACGTCTTCCCCTCCTCCATCCACATCGCCGCCACCGCCGCCGTCACCCGCGACCTGATCCCCGCCCTGGAACACCTCGCCGACGCCCTCACCCGCAAGTCCGAGGAGTTCGCCGATGTCGTGAAGTCCGGGCGGACGCATCTGATGGACGCCACGCCGGTGACGCTGGGGCAGGAGTTCGGCGGATACGCGGCCCAGATCCGGTACGGCGTCGAGCGGCTGTACGCCGCGCTCCCCCGGCTCGCCGAGCTGCCCCTCGGGGGGACGGCGGTCGGCACCGGCATCAACACCCCGCCCGGCTTCTCCGCCGCCGTCATCGAGGAGGTCGCCCGCGTCACGGGGCTCCCGCTCACCGAGGCGCGCAACCACTTCGAGGCGCAGGGGGCGCGGGACGGGATCGTCGAGACCAGCGGACAGCTGCGGACGGTCGCCGTCGGGCTGACCAAGATCGCCAACGATCTGCGGTGGGCCGCCTCCGGACCGCGCACCGGGCTCGCCGAGATCAACCTTCCCGATCTCCAGCCCGGTTCGTCGATCATGCCCGGCAAGGTCAACCCGGTCATCCCGGAGGCCGTGCTCATGGTCGCCGCGCAGGTCACCGGCAACGACGCCACCGTCGCCGCCGCCGGAGCCGCCGGCAACTTCGAGCTCAATGTGATGCTGCCGGTCATCGCCAGGAACGTCCTGGAGTCGGTGCGGCTGCTCGCCAACGTCTCGCGGCTGCTCGCGGACCGGACCGTGGACGGCATCACCGCGAACCGGGAGCGGGCCCGCGAGTACGCCGAGTCCTCACCCTCCGTGGTCACTCCGCTCAACAAGTACATCGGCTACGAGGAGGCCGCCAAGGTCGCCAAGAAGGCCCTCGCGGAGCGGAAGACGATCCGCCAAGTCGTCCTGGAGAGCGGGTACGTGGAGCGCGGCGACCTCACGGTGGAGCAGCTCGACGAGGCGCTGGATGTCCTGCGGATGACACATCCGTAACCATTCGTCGCACCGTCGCGAACCGTGACGCGCGCCGCAGCGTCGTATGCCCCGGGCACCTAATATCTGTTCATGGCAGAGGGTGGAGCGATGAGAGCGGAAGCGGACGCGGCTGCGGCGGTGCGGACGGGGTTCTGGACCCCCGGGACACAGGTCCTGTGGCGCTACCGGGAGAACGCGGGCGAGCGCTTCCACATCGCCCGCCCGGTCACCGTCGTCCGGGACGACGACGAACTGCTCGCCGTCTGGCTGGCACCCGGCACCGAGTGCGTGAAGCCCGTCCTCGCCGACGGCACCCCGGTGCACGTGGAGCCGCTCCAGTCCCGCTACACCAAGCCCCGTACCGTCCAGCTCGACCACTGGTTCGGCACCGGAGTGCTGAAGCTGGCCCGCCCCGGTGAGCCCTGGTCGGTGTGGCTGTTCTGGGAGCCGGGCTGGCAGTTCAAGAACTGGTATGTGAATCTCGAATCGCCGCTGGTGCGTTGGGACGGCGGGGTCGACTCCGAGGACCACTTCCTCGACATCTCCGTGCACCCGGATCGCAGTTGGCACTGGCGTGACGAGGACGAGTTCGCGCAGGCCCAGCAGGACGGGCTGATGGACGCGCCGGCCGCCGAACAGGTGCGCAGGGCGGGGCGGTCCGCGGTCGAGGTGATCCGCGCCTGGGGCCCGCCGTTCAGCGACGGCTGGCAGCACTGGCGCCCGGATCCGTCCTGGGCTGTACCGTCTTTGCCGGAGGACTGGGACCGTACGCCCGCGCACGTGTCCTCGTGAGACTCTTGATGCGCCCCCGGTACACAACCGTAGGATCGTCCTCCGCAAGGGTGGGCAGGCGCAACTGCCGGAGCATGCGCTGGGCTTGACCGATCGTCACCGAGGGGCGGCAGGACGTGAGCGAGGGGTACGAGGGCAACACCGGAACGGACCGTGAACGGTTCGCCGGTGGTACGACAACAGCCTCTGACCACGCGGGAATTCCGTTCCGGGGACACGTATTCCGGGTATCGGGATTCCTGCGGGACGAACTGCGCTCGCGATGCGCAGCCCCGGACGGACGGATTCGACACGCGTGACGGAGCACCCCATGTCCTTCGAGCGCCCGCAGCCGGGCGCCGACCCCGCGGACCCCCGCGGGGCGCTCCTGCACACCCAGACGCCCTCCCCCACGGCCGCTTTACCCGCACAGGCGCGCACCGGGGAGACGCCGTCGACGCCGGGTACGGCCACGCCGTGCAGCAAAGGAAGCCAGGGAAAGGACCCGGTCTCGCCCCCCTCCGACACCACCGGCCCGGAGCACTCGCAGCCGGCCGCCGCAGAAGCCGTGGAACCCGGCACGCACCGCCCGCGCCCCGTGCCCGAGACGATCCCGGACCAGCCGGGCGGCGAGCAGGACGGGACCCAGGGGGCCGGCGGCCCGGAGCGCCGTACCGGGCAGGGAACGACGACGCCCGGACAGCCCACGCCGATGCGGCGGGACGGCGACCGGCTGCGGTTCGTCGGCGCCGCGACCCGGCGGATCGCCCGCGGCATCGACCTCGACGAGATCGTCATGGGCCTGTGCCGGGCCACCGTGCCGACCTTCTCCGACGCGATCCTCGTCTATCTGCGCGATCCGCTGCCCGTCGGCGACGAGCGGCCCACCGGCCCGCTCCTGCTGCGTCTGCGGCGCACCGACCGGATCCCCGCGGAGCGGGACACCGAGGGCGGCTTCTCGCCCGCCCTGCAGCCGGAGCCGCCGGAGATGACGGGGTTCGACGCGGTCGGCGCCGAACTGTGCGAGGTACGGCCGGGCAGCGCCCTCGCCGAGGTGCTGCGCGGGGTCCGCCCGGTCTTCACGGACGCGCCCGCCGCACGCGCCGCCCTGCCCGAACTCCTGGGCGACGGCACCGAGTTCGCCGTACCCGGCGGACAGCGCGCGATCCTCGCCCCGCTGCGCGGCCGCCGCCGGGTGATCGGCGCCGCGCTCTTCCTGCGCCGCCCCGAGCGCATGGCCTTCGAGGCGGACGACCTCCTGGTCGCCGCCCAGCTCGCCACGCACAGCGCCCTCGGCATCGACAAGGCGGTGCTGTACGGCCGCGAGGCCTACATCGCCGACGAGCTGCAGCGCACCATGCTGCCGGAGACCCTCCCGCGGCCCACCGGCGTACGGCTGGCGTCCCGTTATCTGCCGGCCGCCGAGACCGCGCGGGTGGGCGGCGACTGGTACGACGCCATCCCGCTGCCCGGCAGCCGGGTCGCGCTGGTGGTGGGTGACGTGATGGGCCACTCCATGACGTCCGCGGCCATCATGGGCCAGCTGCGCACCACGGCCCAGACCCTGGCCGGTCTCGACCTGCCCCCGCAGGAGGTCCTGCACCACCTCGACGAACAGGCCCAGCGTCTGGGCACCGACCGCATGGCGACGTGCCTCTACGCCGTCTACGACCCGGTCTCGCACCGCATCACCATCGCCAACGCCGGCCATCCGCCGCCGGTCCTGCTGCACCTGGGCGGCCGCGCCGAGGTGCTGCGAGTGCCGCCGGGGGCGCCGATCGGTGTGGGCGGCGTCGACTTCGAGGCCGTGGAGCTGGACGCACCCGCCGGGGCGACGCTCCTCCTGTACACCGACGGCCTGGTCGAGTCCCGGCTGCGGGACGTGTGGACCGGCATAGAGCAGCTGCGCGAGAAGCTCGCCGCGACCGCACAGCTGACCGGCCCCGACCATCCGCCGCCGCTGGAAGCGCTCTGCGACGAGGTCCTGGACATGCTCGGCCCGGGCGACCGGGACGACGACATCGCGCTGCTCGCCGCCCGCTTCGACGGGATCGCGCCGAGCGACGTGGCGTACTGGTTCCTGGAGCCCGAGGACGCGGCACCCGGCCGCGCCCGGCGGCTGGCCCGGCGGGCACTGTCCCGCTGGGGCATGGAGGACCTCAGCGACTCCGTGGAGCTCCTCGTCAGCGAGGTCGTCACGAACGCCGTCCGCTACGCATCCCGCCCGGTCACGCTACGACTGCTGCGCACCGACGTACTGCGCTGCGAGGTCGGCGACGACGTACCGCAGTTGCCGCGGCTGCGGCAGGCACGGGCGACGGACGAGGGCGGTCGCGGGCTGTACCTGGTGAACAAGCTGGCCCGGCGGTGGGGGGCGACGCGGCTGAGCACCGGGAAGGTGGTCTGGTTCGAGCTGAACCAGAGCTGAGCGTGGCACGCAGAGGGCGCCCGGCGGTTGCCGGGCGCCCTCTGCTTTTGGCGGCTGCTACTGGTCGTTCGGGTTGAGCGGGTCCGCCGGGTTGGTCGGGGTCTGGGTCGGCGTCTGGGTGGGTGTTTGCGTCGGCGTCTGCGTGGGCGTCTGGGTCGGCGTCTGCGTCGGCGTCTTCGACGGTGTCGCAGACGGCTTCTGCGTGGTCGGTGACTGGCTGGGCGTCCGGCTCGGCGTCTGGCTGGGCGTCGGCGTCCAGGTCGGCTGGACGGCCGCGCCCTGCGTGGTGTTCAGGTCGAACTTCAAGCCCGTCTTGGAGACGCCGAACATGTACGCCGCCCAGATCTGCGCCGGGAACGTACCACCGTTGACGCGGGGCAGTCCGCCCGCGTGGTACATCGAGACCTGGGCACCCGTCTTCTTGGACTCGCCGAACAGGCCCACCGACGTGACCAGGTCGGGCGTGTAGCCGGTGAACCACGCAGAGCGGTTCTCGTCGGACGTACCCGTCTTGCCGGCGACCTTGCGGCCGTCACGGTTGGGGTTGGCCTCGACCGACGTCTTGGCCGTACCGTCGTCGACCACGCCGGTCAGCACCGAGGTGACCGTGTCGGCGGCCTCGGGGCTGATGACCTGGTCGCCGATCGGGTTCGGCAGGGTCACCGAATGCCTGCTGTTCTCCACGGACTTGATGATGCTCGGGGTGACCTGCTTGCCGTGGTTGTCGAGGGTCGCGTAGACCCCGGCCATCTGCAGCGGGCTCGCGCCCATGGTGCCGAGGGTCTGTGCAGACACCGGCTTGAGGTGGGCCGTGTCCATGCCCATCTGGCTCGCGACCTTGAGCACCTTGTCCATGCCGACGTCCTCGCCCATCTGCGCGAAGACGGAGTTGACGGACTGGTTCATCGCCGTCTGGACGGTGATGGGACCGTAGTTCTGGTCGTCCTCGTTCTCCGGGGCGAAACCCACCTTGTTGCCGTTGCTGTCCACGACCTGGCGCTTGCTGGTGCCGTCGTAGATCGTGTTCGCGCCGATGGCCTTGCCGCTCTGCGTCTCTGCGGCCGAGTCCAGGGCGGCGGCGAGGATGACCGGCTTGAAGGTCGAGGCGGGCTGGTAGTCCGTGCGGGTCGCGTTGTTGCGGAAGTGCTTGTAGTAGTCCTTGCCGCCGTACATCGCGACGACCGCGCCCGTCTTCGGGTCGACGGACACGGCACCTGCCTGAACGTCCGCGTCGACCGAGCGCTTCTTCGGGTCGAGTTTGCTGTTCAGCTGCGTCTTGGCGGCCTTCTCCAGTGCCGCCTGCTTCTTCTTGTCGATGTTGAGCGTGATGGTCCAGCCGCCGGCCTTGACCATGGTCATGGCGTCGTTGAAGTTGTCGGCGGTGCCCTGGGCCACCAGCCGCTTCGCCAGCTGGTTGTTGGCCGCGTCCACCAGGTAGCCGGTCTGCCCGCCCATGCCCGGCGCCGCCTTGGGCGCCAAGGGGGTCGGGAACGTCATCTCCGCGCGCTTGGTCTTGTCCAGCCAGTTCTTCTCGACCATGTTGTCGAGGACGTAGTTCCAGCGGGCCTGCACCATCCGCTTGCCGGTGGCGGACGCGATCGCCCAGTCGTACTGGTTCGGCGCCTGGAGGAGCGCGGCGAGGTACGCCCCCTGCTGGACCGAGAGCTTCTGGGCGTCGACGTGGTAGTAGGCCTGCGCGGCGGCCTGGATGCCGTACGCGCCGCGGCCGTAGTAGCTGGTGTTGATGTAGCCGGCGAGGATGAAGTCCTTGGTCTTCGTCCGGTCCAGCTTCAGCGAGATGACCAGTTCCTTCAGCTTGCGCGAGATGGTCTGGTTCTGCGTCAGGTAGTAGTTCTTGACGTACTGCTGGGTGATCGTCGAACCGCCCTGCGCGCCCTTGCCGGAGAGCGTGTTGAGGATGCCTCGGGCGGTGCCCCTGAGGTCGACGCCGTTGTCCTCGTAGAAGGTCTTGTTCTCGGCGGCGACGAAGGTGTGCTGGACGGGCTTGGGGACCTTGGACAGATCGACGATCTCGCGGTTCTTCTGGCCGTCTCGGGTCAGCAGCTTGCCGTCGCTGTACTTGTAGACATTGCTCTGCAGCGTCGCGTCGCCGTTGCCGTCTTCGGGGACCTTGATCATCATGTACAGCGCGACGAAGGCGCCCATGCCGAGCAGACAGAGCGCGAAGAAGGTCCCGACGATCTTCTTCCAGGTGAACAGCCGGCGTATGAAGCTCCTGCCGTCCTTGCCCGCCTTGCCCTTGCCCTTGCCCTTGCCCTTGCTCCTGCCCTTGCCCTGGGCCGCCCGGCGAGCCGCGGCCCGGCCGCCTATGACGGTGGGCTCGGCCTCGGAGGACTCCGTCCCCGACGAGCGCGTGGGGGGCGCCGCGCGGCGGCCACCACGCTGTCGCGCTCGTCTCTCTTCCGCTCGTCCCATGGGTCCGTTCCGCTCCGCTTCGGTCATGTGTGCTCATCTGCCACACAGGTTCACAGCACAGGTCAGCTCAGAAAGCTAACACCGGGAGATGTGACAAAGGTCGGTGGATCCGCTCTTTTGCGGACGTGACAATCAGCACCCGCTCCGATGGAACCGACGGCCGGGAAGGGTTCAGGGTTGCTCTGCGGGGTAATGTGATATCACTTAGATAGACGTTTGCTTTCGTTTGAGGGCATGCCGACCGGACCGCACCACGACAACGGGGGACCACCCATGGCCGTACACGACACCACTCCTGAAGCCGACATACCGGAGATGCCCGCGCCCCGCGTCCGGGAGTTCACCGCGCACAGCATCGGCGGCGCGCTCGCGCTGCTGCTCGGGTTGCTCGGACTCCTGGTCGCCGGCGCCCTGTTCGCGGCCGCGCAGGCGAATCCGGCCTTCGCGGCCGGCGGTGCCGTCGTCCTCGTCGCGGCGGTGATCTCGCTGCGCGGACTGAACACCGTGGCGCCGGGCGAGGCCCGGGTCGTCCAGCTCTTCGGGCGCTATCGGGGGACGATCCGGCAGGACGGCCTGCGCTGGGTGAACCCCTTCACCTCGCGCACGAAGATCTCCACGCGGGTGCGCAACCACGAGACCGCCGTCCTCAAGGTCAACGACGCCTACGGAAACCCCATCGAGCTCGCCGCGGTCGTGGTGTGGAAGGTGCGGGACACCGCGCAGGCCACCTTCGAGGTGGACAACTACCTCGAGTTCGTCGCCACCCAGACAGAGGCGGCCGTGCGCCACATCGCCATCGAGTACCCGTACGACGCCCACGACGAGGGCGGGCTCTCCCTGCGCGGCAACGCGGAGGAAATCACCGAGAAGCTCGCCGCCGAGCTGCACGCGCGCGTGGAGGCGGCCGGCGTGCAGATCATCGAGTCGCGCTTCACGCATCTCGCGTACGCTCCCGAGATCGCTTCGGCGATGCTTCAGCGGCAGCAGGCCGGGGCGGTCGTCGCGGCCCGGCGGCAGATCGTGGACGGGGCGGTGGGGATGGTCGAGGCCGCGCTCGCCCGGATCGCCGAGCAGGACATCGTGGAACTGGACGAGGAGCGGAAGGCGGCGATGGTGTCCAACCTGATGGTGGTGCTGTGCGGGGACCGCGCGCCGCAGCCGGTGCTCAACACCGGGACCCTCTACCAGTGACGGTTCCCTCCGGAGGGTCCGACCCTCAGCGTCGGCCGCAGCAGCGCAAGCAGGTGCTGCTGCGGTTGGACCCGTCCGTCTACGAGGCGCTTGCCCGGTGGGCGGGGGACGAACTGCGTTCCGCGAACGCCCAGATCGAGTTCTTGCTGCGGCGCGCTCTCGCGGAGGCGGGGCGCCTGCCCGGGGAGGCGGGGCCGATTCCCCGTCGCGGGCGGCCGCCCGGGGGCTCCGCCCCCAGACCCCCATCGACCTGAACGGCCTCGTCCTCAAACGCCGGACAGGCCGGACGGGCCGGACGGGCCGGACGGGCCGGACGGGCCGGACGGGCCGGACGGGCCGGACGGACAGCGTCAGCGGCGCAGTCGTTACGGAACCATGACAATCGCCCCCCACCTGCAAATCCGTGACCGAGCTCTACCCCCCGCCATGATCTAAACACTGGGCGTATACACAAGGCGTATACACCATGTGTAGAGTCGTGGACATGTCCATCGGTCACACCCTTCTGGGACTCCTGGAGTCCGGACCCCGCCACGGCTACGACCTGAAGCGGGCCTTCGACGAGAAGTTCGGTCACGACCGGCCGCTGCACTACGGCCAGGTCTATTCGACGATGTCCCGTCTGCTGAAGAGCGGGCTCGTCGAGGTCGACGGCATCGAGGCGGGCGGCGGGCCCGAGCGCAAGCGGTACGCCATCACCGACGCCGGGATCACCGACGTGGAGCGGTGGCTCGCGACGCCGGAGGCGCCCGAGCCGTATCTGCAGTCCACGCTGTACACCAAGGTCGTCCTCGCACTGCTCACCCACCGCAACGCGGCCGACATCCTCGACACGCAGCGCTCCGAGCACCTGCGGATGATGCGGATCCTCACCGACCGGAAGCGGAGGGGGGACCTGGCCGACCAGCTCATCTGCGATCACGCCCTGTTCCATCTCGAGGCCGACCTGCGCTGGCTGGAGCTCACCGCCGCGCGCCTCGACAAGCTCGCGGAGGCGGTGGCCAAGTGACTCCCGCAGGTTCTCTGCTCGTCGCCGACGAGCTGCGCAAGTCGTACGGACCGACCACCGCGCTGGACGGTGCCGAGTTCTCCATCCACCCCGGTGAGGTCGTCGCCGTGATGGGCCCCTCCGGGTCCGGCAAGTCGACGCTGCTGCACTGTCTCGCGGGGATCGTGACGCCCGATTCGGGGTCGATCATGTACGCCGGTCGCGAGATGGCGACCATGAGCGACGCCGAGCGCAGTGCGCTCAGGCGCTCCGAGTTCGGGTTCGTGTTCCAGTTCGGGCAGCTGGTGCCGGAGCTGACGTGCGTCGAGAACGTCGCCCTTCCGCTCCGCCTCAACGGCACCTCCCGCAAGGAGGCCGAGCGGGCCGCGCTGACCTGGATGGAGCGGCTGGAGGTCGACGACCTGAGGAAGAAGCGGCCCGGCGAGGTGTCCGGCGGCCAGGGGCAACGGGTCGCCGTGGCACGGGCGCTGGTCACCGACCCGCGTGTGCTGTTCGCCGACGAGCCCACCGGCGCCCTCGACTCGCTCAACGGCGAGCGCGTGATGGAGCTGCTCACGGACGCGGCCCGGTCCACCAACGCCGCCGTCGTCCTCGTCACGCACGAGGCACGGGTGGCCGCGTACTCGGACCGCGAGATCGTCGTACGGGACGGCAAGTCCCGGGACATGGAGCGGGCCGTATGACTCTGCGGGGGTGGGCCGGGGATCTGGCCATGGGGGTGCGGTTCGCCTTCGCGGGCGGGCGTGAGGGGTGGACGCGGGCCGTGCTGACGGCTGTGGGCGTCGGACTGGGGGTGGCGCTGCTGCTGATCACGACGGCGATCCCGAGCGCACTGTCCGCCCGGGACAAGCGGGGCACCGACCGGGACGACTTCACGTACAGCGCGAAGACGCTGCCGAAGTCGGACCACACGCTGATCATCGCCAACGCGGAGACGTCCTTCCGCAGCAAGGACATCCGCGGCCGGTTCGTGGAGCCCGAGGGGGTGAAGGCGCCGCTGCCGCCGGGCGTGGCGAAGTTCCCGGCGAAGGGCGAGATGGTCGCCTCGCCGGCGCTGAAGGAGCTGCTGGAGTCCGACTCCGGCAAGCTGCTGCGCGAGCGCTACCCCTACCGGATCACCGGGACGATCCAGAACTCCGGACTGATCGGACCCGCCGAACTCGCCTTCTACGCGGGCGCCACCGGCCTGGAGAACCATCTCTCCAACGGCTACGTCGAGCGCATCGACTACTTCGGACCCTCCGCCAACCGCACGCCGGACAAGCTGGACCCGGTCCTGATCCTGCTCATCATGATCATCTTCGTGGTGCTGCTGCTTCCGGTCGGTGTGTTCATCGCGGCGGCCGTCCGCTTCGGCGGCGAGCGCCGGGACCGGCGCCTCGCGGCGCTCAGGCTGGTCGGCGCCGACGGCCGAATGGCCCGTCGGATCGCCGGCGGTGAGGCCCTCGCGGGGGCGCTGCTCGGGCTGGTGCTCGGCACCGTCTTCTTCGTGGCGGCCAGGCAGTCGGCGAGCATACTGGTGGTACGGAACATCAGCGTCTTCCCCAGCGACCTCAACCCCTCCCCCGCGCTCGTCGCGCTGGTCGCCGTCGCCGTACCGGCCGCGGCCGTCCTCGTCACCCTGTTCGCGCTGCGCGGGGTCGTCATCGAACCGCTCGGTGTGGTCCGTACGGCCAAGCCCCCGCGCCGCCGGCTGTGGTGGCGGCTGCTGCTGCCGCTGGGCGGGCTCGGGCTGCTCTACCCGATGATCGGCCAGGGCAACGACAACGGCCGCTTCAACGAGTGGATGGTGATCGGCGGCACCGTGCTGCTGTTGGTCGGCGTCACCGCACTGCTGCCGTGGGTCGTCGAGGCCGTGGTGGCCCGGCTGAACTCCGGCTCGGTCTCCTGGCAACTGGCCGTCCGCAGGCTGCAGTTGAGCAGTGGCTCGGCCGCCCGCATGGTCAACGGCATCGCGGTCGCGGTGGCCGGGGCGATCGCGCTGCAGATGCTGTTCGCCGGGGTCGAGCACGACTACACCAAGCAGACCCGCAACGACCTGAACCGGGCGCAGATGCAGGTCTCCCTGCACAGCGACGTGCCGCTGGCCGAGGTGAGCCGTGCGCTTTCCGGAACCGAGGGGGTGCGCCACGCATCGGCCCTCTCGCTGGGCTCCGCCGCGGACCGGGCAAAGAACCCGGAGAACTCGCTGGAGGTCGCCGTCGGCAGTTGCGCGGAGCTGCGCGAGGTGGCGCGGCTGGCCTCCTGCCGGGACGGCGACGTGTTCCGGATCACCGGCGGCGAGTACGGCGACAAGGCGAAGGAGTTCCTCACGCCGGGCCGGACGCTGTACTTCGACCCCCGGTACGACGACCACCCGAGCCACACGGCCGCCTGGAAGGTGACCTCCGGCACCCTGACCGCCGAGGGGCGCCCGGACCCGACCGGCTACGAGCGCGGCGGTCTGCTCTTCACGCCGGGCGCGCTGCCCGCGTCCGCGCAGGCCGGCCTGAGCCCCATGGTGTACGTGTCGCTGGACCAGTCGGTGCCGGATGCCCGTGACCACGTGCGCAATGCCGCGGCCCGGCTGGATCCGCTGTCGGAGACGTTCAATCTGGCGGCCAGCGAGCAGTCGCTGCAGTTCAAGCCCATCCGCAACGGCCTGTCCGTCGGCGCCACCTGTGTCCTGCTGCTGATCGGCGCGAGTCTGCTGGTCTCCCAGCTGGAGCAGCTGCGCGAGCGCAAGAAGCTGCTGTCCTCGCTGGTCGCCTTCGGCACCCGACGCCGCACGCTGAGCCTGTCGGTGCTGTGGCAGACGGCGATTCCGATCGCGCTGGGTCTGATGCTGGCGTCAGCGGTCGGGCTGACGCTGGGCGCGGTGCTGCTGCGGATGACCGGCGAGAGGGTGACCGTGGACTGGGCGAGTGTGCTGACGATGACGGGCATCGGCGCGAGTGTCGTACTCGCCGTGACCCTGCTCAGCCTGCCCCCGCTGCTGCGGCTGATGCGCCCGGACGGCCTGCGCACCGAGTAGCCGGCCCAGGGCCCCTCCCCGACATGGGGAGGGGCCCTGTCCCTTCACAGGCCGTACTCCCGCACCACCCGCCGTACCTGCGCGAACAGCATGCCCACGTTGACCGACTTGCGGCAGACGACGACGGCCACGACGTCCTGCTGCTCATTCATGCGCACGAACAGGTGTGTGAGGTTCTCGCTGTTGACCAGGATCTCCTGGAAGAAGTGGTTGTCGCTCTGGATCCCACGGCGCTCCTTGAACACGTCCTCGATCATCACCACCGTGCGCCCCTGGAACAGGTCGAGGGTCGCACCGGCCAGCAGGTCCAGGACCTCCGGCGGGTGGTTGTCGACGGTCTCGTACGAAAGCAACATGCCGGTGGACATGTCGACGACGCCCGAGGCGACACAGTCGGGGGCATCGGTACGGAGGGACTTGACCAGGCCCATCACCTGGTCCGAGAAACCTGGGGTCATACGCTTCGTCGCCATCCCTTCAGACTCCTTCTGCTGTCTTGTTGTGCTGCATGAGGATCGAGCCGATGCGGTCAAGGGCGGGCCCGCTCGCCCGGTGCAGGCCGTCGACGTCCATGCCCTCGTCGCCGAGCACGACCATCAGGGCGGTGTCACCGACGGCGTAGAAGGCCGCACATCCCTGGCTGCCGTACGTCACGGTCCGGCGCAGGGGGCCGCGGGCGGTCGCCTGGGCGGTGCGGCGGGCGAGGCCGAGGCCGGCCGCGGCGAGGGCGGCGAGACCTTCCGGGTCGATCGAGTCTGCGGTGTCGGCCGCGATCAGCAGTCCGTCGGACGCGGCGACCGCGGTGTCGGTGATTCCGGCCACCTGCTCCCGAAGGCCGCGCATCTCAAGCGCCAGAGCTTCGTGGTCCATATGCTCAACTCCCCTATTTCTCTTTGCATTTCGTGCGATCGGCAGCTGCTGGGCTGATTCATTTCGGGGTTCCGTTCCGCAGCCGGAAGAAGCCGCCCGGCCTGCGTCGGGGCAGGTCGACGGGTGCCGGCGGCTGCGGCGGGGGTGGTACGGGCGGTGGCGGGATGCGGTGGCGGATGCCGTCGGGGGGTGCGCGGACCGGGATCGGCGCGGGCACGGCGGGGCACTCCAGGAGCCCCTCGCCGAGCATCCGGGCGACCTCGACGGTGACGGTGTAGACGCCGCGTCCGGTGCGGAAGGCCAGGTCGCGGGCGGTACGGCGGCCGTCGGCGTGGTCGAGCAGCGCGCGTTGCAGCGCGGTGAGCGGGCCGCCGGAGTGCGGGGCGGGGACGGGCCGTTCGCGATCGGGGTGGACGGGGCGGGGCAGGGCCGCGAGGGCGGCGAGTTTGCGGGCCGCGTCCTCCAGGAGCCGGGCCGGCGGCTCGCCCTCGGCGACCGGAGCGGTCGGTTCGACGCCGTCCTCGGCGCGCTCGCAGCCGTCGACGCGGCCCGCGAGGATCGCGAACGCCGCATCCTGCAGCGCCATCACGCACACCACCCTGAGCTGGGCGGCACCGGTGTATCCGCGGGCGATCAGCCCGGCGGCGGGCCAGCGTGCGCCCCTGGCCTCCCGGACCAGCGCGGCCCACTGTTCGCCGTCCACCCGCCCGGACCGCAGCAGCAGCGTCTCGGGGCCCGGCGCCCCGGGCGACTCGGCGGCGACGACGAGCCCGTCCCTGAGGTGCAGGGCGCCGCCGGGCGCCCCGGACACACGCAGGACACCGGTCCACCCGTCCCGCCCGCAGGCGGCCAGCGCCCGCGTCAACAGGTCGTAGCCCGACATCACGCGGGAAGGTGTATCAGGCCGAACGCATATTCCGGGCGCAGGTTTCCGAGCTGTCGCCAGGTGACGGAAGTTGAGCCGGGGGCTCGTTCAAATCGCTTTCTTCGGTGCGGATTTGATCGAGCGGTGGCTGTCAGGCGCCGGTGTTTTCGGTGACGTCGCCGAGGGCTGTGCCCCCGGACCCCCCTTCGGCCTGAACGGCCTCGTCCTCAGTCGCCGGAGGGGCTGGTTGTTGCTGATCGGCGGGGAGAAGTCCGGCCGAGTACGCCCGCAGATACCCCACCACCGTGTTCGTCACCGCCACCAGCGGTACGGCGACCACCGCGCCGCCGATCCCGGCGACCATGCCGCCCGCCGCGACCGACAGGACCACCGCGAGTGGGTGGACGCGTACCGCGCGGCCGAGGATGAACGGCTGCAGGATGTGGCCCTCGATCTGCTGGACCGCGAGGACCACGAGGAGCGTCATCACCGCGGTGAACACGCCCTGGGTGACCAGCGCGACGACCACCGCCAGCGCGCCGGAGGCCACCGCACCGACGAGCGGGATGAAGGAGAACAGGAAGATGAACACGGCCAGCGGTACGGCCATGGGGACGTCGAGGAAGTAGATGCCCAGGCCGATGAAGATGGCGTCGATCAGGGCCACCAGCACCGTGCCGCGCACATAGGCGGTCAGCGTGCGCCAGGCCCGCGGGCCCGCGCCCGCGACACCGGGGCGGGCCGCCGCCGGCACCAGCTTCAGCGTCCACTCCCAGATGCGCCGGCCGTCGTACAGCAGGAACAGGGTCGAGAAGAACGTCAGCAGAATGCCGGTGAGTGCCTCGACGACGACCGTCACGCCTTCGAGACCGGCGGAGGTGATCTGGTCGGTGTTGGCGCCGACCGCCTCCCGCAGGTTCTTGGCGATCTGGTTGATCTGCTTGTCAGTGACGTGGAAGGGGCTCTTCAGCAGCCAGTTGCGCAGATCGTCGATGCCGTTCTGGATCTGGTTGGAGAGGTTGTCGATGTTCTCCATGACCTGCCAGGTCACGAACCAGCCCAGCAGGCCCAGGACGACGAAGCCGAAGATCGCGGTGAGGGCGGTGGCCGGGCCGCGCGGCACGCCATAACTCTTGAGGCGGGCCACCGTCGGCTGCAGCAGCGCCGTGATGAGCAGAGCGACGACGAAGGCGAAGACGACGAGTTGTACGGCGCTGATGACCCGCATCAGCACCCAGACCGTGCCCGCGAGCACCAGCAGCCGCCAGCCGGCCTCGGCGGCGACGCGCACACTCCACGGCACGGCCTGTACGGGGTCGGGGCGGACGACGGGCGGGGGCGGTGCCTCGGCGGTGTGGTCCACAGGCGGCGTCGCCGTCCTGCGCGGCGACGGCGTCGGGTCGTCCGACTCCCGCTCCACCTCGGCGCGACGCTCGTCCAACCGCTCACTCACCTCGGTCAGACCGGCACCGATACGGCCGAGCCACCCTGGCACTCGCGACATGATCCGTCCTCTTCCCCCGTCTCTCCCCACCACTCCCCCCGGAGTCGTCGCGTCCGACCGTACATTGCGAAAGCCCCTCCCCTAAGGACGGGGAGGGGCTGCGCAAGGTTGAGAGGGCTCGGACGGAGCTCCTAGTACCAGTGGTTGGCGGCCCAGAAGGACTGCGCCGCGCACGGGCTGCCGTAGCGGTTGTTCATGTAGTTCAGGCCCCACTTGATCTGTGTGGCCGGGTTGGTCTGCCAGTCGGAGCCGGCCGAGGAGTACTTCGAGGCGGGCAGTGCCTGGAAGAGACCGTAGGCGCCGGAGGAGGCGTTGACCGCGTGGTAGTTCCAGCTGGACTCGTGGTCCACGATGTAGCTGAAGCACTGGAACTGGCCGCTCGGCACCATCTGCCGGGCCATCGCCTGGATCTCGGCGACGGAGTACGAGCTCTGGATCGGGAAGTCACCGGCGCTGCGGCTGGCCTTCTCCTTGGCCTCGGCGCGCTCCTTGGCTTCCTTGGCCGCCTTCTCCGCCGCTGCCTTCTTGGCGATGGCGGTGTCGGCGGCAGCCTTGCGGGCGGCCTCCTCGGCGTCCTTCTTGGCGCTCGCGTCGGCCTGGATCGCCTGGGCGTCGGCCTGCTGCGTCAGGGAGGCGGTCTGGACCTGGGCCTGCTGGCCCGCGGGTATGTCCGCCAGGAGCGTCGCGTCGCTTGCCGTCGCCTCGGCGTCGTTGGGCACAGCGGTGCTGCCCGAGGCAACTCCGACAACGCATCCGACGGCGGTGACCGCGGTGGCCGAGGCCACTGCGAATCCCCGGACCGCAATCCGGCTCACACGGTTTCCTTCCAGCATCGCCCGCTTCGGTGACCCTGGCGGACGCAATCGTGCCCCTGACTCTGGCCTCCCAACTAATGGGTCACGGGAGGCGCGGGCCCGGTGGGCAACTCCCGCGAGGGGAGCGCCGCGTGGTGCTCGGGCGGCATACGACGACGCTGTGGAGTTAGCTGTGGTGCTCATGTGGTTCCGTACCGCTGGGGGTACAGGTGTGTCGTATGCGGGGCCTGACAGGAGTGAGACTCTGCCGTAACCGGACGCCGGGTGGCAATTCTGAGTTGCGTGTGAAAGCTCACATCCCGTTTGACCCCAGGGATTTCGAGAAACAGCAACACGCGAAGGCGCCGCCCCGCTAGGCTCACGGCCTTTGCGGAACGGCGCCAACCGCCCTTGAATTACCTCAGAGTTGACCTTCCGTCTCAGATCTGTCCGTCTTCGAGCATTTCGGTCACAAGCGCCGCGATCTGGGACCTCTCGGACCTGGTCAGCGTCACATGCGCGAAGAGCGGATGCCCCTTCAGCTTCTCCACCACGGCGACGACACCGTCGTAGCGTCCGACGCGCAGATTGTCCCGCTGTGCCACGTCATGGGTGAGAACCACCCGTGAATTGGCACCGATTCGGGACAGAACGGTCAGCAGGACATTCCGTTCCAGTGACTGCGCCTCGTCCACGATCACGAATGCGTCGTGCAGCGAGCGTCCGCGGATGTGGGTGAGCGGAAGGACCTCCAGCATTCCGCGCGCGGTGACCTCTTCGATGACCTCGCGGCTGGTGACCGCGGACAGTGTGTCGAAGACCGCCTGCGCCCAGGGGCTCATCTTCTCGGCCTCGGAGCCTGGCAGATAGCCGAGCTCCTGCCCGCCGACCGCGTACAACGGCCGGAAGACCATCACCTTCTGATGCTGGCGCCGCTCCAGCACCGCTTCGAGTCCCGCGCACAGCGCGAGCGCCGACTTGCCGGTGCCAGCCCGGCCGCCCATGGACACGATCCCGACGTCCGGGTCGAGGAGCAGATCGAGCGCGATCCGCTGCTCCGCGCTCCTCCCCTTGATACCGAAGGCCTCCCGGTCGCCGCGCACCAGGCGGATGTTGCCCTCGGCGGTGACCCGGCCGAGCGCCTTGCCGCGCTCCGACTGGATGGTCAGACCCGTGTGCACGGGAAGGTCGGACGCTTCGGGCACATACACGTGCCCTTCCTCGAAGAGGATGTCCACCTGCTCACCGGGCAGGGTCAGTTCGGACATTCCGGTCCAGCCGGAGGAGTCCGTGATGGCGAGTTCGGCGCGGTACTCCTCGGCGAGGAGGCCGACGGACGAGGCCTTGATCCTGAGCGGCAGGTCCTTCGACACGACGGTGACGTCGAACCCCTCGGCCTGCAGATTGCGGGCGACCGCGAGGATGCGGGAGTCGTTGTCCCCCAGGCGGTAGCCGGTCGGCAGCACGCTGGGGTCCGAGTGATTGAGCTCGACACGCACGGTGCCGCCGAGTTCCCCGATCGGGATGGGGGCGTCGAGGCGGCCATGCCTCACCCGGAACTCGTCGAGCAGCCTGAGGGCCTGCCGGGCGAAGTAGCCGAGCTCGGGATGGTGCCTCTTGGCCTCCAGCTCCGTGACCACGACGATGGGGAGCACTACCTCGTGCTCGTCGAAGCGGCTCAGGGCGTTCGGGTCGGCCAGCAGGACGCTGGTGTCGAGAACATAGGTGCGCCGGTCTGGCTTGTGGCGCTTTGTGCTGGTCACCACGGAAGGACGTACCCCCTCGGATGAGGTCGGGGAGCGACGGAGTGGAGCTGGGCCGGTCGACGGCCGCGATGCACGGGCCGAATACCGGCCCTCCGCCTTGTCTTCCGTGCTGGAACCGCACGGTCGGGCTGGTGCAAAGGGCCTCCCGGGCGGACGGCCCCGTGCCGCCCGCTGAGATCCGACACCCGTGGTTCGGGCGTCGACCTGACTGGCTTATGCCCTCGAACATGCGTCACCATGCCGACGCATATGACGGCACCCTGGTGAACTCCTTGTTACGGATGCCCCAAATCGGGGTACTCGCGCGCCCTTCGGATGGCGTACGGCGTGTCAGCCGCCGTAACGCCGGTGTCGCGCCGCGTAGTCACGCAGGGCGCGCAGGAAGTCCACCTTGCGGAAGGCGGGCCAGAAGACCTCACAGAAGTAGTACTCGGAGTGCGCGGTCTGCCAGAGCATGAATCCGGACAACCTCTGCTCACCGCTGGTGCGGATCACCAGGTCGGGGTCGGGCTGGGCCCCGGTGTAGAGGTGGCGGCCGATCATGTCGACGTCGACGGCCTCGGCGAGGTCCTCCATCGAGGTGCCCTTGTCCTGGGCGTCGAGGAGCATCGCGCGCACCGCGTCGGCGATCTCCTGGCGGCCGCCGTATCCGATGGCGACGTTGACCAGTATCCCGTCGATGCCGGCGGTGGCCTCCTCGGCCTCCTTCAGGGTGGTCTGCATCTGCGGCGGGAGCAGGTCGGGGGTGCCGACGTGGTGCACGCGCCAGCGGCCGTCGGTGGCGAGGGCCTTCACGACGTCCTCGATGATCCCGAGGAGCGGGCCGAGCTCTTCCTGGGGCCGGTCGAAGTTGTCCGTCGACAGCAGCCACAGGGTGACGACCTCGACGTCCGTCTCGCTGCACCAGCCGAGGAACTCCTCAATCTTCTCGGCACCGGCCCGGTGGCCGTGCACGGTGGAGGAGCCCGCGGCCTTCGCCCAGCGCCGGTTGCCGTCCATGATGACGCCGATGTGCTTGGGCACCTGAGCGTGGTCCAGGTGGCCTTCCACCCGGCGTGCGTACAGCCTGACCAGCAGGCCGCGCAGCTTGTCGCGCAGGTTCACGTGATTGTCAGCCCCTCCGTACGGATCGGACAGGCGCGGGCCCAGGAGTGTGGAGGGCGATCCTGTCCGTATGGCGGTCCCCGGAGGCGAAGCCTACCCCCGGCTCCACCACCGCTCTCCCAAGGGGTGCTGGGGGGCAAGAAAACGGGCCGGTCCGTGGGGGGGAGACGGACCGGCCCGAGGGGGGGTTTCCACCATAACCCTTCGTAAGTGCTGCTGGGTGCATCGGCGTGCCACAACTACTCTCCGAATTCGAACGACGACGCGCCGATGGCCATGGAGAGGCACTTTCACGGCGGGCTCATGGCCGGATCACAGCGGATTTCCAGGGGAAACGTGCGGGAAGCGGCGTGATCCGGAGGGTTTGCCGGGTCTTGGGCCTCGTTCGGCGAGTTGTCCCCGCATCCCCCAGCCGGGTGACCCGGCCCACGAACGTCGACTTGACGTGGCTACGGCACCGCGCAGCCCCCTCCACTGCGCGGTGCCGCCGCGCAGCTTTGCTCACGCGAATTACCTTGGTCTGAACTTACGTGACACATGGGACTGGAGGCGACCCGCGGGGATAACGATGTGGAAACCGCCGGCCTTCACGCGCGGAACCTCCATCTAGGACAGAAACTGTCCTGCTTACCTCCTACGGTCGTCTCATGACCTTGAGGATCAGCTGGAACGAGGCGAGCGCGCGCCGACTGGAACGGCAGTTCCTGGCCAACCCTGCCGAGCCGGGCACGGCGGTCGCCGATGTGGTCGACGCGATGCTCGCCGCGCATGCCCAGGTGCTGTCCGCGGCCGAGGTGTCGGTGGGGGTGCGGACGGCCGGGACGACCCGGGCCGCGGTGCGCGCCGCGCTGTGGGAGAAGCAGGAGCTGGTGAAGACGCACGGCCCGCGCGGGACCGTGCATCTGCTGCCCGCGCGGGGACTGCCTCTGTGGTGCTCGGCGTTGCCCGCCGTACCGTCCACCGCGAGCCCGTTCGCACCGGGGGTACGGGTCACCGAGGAGCAGGCACGGCAGATCGTGGCGGCGATCGGGGACGCCCTGGAAGGGGTGTCCCTGACCATCGACGAGCTGAGCGAGCAGGTCGTCGCCCGTACCGGTCCCTGGGCCGGCGACCGGGTGATGCCCGCCTTCCAGGACCTGTGGCCGCGCTGGCGGCAGGTGCTGCACCGGGCCGGGCAGTCCGGCGCCCTGTGCTTCGGCCCGAACCGCGGCCGCAAGGTGACGTACACCCGCCCGCCGCACTTCGCTCCGCTGCCGGCGGACGAGGCGGTGCGCGAGCTCGCCCACCGCTATCTGCGCGCCTATGGCCCGGCGACGCCGCAGAACTTCGCCAAGTGGCTGGCGGCACCCGGGGGGTGGGCCGTCGAGCTGTTCGGCACGCTCGCCGGGGTGGGGGAGATCGAGGAGGTCGTCTTCGAGGGGGCGAGGGGGTACTGGGTCGTGGCGGGCGACGCGGAGTTCCCTCAGGAGCGGCTGCCCGGGGTCCGTCTGCTGCCGTACTTCGACGCGTACGGCATCGCCGCGCAGCCCCGGGAGCTGCTGTTCCCGGGGGCCGCGCACGGACGTGCGCTGGCGGGCGGCCAGGCGGGCAACTATCCGGTGCTGCTGGTGGACGGCGTGGTGGCGGGGGTGTGGCACCAGCGGCGCCGGGGTCGTCGTACGACCGTCACGGTGGAGCCGCTCGGACGGCTGACGGCGCGGCAGGAGCGCGAGTTGGGCGAGCAGGTGGAACGGGTCGGCGAAGTGCTGGAGGCCGAGGCGGAGCTGGTGATCGGGGAGGTGACGGCGGGGCCGCACGCATAGGGCTCACCGGCGGTGCGGCTTGCGGGCCTCGAGGAGGTGTCGGGTGCTGTGCGCGACGAACGGGCCCTCGGCCTCGATCCGTTCGTGCAGTGCGCGGAGCTTGTCCTCGTACGCCTCGACCGTGAAGTCCGGGACCATCCAGATCACCTTGCGGAGGAAGTGGACGACGGCTGCGATGTCGTGGAACTCGATGCGGAGCCGTTCGGCGCGCAGGTCGACGATCTCCAGGCCGGCCGCTTCGGCTCCGGCGCGTTCGCGGTCGGGGTGGCGGGTGCTGCGGGACGCGTCAGGCTGGGGGCCGAGGAAGTGCTCGACGAGTTCGAAGACGCTGTTCGGGCCGACGTGTTGGGCGAAGTAGGTGCCGCCGGGCTCCAGGACGCGGGCGATCTCCGTCCAGTGCGGGGTCACCGGGTGCCGGCTGCTGACGAGGGCGAAGGCGCCGTCCGCGAAGGGCAGCGGGGCGTCCTCGGGTACGGCGACGACCACCGTGCCGTGGGGGCGGAGCAGGGCGGTGGCCTTGGCGACGTTCGGCGGCCAGCCCTCGGTCGCGGCGGTGAGCACCGGTGGCTTCTCGGCCCGGCCGAGGGCGAAGTGCAGGACCTCGCCTCCGCCGGTCTGGATGTCCAGCGCGGCTTCTGCCCCGGCGAGGCGGCCTGCCAGGGAGACGGCGTAGCCCCATGACGGCCGCTGCTCCGTGGCACGGCCCTCGAACCAGGAGAAGTCCCAGCCTTCGGTGGGTGCGGCGGCGCCTTCGGCGAGGAGGGTCTCGAAGCGGTGGGGTTCCCTGCGGGACGTGAGTGATTTGCGGTGGGGCAACATCCGCGGCTCCGTCGTGGCTGGTCGCGCAGTTCCCCGCGCCCCTATGGGGCGCGCTACGGAACCGTCGCGGACTTTTGCGAACCCTGCGGTCATGGGATCAGCGGTCTGACCTCTTGTGCCGCGAACCGTACGAATCCCTCTGGGTCGGGTTCGTCGCCCGTCGGCTGGAGGATCACCCTGTCGGCGCCTGCGTCCGCGAGGCGCTGTACGGCCTTGGCCACGGCGCCGGCGTCTCCGGCGACACCGAGGTCGGGGACGGACTCGAGGCCCTCGTCGGCGAGTTCGGCGCGGAGCCGGGCGGTGGCGTCGGGGCCGGTGGCGGTGAGGAGGTACACGACCACCTCGTGCGGGTCGGTGCGCCCTGCCGACTCCCGCCCCTCGTCGATGAGCCGGCGGGCCTGCCGTACGCCGTCGGCCGTGGTCGACGCGGTGAGGATCGTGCCGTCGGCCGCCTCTCCGGACAGCCGCAGCGAACGCGGCCCGGTGGCTCCGGCCAGAACGGGCACGGGTCCGGCGGGCGGCCAGTCCAGGGCGACGTCGTCCAGCCGGACGTAGCGCCCCTCGGTCGTCACCCGCTCACCGCCCAGCAGGGTCCGCAGCGCGACAAGGTGCTCACGGAGCAGCGTGACGGGCGACTCGACCCGCGCCCCCACCTGCCCCATCCAGTCCTGCACGCCGTGCCCGACGGCGACGACCGCGCGCCCCGGGAACATCCGGTGCAGCGCGGCGGTCTCCATGGCGGTGATGGCGACGTTGCGCAGCGGCACGGGCAGCAGCCCGACGCCCACCCGCAGCCGCTCGGTCCAGGCAAGAGCGGCAGCGGCGGTGGAGATCCCGCCCTCCCGGAAACAGTCCTCCCAGAGCCAGAGTTCCTCGAGGCCGCTCTCGTCCGCGAGGCGGGCGACGTCCCTGAGGCGCTCGGGAGGCAGTTGGGGTCGGAACACAGCACCGAGTCCAGTCATGGCTTCTTCCTATCCGGGCGGCACGAGCCGGACAACTTCTTTATTCACCGCCGTTGTCGGTGTCCGGCTCGGAGCCGTCACGCCGCCGCGAATGCGCCCAGCAGCAGTCCCGTGAACGCCCCGCCGATCATGAACGGGCCGAGCGGAATGGCCGACTTGCGGCCCGCGCGGCGGGCGACGACCATCCCGAGGCCGTACACCGAGCCGTAGAGAAGGCCCGCGAAGGCCCCCGTCAACAGGATCTGCCAGCCGTACCAGCCGAGGGCCGTGCCCAGGGCGAGGGCGAGTTTCACGTCGCCGAAGCCCATGCCGGAGGGGTTGAGGAGGAAGAGGACGAGGTAGGCGGCGCCCAGGGTCAGGCCGCCGAGCAGGGCCGTGGGCCAGGATCCCGTGGCGGAGGGGAGGCCGGCGGCGAGACCCAGGAGGGCGGCGGTCGTGGCGGCCAGCGGCAGCGTCAGGACGTCGGGGAGGCGGTGTACCCGATGGTCGACGAGGGTCAGCAGGACCGCCACGGGGGTGAGGAGCACCCAGACCGCCGTCTCGGGGTGAGGGCCTGCTGCGGCGGCAAGGGCCGTACAGGCGAGGGCCGTTGCCGTGGAGACGGCCACCGCGCTCGGGCCGTACGGACCGCACAGCCCTGTTCCCTCTGCCCCTTCGCTCTGCCGGCAGTCCGCTCTGCCCAGCCAGCCGGCGAAGGCGCCCGTGATCCGGTGGCCTGAGGGGCAGCGGTCGCTCCACGGCTGACCCGGGTCGACCGAGAAGCGGTGGGCGGCTCGGGGCAGGAGCAGGCCCGTTCCCGCGCCCCACAGGGCTGCCACGAGGGTGAGGATTGTGCGCACGGCGGGACCTTATGCCCGGCGCGGGCGGGAGGCATGGGTCCCCGGGCCCATGGGAGGCCTACTCGGGTGGCGAGCGGAGCGGATACGTTCGGTCCGGGCAGGAGACGGTGACGGCGGTGGGAGGTGGCCTCGGGATGCGGCGGAGATGGGCGGACGGGCACGGGAAGTTGATCGTGCGGACGGGGGCCGGGGCGGGCGCTGTCGCCGTTCCGCTGGAGATCGCCGCCTCCTACCGCGCCCGTACGAAAGGGCTGTTGGGGCGGGACTCGGTCGACGGGGCGATTCTGCTCTCCCCCGCCAACAGTGTGCACACGTTCCGGATGCGGATGCCCATCGACGTCGCCTACCTCGACCGTGACCTGACCGTCGTCGCCGTGGTCACCATGAAGCCCTGGCGGCTGGGCCTGCTGCGGGCCCAGGCGCGGCATGTGCTGGAGTCGGAGGCCGGGGCGATGGCGGGGTGGGGGATCAGGGTGGGAGTGCGGGTGGAGGTGCTGGCCGACGGCTGAGGGGCTGACGACTGAGGGGCTGACGGCTCCCGGGCTGTTCAGCCCTGGTTGTTCTCGCGCTCCCAGCGGTGCATGTCCTCCGCGTTTCCGATTCTGATGCCGAAGGTCCAGGTCGGGTCGAAGAAGAGCCAGTAGCGGGACTCGAGTTCGAGGCCGAGGCACTTGATCACAGCCTCGTCGGGCTTCGACCTGGTGTCCGTGAAGGGGCGGACGGCCGTGCAGCGAAGACGGTCCCAGCCGTCGCCGAAGAGCTGTTCTCCCCAGGAGACGTGCGCGATCTCGTCGTCGGTCTCCTCTTCGACCCGTTCGAAGAGTTCGACACCGCCCAGCGACACGGAGTCCACGACACGGGCCGCCAACTGGTCGTACTGGCCGACCGATTCGAGACGCAGCGCTCCCTCGTCGAGCAGGACGTGCACGACGAGCGGCTGGGGACGGAACACGGGGACCGGTTCCTCGTCCCGGTCGATCCAGCCGGGTACGAGGACCTCGGTGACGTATCGCCGCCGTAGGACGTCCTCGACGTGCCTCCAATGGGTCACTGCCTGCTCCCGCCCTTCTCCCGCTGCCACTGCCTCGGCTGCTTCCGGGACCGATTGCACCACGGGTCAGCCGGCCTGCTTGGTGATTTCGATCGAGGTGTCCAGGCCTTCACCGGACTTCAGCGCGGTCCAGAACTCGCCGTTCTCGCGCAGCACGATGGTCACCCCGCCGCCGCGGTAGACGAGGCCCTCCGGCTCGCCCTTCTTCAGTGTGCCCTTGCCGACGAGCTTGAACGTGCCGTTCTCGATGTTGGCTTCGATGTCCCGCAGGAACCGCGGACCGTCCTCCTTGAGCTTCTTGTACTTGGTGCCGAGCGCGTCCTCGACCAGTTTCTTGTGGCGCAGGAAGTGGTCCTTGAACTTCTTCGGGTCGCCCTGCCGGACGGTCGGCCTCCTGGCCGCCTCGACCTCTTCCTTCGTCATGCGGCCGGCGGCCTCGTCCGCCTCGTCGGCCTGCCTGCGGGCCTCCTCGGCCTCCTTCCTGGCGTCCTCGTCGCAGCCGTCCTCGGCGAGTACGACGTACGGGGAGCCGGCGGCTCCCGCGGCCAGGACGGTGGTGCCGGTGCCGGAGGAGCCGGTGAGGGGTGCCCCGCCGGCGGGGGCGGTGCCGTCGTACGGGACGCGGCGGCCCGGTGCGGAGATGGTGCAGCCGCTCCGCCTCGCCTTCTTCTCGGCTTCCGCGGCCGCGTCCTCGGCCTCCTTCGCGGCCTTCTCCGCGCCCGCCGCATCACCGGCCTTCGCCGCCTTCTTGGCGTCCTCCGCCGCCTGGCCCGCCTTCTCCGCGAGTTCGCCGAGCTTCCCGAGCCGGCCCAGCTTGCCGAGGTCGCCGACCTTCTCGCCGACCTTGGCGACGTCGTAGCCGGGGATGAAGAGGGAGCCGATGTTCCAGATGACATGGCTCACGGCGCGGGTCCGGTGGCCGCTCTGCCAGTCATTGGCCACGTCGTCGCCGATGAAGACGTCGGAGAGAACGGTCCCGCCGGTCTTCAGCGATGCGCCGCCCCAGCCGAGGACGGCGCCCAGGTAGTCGCCCTTGGACCAGTTGTCCCGGGCGCCCTCGGAGTTCTCCATCCAGTCGTGGCCGAGCTGCTTGCCGTAGTCGCCGATGCCCTTCAGGGTGTCCAGCGGGTGGCGGACCAGGCCGTAGATGCCCGTGATGTCACCCCAGGCTCCGTCGACGAACAGGCCCTGGCCGACCTGTTCGATCTGGTTGCCGGCGCAGCCGAAGAAGGCACCGACGCCGGAGAAGCAGCCGTGGTCGCTCTTGTCATCGGGGCTGTCGTCTTTCTGGTCCGGGGTGGCCGTGTCGTCGCCGTTGCCCTTGGCGTTCTCTGCCCTGACGTCCGTGCCGCCGCCCGACGGGGCGGGGCAGCCCACGCCGGTGACCTTGCAGACCTGGGCCTCGACGCCGCCGTAGACCTGGGTGCCGAGGCCGCTGACCAGCAGCGCCGTGATGAGGGCGGCGACGATGGCCACGAGGCCGGCGTACTCGACGGCGGTCTGGCCGTCGTCGCGGTGCCGGCGGATCATGCGGGGCGGGGAGAAGGGGCGGCGCTCTGCGCGGTTGGGCTCGGGGAGCTCGTACCACTGCCTGCTCTCGGACTGGAGCAGGAAGCAGAGGATGACGACCGGGAGGAAAAGCTGCAGACCGCCGTGCCCCGAACCGGCGGCGAGGTCGGCGAGGCCGCCGAGGATCAGCCAGACCTGTACGGCGACGAGTCCGCGCCGCACGCGTGGCCCGCCCTCCCGGCTGCGCCGGGCGAGCCACCATCCCAAGATGCCGGGCGCGGCCGCGTACCCGACGCGGGCGATGACGCGGCCGTCGAGGGCGTCGTACGAGGCGGCGGTCAGGAGGAGGCCGACACCGCCGAGGACGGTGAACGCGAACAGCGCGTGCACCAGCACCAGGGCCACCGACAGCGACCGCGGCAGCTCCCGCCGTCCACCGTCCGGCACTCCCCCCATCGACGCCATGCCTGCCCCTTCGCCGTCGGTTCGCGACAGGGTTCGACGGTAGGGAGGGGGCGGTCGGGCAGCATGGGCCCGCGGACCCAAATCGGTGCCCAATCGGCCTTGGGCCGAGTACTGAGTGGATGTTGCTACGAGGCTGCGGGTCCGGTCGGGAGACTCAGCTCAAGGCGCAAGCGCACATAGTTCGCGTCGCCCGGACCGGGCCGATGATGCCCATCGGGCTTCCACCCGTGCCGGGCATAGAAGGTCTGAGCCCGGCTGTTGCGCTCCCATGCTTCGAGCACACCGGTCGTCCGGGCCGCATCGCGTAGCCGCTCCACGAACGCCGCATGCAGCCGGCTGCCGATCCCCTGTCCCCAACTTCCGGGGTGGACATGGATCTGGTACAGCTGGCCGGCAGCCGCGGAGTCCACGTCAGGATCCGAGGGCGGGCCCATCGCAAGGATGCCCAAGGTCTCGCCTCCGCGCACAGCGCACAGCACTGTCCTGGCGTCGTCCTGGAGGGCGTGCATCCACATCTCCCGCCGACGGGAACGTGCCTCAGGAGAGGTGAGTTCCGGCTCCCGGAATCCACCTGCCCGGTAATACGCGGTGCGCGCTTGCGTGTGCAGGTCTGTGATCCGGTCCAGGTCGTCGAGGCTCGCCGTTCGCAGCAGGGTCTGGGAAGTCGTCACAATCGGACGACGTCACTGGCTCGATGATCGGTTCCGCTGTGAGTGACCGGCCAAGTTCACCCGCACCTTGCGTCGGGTCCGGGTCGGCCGAGTGCACCACGCTGAGGCCCGAGCACGAGGGCCACCGGCGGGCCCAGATCGCGCACCGATGAGTTTCCCGCGCCACGCTGGTCTGTACGTCGGACACCCACGGACGGAAGGCTGGGCCATGCGGAAACTGATCTACGGCATGAACCTCACCCTGGACGGCTACATCGCCGCGGTCGGCGACGACATCGGCTGGAGCGGACCGCCGAGCGACGAGCTGTTCCAGTGGTGGCTCGACCTCGAACAGGCGAGTGGCCTGTCGCTGTATGGGCGCAAGCTGTGGGAGACGATGAGCTCCTACTGGCCGACCGGCGACCAGCAGCCTGGCGCCACCCCGGCGGAGATCGAGTTCGCGCGGACCTGGCGGGACACGCCGAAGGTGGTGTTCTCCTCGACGATCGACAAGGTCGACTGGAACACCCGCCTGGTCACCGGCGACGCGATCGCCGAGATCACCCGGCTCAAGGCCGAGGACGGCGGCCCGATGCACATCGGTGGCGCGACGCTCGCCGGGGCGGCCATGCGCGCCGGGCTGATCGACGAGTACGCGATCGCCACCCACCCGGTCCTGGTGGGCAGCGGCACGCCGTTCTTCACCGCTGTGGACAGCTGGGTGAACCTGAACCTGGTGGAGACGCGGACGTTTCCCGGCGGCGTGGTCCTGACCAGGTATGAGACGAGGCGCTGAGCAGCGGTACCCGTGAAGCGCGTCCCAGAGTCGTTGATCAGCTCTCCGTTCGCGGGAACGTGACCTCGACCCGCCGGTTCTTCCTGCGGCCCGCCTCCGTGGAGTTGTCGGCGATCGGGTACTGCTCGCCGTAGCCGCGTACCTCGAAAGTGATGCTCGGGTCGTGGAGCTCCTGGTCCAGGACGTCCTGTACGGCGTTGGCGCGTTGCCGGGAGAGGACGTCGCCATGAGCCGCCGAGCCCAGGTTGTCCGTGAAGCCGAAGACGCGGACCTTTGTCGCGTTCTGCTTCTTGATCTCGTCCGCGATCCCGGCGATTCGGGACTTCGCCTCGTCGCTCAGCTTCGCGCTGTCCTTGCTGAACAGGACCTCGGCCTGGAGGGCGAACGTCACGTCGGTATTGGTGTCTTCGCGGCGTTCCTCGCCGCCCTGGTCCTCTACGACGGACTTGATGTCCAGGACTTTGGGCGCGGCGAGGGTGGCGCCCTCGGGGAGCTTGAGGTCGGGGTCGTTGGGGTCGACTTTGACCGGGGCCGAGGCGGTGGCTTCGGTGCCGGGCGGGACGCTCGGGGAGTCGTCCGCTTGGGCCGTGACGGCGCCGAAGAGGTTGGTGGCGAACATGAGGGAGGCGGCGGTGAGGGTGAGGGCGAGGCGGGGGGTGCCCGCTCGGGCAGGGGTGTGGGTGACGGTCATGGTCGGCCTCACCCAGAGATCGCGATGTCAGCGGGAGCGAACATGGGGAGCTGGAAGGAAACTTGGGTCGTGTCCGTGGGCGGCGCGGGGAACTGCATGAACACAGGCACGGTTTCGCCTGACTTGACGGACGTGATGCCCGTCGTGGTCAGCGGACGACCATCCGTGTCACGCAGGACGTAGTAGCGCTTCTTCCCCTTGGAGTCCACCAACGTGGCTCCACCGAGCGATCGGCCATTTCTGATGATCTCGGTCTCGTTGCCGCTCAGCTGCGCGGGAAGGGTGAGCGTCTTGCCGCTGTCGTTCTTCAGGACTCCGCTGACCGTGACGAATCCACCCGAGTCCCGCTTGGCCGAGGTGATCTGAAGCAGCAGACCATCCGGGCCTTTCAATTCGGCCAGGGGCTCGTCCGACTGCCCCTCCTGAGCACTCGCGTTTGATCCACTGCCCTTGGAGGCGGACGCCGACGTGTCCGGCTTCTTGGCGTCGCCACTACCGCCGCTGCCGCAACCGGCCACCCCGACGGCCAAACCGGCCGCAACGGCCAACGCGACCATCCCCCTACGGGCCTTCGCAGTGAACCGAATGCTCATGACTCCGCTTCCTTCATCACTCGTCGTTCGCTTGTCAGTCGGCCAGATGGACGTCGAAGAGGTCCTTGGGCTCCGGTAGGCCGCCGGGGTCGTGCGGGTCCAGATCCCAGTCCCTGTCGATGCCCGTGTCCCTGTCCCTGCAGGTGAGCTTCGGCAAGCCAACGTCCCCGGCGGGTTTGCAGAGAGGCTCGATCACGGCCTTGGCGGACGCCTGAGCATGCGTGTTCTCCGTGCCGGGGACGATCGAGTCTCCGACGGTCTTGTCCGTCTCGACCTTGACCTTGTAGCTCAGGTCCCACAGCTGAGTAACGCATGGGCCGATCCGGTGCGCGCCGTTCTGCGCCGCGAGCTGGTCCGCACGCGGGCAGCCGTCGAGCACCGCCACGCGGCCGTCGAGGATGTCCTGCCACTTCGTGGGATCGAGTACGACTTCCTTCCACTGCCCTGCGAGCTTGTCCCGGGTGTCCTGCGCCGCCGCGAGGGCAGCCGCGTCGGCTGCCGTCTGGGCGCTGTTCCGGGTCGCCGCGGCCTGGCCGACCGCAAGATACGCGAACGCGAGAAAGAGCAGGCCCGCCACCACCGTGATGTAGATGGGGAAGGCCTGCCCTACGTCGTCGTACCTATGGGGCCGCATCAACCGCCAGTAACCTCGGTGATCTTGTCGGTGATCGCGTTGAAGATCGTCTGCCCGATGTCCGTACCCGTAATAGCCAACACGATCGCCACAACCACCGCGATGATCCCCAGATACTCCACTGCCGTCTGCCCCTTGTCGTTGCGGGCGGCGCGAGCCTGCAGGTGTGCGACGGTGGTGTTGATCCAGTTGCTCATGGTGTTCCCCTCCGGGTCGGATCTCCATGCCGCTCTCGGCACGAGAACCGTACGGTGCAACACCCCTCCCGCCGAAGGGCCCCAGGGCCCAATCAAGGGCCCAAAGCGAGTTCCGGCCATGAGCTCGGTACCGCGCGTTCCCCCCTGCCGTCATCTCCCGTCACCCCGCCCCTCGGCCCGGACCGGGCGCTGTGCCGAGCCACTTGGCGGCCGCCTCCGAGCGGCTGGTGCTGTGGAGTTTCGCGAAGATGCGGTTGATGTGGTTCTTGACCGTCTTCTCGCTGATGAAGCAGGTGGCGGCGATCTGCTGGTTGTTCATTCCGGACGCGATGAGTTCCATGATCTCCGCCTCCCTCGTGCTCAGTTGGAACCTTGCTCTGTCGGGAGCAGCCACCGGACGGCCACTCGACCATCCAGACGACGACTGTCCCATACTCGGTTGCACCTGCGAAAGGTTTTTTGAAGAAACAGTGGAGGTCGGAGTGCCTGGAACACTGAAATCAGCTGGTGGGGTGGGTAGTTGAGTAGATACATGCGGATGTGCACGAGGCTCATTTTCGTATGCAGTTGCACTACCCAAGCCCTCTGGGAGGGGTAGTTCCCCCTGCTGCTGGCGCAGCTGCGCCAGCAGCGCCCCCGCCGCCGTCGGCGTGAAGTGGGCCTTGCCCTCCTTGATGTCCCATACCGCTGCGACCAGTTGGTCCGCGGTGAACTCGCCGTGGACCAGATAGCCGCCTGCGCCGCGGCGCAGGGCCTCCTGGACGATCTCCGATTCCCTGCTGTACGTGAGCATCACGACCGGGGCGATCCGCACCAGGTACGGGAGCGCCGAGATGCCGTCCACGCCGGGCATGCGGACGTCCAGGAGGACAACGTCGGGGTGGTGTTGGAGGGCCGCTTCGTAGGCCTGGCGGCCGTCTGCCGCTTCCGCCACGACCGTTATGTCCGCGCGGCCGGAGAGGAGGGCTGTGAGGCCTGCGCGGACGACCGGGTTGTCGTCCGCCACCACGACCTTCAGCGGGGCGGGTGAGGGGACGGCCTCGAACGGGTCCTGCTGCGGCGGCTGCTGGGGACCGGTGTGGGGAGTCGTGGGATCCGGCATCGGGCGGCCTCCTCTCGTCTCGTGGGGGATCTTCATGTCGTCACGGCCGCCAAGGGCAGTTCCAGGCAGACCTCCGTGCCCTTGGGGTGGGCGCCGCGGCCGATGCGAATGCGGGCGCCCACCGACGCGGCCCGCTCCACCATTCCGACCAGGCCGAAGTGGCCCGCCCTGCGGAGTTGTTCGAGGGTGGTGCCGGAGGGCAGGCCGCGGCCGTCGTCGTAGATGCTGATGCGGAGGAGGCCGCCGTGGACGCCTGCGTGTACGTCCACCCGGGTCGGGGCCGCGTGGCGGTGGGCGTTCTCCATCGCCTCCGAGGCGATGGTGAGGAGTTGGCGGGCGACCGCGGGTGGGACGGGTGGCACGGCGTCGTCGCCGGTCGGGCGGTAGGAGGCCGGGACGCCGGTGCGGGTGGTGAAGTCCCGGGTGTGGGCGGCCAGTTCGGCCAGGACGTCGGTCGCGTGGTCCGGGTCGGATTCGCGGCGCAGGTCGGCCAGGAGCTCGCGGGATTCGGCGGCGGCTCGGCGGGCCGAGCGGGCGACGAGTTCGGCTTGTTGCTCGACCAGCTTCGGGTCCATGTCCGGTGCGCCCGCCGAGCCTGCCAGGCCGTCAGCCGCGAGCGCCACGCCGTGGAGGGTCTTGGCCACCGAGTCGTGCATCTCCCTTGCCAGTCGCGCCCGTTCCGCGCTCACCGCCTCCGTCACCGCCAGGCGGGCCTGCATCGCGGTCAGGGCCTGCGTTGCGGCGCCGAAGCGGAACATGAGGTTGCGCAGGGCCGAGCCGACCGCGCCCGCGATCACGCACAGGCCGGGGAGGAGCAGCGTCTCCGCGGGGCGGCCGGCGTGCAGGTCCCTGGACGCCGCGTGCACGAAGAAGAGGATCAGGGACTGGAGCGACGCGAAGACCGCGGCGCCGCGCCAGCCGTAGACGATGCCGGCCAGGAGCGGGGTGCAGACGCTGACGTAGGCGAGGGTGGTGTCCGGGCCCGCGGAGATGAGGAGCAGGGAGCCGAAGAGCATGTCCACGGCGAGGAGGGTGGGGTGCCGCAGGAGCAGGGGGCCGAAGCGCTCCCAGTCCCTGAAGAGGACGTAGGAGCCCATGAAGGTGACTACGACTGCTGCGCCCACGAGGCGTGTGGCCATGCCCGGCGCGGCGTTGAGGAGGGCGGCGGGGGCGGCCAGCGCGATCATGGCGAGGCGGAAGCCGAAGACCTGGCGGCACATGGCCTGGAGGGCGTTGATCTGGAGGGGGATCGTGGGGGGTGTGCGGCTCTCGGTGTCCGGTGGTGCCACCGGGTGGTGAGTGCCGACGACCGCCACCGGAGGCGGAGCCGGAACGAGAACAGGAGCAGGAGCAGCCTTCGAAGGGCCCGGCGGTCCCGCCTGTCCGCGCGGATCCGGCTGCGCCGGTACCCCCGGCAGCGGCGCCTCCGCCCGTTCCCACCCCGGTGGCAGCTGCGGTGTCGCCGAGGTCACCGGGATGTCGGGGGCGCCCGTGCGGGCATGGGGCGGCAGGACCGTGCCCGCCGGTGGGGTGGTGATCTCCGGGGGCTTCGGGCGTCGTCGTAGCAGGCGTGTGCGTTCCTCGCGTCCCGCGAGTTCCTCTCGTTCCTCTGTCGTCGCCATGGTCCTGGTCACCCCGTCCCTACTTGCCCGTGAGTGAGCCGAAGTCGGTGCCGGAGCCGAGGATCAGACCGGCGCCGAGGAGGAGCATCGTGGCCGGGACCATGAAGGTGGTGATCATCATGGTGGCCTTGGGGACCGCGCGGGCCGCCTTGCGGCGGGCGTTCTGCGCGTCCGTGCGGCGCATGTCCTTCGCCAGGGCCACGAGTGTGTCGACGATGGGAGCGCCCAGTTCCTCGCCCTGCTGCAGCGCCGTCACGAACATCGCGACCTGTTCGGAGTCGTTGCGCCGGCGCAGCTCCGCGAAGGCCTGGCGGCGGCTCATGCCGAGGTCCATCTGGCGGAGGGTGATGCGCAGTTCGTCCGCCCAGGGGCCCTCGTACTTCGAGGCCACCCGGTCCAGGGCCTGGCGGAAGCCGAGGCCCGCGCTCACCACGACCGCGAGCACGTCGAGGAAGTCCGGCAGGGTGCGCTCGATGACGTCCTTGCGGATGCGGATCGCCGACCAGATGCCGACCTCCGTCCAGAACGCGCCGAAGGCGAACAGGACCAGGGCCAGGATGAAGTTGCCCTTCATCAGGAACACCAGTCCGCCCACGCCGCCCAGGAAGCCGTAGACCGCGCGACGGGCCGCATAGCGGTCGATGGTCAGGCCGCCGGGGTTGCCCGCGAGGTCGATCTTGCGACGGTACTTGGCGACCAGCTTCGGGCCCATCAGGCGCAGGACCGCGGGCGCGTAGCGCATGCCGAGGCGGTCGATGAGCGAGTCGACCGCGCCGGTGCGGGTCGAGCCCACCTCCAGGGCGAGCACCAGATCGCCGGGCAGCTTGGCGTCCGCGCGGTACATGCGGATGCCGGCGAAGATGCCCCAGACGCTGAGGCCCATCGCCAGGGCCAGCAGAAGTCCCACTCCCATGGTCGTCCTCCCTCCAGAGTTCTCGTACGCTCGGGCGTCTCAGACGTCGATGCGGGACAGGCGGCGGATGAGGATGAAGCCGACCGCGTAGAGCGCGAAGGCGATGATCACCGCGGCCTGGCCGAGCGAGGAGCCCGTCATACGGTCCAGGGCGCCGTGCTTGACGCCGTTCATGAGGAACAGGGAGCCCACGCCGAGCACGGGGACGGCGTACGAGGTCATGTTGACCTGGGAGAGCTGGGTGCGGACCTCGCGCCGCGTCTCCTTCCGCTCCTCCAGCGTGTCCGTGAGGTTGCGCAGTGCGGTGACCACCTGCCCGCCCGCCCGGTTCGACAGCACCAGCGTCGTCACGAGTACGACCAGCTCGCGCGACGGCAGCCGCTCGGCCAGTTCGCCCAGTGCGTCATCCATGGACGCGCCCAGCGCCAACTGGTTGGCGACCTTGGCGAGTTCCTCCCCGGCCGGCGCCTCCAGTTCCTCCGCCGCCATCCCGATCGCGGTGCGCAGCGCCAGGCCGGCCTGGGTCGCGTTGGCCATGATCCTTGCCAGCTCCGGCAGTTGGTTGATGAACTTCTCGATCCGCTTCTGCCGCTGCCAGTTCAGGAACTGCACGGCCACCCAGATGCCCAGCAGACCGGCCAGCGGTCCGAAGAAGGGCGCCAGGGACGCCTGGCCGATGAGCCACAGACCCGCCACCGTCGCCAGCATGTAGACGAAGAACTCGCCCGGAGTGATGTCCAGGCCCGTCGCCGCCAGCCGCAGTTCCAGCTTCTTGCCGAGCTTCGTACGGCGCAGGCGGCGGTCCAGGTTGCGGAAGCGCCGGCGACGGCCGCCCGCCGGTATCTGCCCGGCGGCCGAGAGGCGGTCGACGAGTGCCTGGCGCTGTGCCTTGCCGGTGGCGTAGGAGTGCAGGCCGATGACCGCAAGGACGCAGGTCAGCAGGGTGATGCCGGTGGTGAGCAGGACTAGGGTGTGCAGATCCATCGGGCGGTTCCTACCTGGGTTCCATCGGGACGGTTCCTACCTGGTTTCTCGGATGGCGAGCTGTGCTGCGGACTCGGCGACGCCGAACGCCTGCGGGACCGGCTGGCTCGCCATGTAGAGGCGGTCCGCGGTGCGGCGTGGGAGCGGGAAGTACTCGAAGGCGCCGTAGACGCGGCCGTCGGCGGCCATCGGCTGGGCGTTGAAACGGGCCACCGTCGCCAGGCGGTACGGCTCGCTGCCGTGGCTGTCGAGGATCGCGATCTCGGTGATGCGGCGGGCGCCGTCGGCGAAACGGGTGAGCTGGATGATCACGTCGATGGCGCTGTTGATCTGGTCGTGCAGCGCCTCGAAGGGGACCTCGACCTCGGACATCGATGCCAGGGTCTTCAGTCGCATCAGCGCGTCCTCGGCGCTGTTCGCGTGCACCGTGGCCAGGGATCCGTCGTGGCCGGTCGACATCGCCTGGAGCATGTCGAGGGACTCGCCGCCGCGGACCTCACCGACGACGATCCGGTCGGGGCGCATACGCAGGGAGTTGCGCACCAGGTCGCGGATGGTGACCCGGCCTTTGCCCTCGACGTTCGGGGGCCGGGACTCCAGCCGGATCACATGCCCCTGCTGCAGCTGGAGTTCGGCCGAGTCCTCGATGGTGATGATGCGCTCGGTCTCGGGGATCAGGCCGGACAGCGCGTTCAGCAGCGTCGTCTTGCCCGTGCCGGTCGCGCCCGACACGATCACGTTGGACTTCGCCTGCACCAGCCCCGCCAGCAGGTACAGGATGGGCTCGTCCAGCGAGCCGAAGCCGATCATCTCCTGGAGCGTGAAGGAGCGCGGGAAGCGGCGGATGGTGAGGGTGGCTCCCGTGAGGGACAGCGGCGGGATGATCACGTTCACGCGCTCCCCGGACGGGAGGCGGGCGTCGACCATGGGGTTCGACTCGTCCACACGCCTGTTGACCGTCGAGACGATCCGCTCGATCGTCTGCATCAGCTGGTCGTGGGAGGGGAAGCGCAGGGGCAACTGCTCCACCCGGCCGCCTCGTTCGACGAAGATCGCGTCCGGGCCGTTCACCATGATCTCCGTGATCGAGGCGTCTTCGAGCAACGGCTCCAGGATGCCGAGGCCCAACGCCTCGTCCACCACCCTGCGGATCAGCTGCGAGCGCTCGACCGTGGACAGCACCGGGCCCTCGCGGCTGATGATGTGCCCGAGCACCCGCTCAAGGCGGGCGCGGCGCTCGGCCGCGGCCAGCGCGCTCATCTCCGCGAGGTCGATCTCCTCCAGCAGCTTGGCCCGGTAGGAGGCGACCAGGTGGCCGTCCTCGCCCCGGTGGCCGTTCTCCTCGGGGGTGTTGATGCGTGCGCGCAGGCTCATGGTCGGTGCTCCTTGTTCCCGCGTCAGCCGGTGGTCGGGTCGGTCGAGTCGAGCGGCATGGTCGCGGTCTTCCTTGCGGGGTCGAAGTCCCAGCCGGGGACGATCGACGGGATCTTGACGGTGGCGGTGACGGTGACGGTGTCGGCGTTCCGCGCGGGGACACAGGTGACGGACAGCCAGTCGCTGACCGCGTTCACGCAGCCCTCCTGAGCCGTCCCCGGCTGCAGTGACTCCGCCCGCGCCCCGGCCCGGGCCGCCGTACCGGCCTGTTGGGCGGTGTAGGCGATCAGGCCGAGCTGCACGACCGCCATGCCGACGATCAGGAGGATGGGCAGGAACCCCAAGTATTCGAGGGCAACTTGGCCCTGGTCACGGCGGGTGCGTCGATACGGCAGTCGATACGACATCTCAGTGCGTCGCCTCCTCGACCGCGCCGGCGTGGCCCCTCACCCTGAACGGGAGGCTGAACGTGCCCGGGAAGAGAAGCGGTACGTCGAGCCGGACGTCGGCGGTGACATAGCCGCCCCCGGTACCGCACCGCACATCGGCCCCGCTCTTCCACGCGTCCGACAGGTCCTTGCGTCCCGCCTGGTCGCACTTGGCGTCGCGGTCACCCGTGGCCGCGGTCCCCGCCCGCACAGCCTCGTCCGCAGCATTCCCCGCAAGCGTCCACGTGTATCCCACCAGCACGAGCTGCCACAGCACCACCAGCGTGATGATGATCGTCGGCATCATGCCCAGGAACTCGATGGTGACCTGGCCCCGGTCACGCTCTGCCGACGGCAACGCCCGCATCCCCATCCCCCTCAGTCCCTGCGCCGCCGGAAACTCACCGACCCGCGGTCCCCCCGGAACCGCCCGCCGCCGCGCTGCGCCCCCTCGACCGCCTTGACCAGCCCCAGCTCCCCCGCCAGCGTCCACAGCGCCTGCTTCACCGCGCCCCTGTTGTCGAGCTCGTGGACCCGCCCCGCGTCCACCGCCCCCTGCAATTCCTTGAAGTTGGCGGGGATCACCGTCCCGGCGACTGCCGTACCGGTGATCTTCTGGATCAGCGGCGGCTGGATCTCGGTCCCCCGCGAATACCGGTTGACGACCACCGTCGTCTCCTCCGCCTTGCGGATCTGCAGCCGGTCCCACATCCGTACGGTCCGCTTGGCCCCGCGCACCGCGACCACGTCCGGTGTCGTGACCAGCAGGGCCGTGTCGGCCATCTCCACCGCGGCCGCTCCCGCCCCGCCGAGCTGGGCGCCGCAGTCGATGACGACGACCTCGTAGCGGGAGCGCAGGGCGCTGACGATCTGCCGGGCCGCCCGGTCGGTCACCTCCTCGCCGCGTTCGCCCTCCCCCGGGGCGAGCAGCAGCGCAAGGCCGGTGTCGTGGCGGAAGACCGCGTCCGCGAGCACCCGCGGTGAGATGTCGGTGATCGCCGCCAGGTCGACGACCGAGCGGCGGAACTGGACGTCCAGATACGAGGCCACGTCCCCCGTCTGCAGGTCCATGTCCACGAGCGCGGTGCTGCGCCCCGAGGCCTGTGCCGCGAGCGCCAGTTGGATGGCGGTCAGGGTCGCGCCCACGCCGCCCTTCGCGCCGCTCACCGTGACGACGGTGCCGCCGACGCCGGTGAAGACGTCGCCGCCGGAGCCGAGATGGCGCCGTACACCCACCGACCACTGCGCGACGGCCTGGACGCGGCTGGCCAGCTCCTCGTAGCTGAGAGGGAGCGCCACCAGGCCCCGCGCGCCGTAGTCCATCGCCGCCTGGAAGAGGCCGGGGCTCGCGTCCGAAGTGACGAGGATGACCCCGACCGCGGGAAAGCGCAGGGCCACCTCGCGGATGAGTTCCAGCGCCGGGACCGGGCCGATGCGTTCGTGCACCACGACGACCTCGGGCAGCTGGTCGACGGACTCGGCGGCGAGCCGCGCGAGGGTGTCGACGAGCTGGGTCGAGTCGACGACCGGGGTCACCGGCTCGGCGTCCGGGAGCTGGCTGAGCAGTGTCGTGATGGACCGGACCGCGTCCACGTCACCGACTGCCGGGAGGATCCTCGTGGGCATGGGGGCCTCTCACTTGTCCTTGGCGAGTTGGTACGTGCGGTCCTGCCCGGGGATGGTGCCGGTCTCGCCCGGCGCGACCAGCGCGAGCCGGACCCGCTTGGCGAAGGACTCCGCGTACGTCAGGCGCTGGGCGTCGAGCGCGGAGAGCGCGAAGGTGATGGGGACGGCCTTGGTGAGTTGAGCGGTGCGGTTGTCGGCGTCGGGCTGGAGCGAGGTCAGGTCGCCGACGTCGAGGACCCTCGCGTTGGTTACGATGATCTTGGACAGGTCGGGGTCACCCTCCTTCTGTCCCTCGAAGGTGGCGTAGACGTTGACCTTGGAATCCGGCGTTATCTTGCCGGCGACGCCGGTCGCCGCATCGATCATGATGGCGACCTCCTGCTGCCCGGGCTGCAGGGCGGGCTGATCGGCGATCATGTCGCTCTGCAGCAGGGAGCCCTTCTTCAGGGTCGTCACGGCGACCTTGCCGCGGATGCCGGCGAGATCGGTGACCGCGTTCGCCGACAGCCACCGCTTGGGCATCTCGGTCTTCTCGAACTGGTCCGCCCTGAGGCCGGTGTACGGCTTGATGTCGTCCTTGACCTCGTACGCCGTGACCTTGGGCCCGACCTGGGACTTCACGTCGCCGATGACGGACAGGACGCCGACGAACGCGCCGAGGGCGCAGACGACCGACAGAAGCAGGAGTAGCACGCCACGGCGCTGACGGGAGTTCATGAACCGTACAACCTCATTGGGGGATATCGGTCGAGCGGATTGGATGGAGCGGGCGTTACGACTACGGCGGGGCGGACCGCCGGTTCATGCCGTTCAGGAGCCTCTCCCCGCGGGGAGCTGGTTCTGGTTCTCCAGGATGGGCGGCGGCCCGGCGGAGCAGAAGACACACCGGTCACCGATGACGTCGATGCCGCACCAGTGGCAGGAGCCCTGCCGTACCGATGTGACCAGTTGGTACAGCACGGGCAGGTCGGGCAGGAAGGCGGCGAACTCGATCAGCTTGCCCGTCCCCCACCAGGTCGCGGACTCGGCCGGCAGCACCGCCTCCCGCAGCCCCTGGGCGTTCCACTGCGGGACGAGGCTCGCGGTGACCCAGTCCGACTGCAGCTGCCCCTTGGCGACCAGCATCGAGGTGCCGAACTCCGGCCCCGGAAGGGCGGCCCCGGGGGCGAGCTTCACCAACTGCGGCTCGGGATGGGCGAGTACGGCGAAGTGCTGGCCCGGCACCCAGGACTTGGCGTGCTGCTTGAGGCCTACCTCGACGCGATCGACGCGGTCGAGTCGGGCGACCGAGCCGAGCAGTGCTCCGGCGTGGATGTAGTGGGTGAGGAGGCGGCCGGCGGAGGCGAGCACGCCGGGGCTGAGGTCGCAGGAGGCCAGCTGCCTCAACTGGCGGGCCAGGACGGCCAGTCCGAGCGGGGGCAGAGCGGGCCGGAACAGGGCGATACGGTCGGTCTCCAGCAGGGAGCGGATCGTGTGCAGTCGCCGAGCCGTCTCCGCGGAGACCGCCTGTGAACAGACCACGATCAGATGCCCGTACTGGTCGATCAGACTCTGCACACCCGCCAGCGCGTGCTCCAGCGGCTGCTTGTCCAGGTCCTGCAGGACGATGGCGGGCAGGGTCCGCTCGTCCTGCGGTGGCAGCGCCATGTCGGCACTGGTCACGGCGATGGCAGTTGGCACGCGCAGCTCCCCGTGGTACGCCCGTCGGCGAACCGGCGCGTAACTCCGGGACACCGAGGTGACTTCACTCCGTGACTACCTCAGCACTGTATCCACGCCTCTGTGGCCGGAGAACAGCGTTTGTGTAGCTGATGAGCAACTGGCGTTTCACAAGTTGCGTCAAAACGGGGCAGGTTCGAGCATCTCGCCGATCCCCGAGCGGGCCCGCGGCCCATTTGGTCTGGACCTCTTGACAGGTGAATTGGTCTGGACCAACTTATTGTCATGTCCCCACAGAGACGATCCACGGCACGACGTACGCCACGTCTGTCGACAGCACGGCTCTGGTCAGGAGCCGTCACCGCCGCCCTCGCCCTCACCTTCGCGGGCACGGGCCAGGCGTCCGCAGCGGACGTCAACAACGCCAGGAACGCCGGCTTCGAGTCCGGCCTGAGCAACTGGACCTGTTCCGCGAGCAGCGGTACGACGGTCTCCTCCCCCGTGCACGGCGGCGCGGCCGCGCTCAAGGCCACCCCGGCCGGGCAGGACGACGCCCAGTGCAGCCAGACGGTGGCGGTCAAGCCGAACTCGACCTACGCGCTGAGCGCCTGGGTGCAGGGCGGCTACGCGTTCCTCGGCGTGACCGGCACGGGCACCACGGACGTGTCGACCTGGACCCCCGACTCGTCCTCGTGGAAGCAGCTCACGACGAGCTTCACCACGGGCTCGTCCACGACCTCGGTGACGGTCTACACACACGGCTGGTACGGCCAGGCGGCGTACTACGCCGACGACGTCTCGGTCTACGGCCCCGACGGCGGCGGAGGCGGCGACCCGGCACCGACGGTCCCGTCCACGCCGAGCGGCCTCGCGGTGTCCGGCACGACATCCTCCTCGGTGTCCTTGTCCTGGACCGCGGTGTCGGACGCGACCGGCTACAACGTCTACCGGAACGGCACGAAGGTGACGGCGGTGACGGGCGCGTCGGCGACCGTGACCGGCCTTGCGGCCTCGACCTCGTACTCGTTCCAGGTCACGGCGACCAACTCGGCGGGCGAGTCGGCGAAGTCGACGGCGGTGACGGGCACGACGACCGCATCCTCCGGGGGCGGTGGCACCGCGCTTCCCAAGCACGCGGTCACCGGTTACTGGCAGAACTTCAACAACGGCGCCACGGTCCAGAAGATCTCCGACGTCTCGTCCCAGTACGACATCATCGCCGTGGCCTTCGCGGACGCCACGACGACGCCGGGCGCCGTGACCTTCAACCTGGACTCGGCAGGACTGGGCGGCTACACGGTGGACCAGTTCAAGGCGGACATCGCAGCGAAGCACGCGGCCGGCAAGAAGGTGATCATCTCGGTCGGCGGCCAGAACGGCACGGTGTCGGTGAGCGACTCGACATCGGCGACGAACTTCGCGGACTCCGTGTACTCCCTGATGCAGACGTACGGCTTCGACGGCGTCGACATCGACCTGGAGAACGGCCTGAACGCGACGTACATGTCCCAGGCGCTCCGCTCCCTGTCCTCGAAGGCGGGCTCGTCACTCGTCATCACGATGGCGCCGCAGACGATCGACATGCAGTCGACGTCGAACGCGTACTTCCAGACCGCGCTGAATGTGAAGGACATCCTGACGGTCGTCAACATGCAGTACTACAACAGCGGTTCGATGCTGGGCTGCGACGGCAAGGTCTACTCCCAGGGCTCGGTCGACTTCCTCACCGCCCTGGCCTGCATCCAACTGCAGGGCGGCCTCTCCCCGTCCCAGGTGGGCCTGGGCCTGCCGGCCTCGACGAGCGCGGCGGGCAGCGGCTACGTGTCCCCGACGGTCGTGAACAACGCCCTCGACTGCCTGACGACGGGCACGAACTGCGGCTCCTTCAAGCCGTCGAAGACGTACCCCGACCTGCGGGGCGCGATGACCTGGTCGACCAACTGGGATGCGGCTGCGGGGGGTTCGTGGTCGAGTGCGGTGGGGGCGCATGTGCATGGGCTGTCGTAGCGGCCTTTGACTGATGTGCTTCGGTGCGGCGCCGCGGGACATGCGGCGCCGCACCTGCGTGCGGGTGCAGCTGCCGCAACCTGCTCTGAAACATTTCCCCGGCCCCACCGCGTCAATGAAGTGAGGACAGTGGAACGGGCGGTGCCGGGCACGGGGCCGTGGACAGGGGGACGTGGATGAGACAGGCACGCGCGGACGAGTACGCGGAGTTCGCTGCGGTGCGTGCCGGGCATCTGTACCGGTCCGCCTGTCTGCTGACCGCCGGTGACACGCATCTGGCCGAGGATCTCGTGCAGGAGACCCTCGGGCGGCTGTACGTCAGCTGGAGGCGTGTGTCCCGCGTGGAGAATCCCGCGGGATACGCGCAGACCGTCCTCATGCGTACGTTCCTGACCCATCAGCGCAGGCGCAGCAGCACCGAGCGCGCCACCGACGTGCTGCCCGACATGCCCGCCGACGGCCGCGACATGCCGCTGCGCCTGACCCTGCTGGAGGCCCTGGCCCGGCTGCCCGCGAAGGACCGGGCCGTGGTCGTCCTGCGGTACTGGGAGGACCGCTCCATCGAGGAGACCGCCCAGGCCATGAACGCCAGCTCGGCGGCCGTCCGCACCCGGTCCGTCCGTGCCCTGGGGCGGCTGCGGGAACTGCTCGGCGAGGACCTCGGCGAGTACGCCCGCCCCTGAGCGGCACCTGTCCAGCCGTCCTCTTCACTCTCTTCTTCATCCATTTCGCGAAACGGTGGTCCGTCATGCCCTTCGAACAGCACGGCAACCCCTTCGAGGAACAGCTCTCGGCCGAGCTGCGGCAGGCCGGCGACACCTTCGTCGCCGACCGGCCCGCGCTCGTCGCCGCCGGTGAACTGCGGGGGCGGCGCCGCCTGCTGCTGCGGCGGCGGGCCGCCGTCGTGGGCGGGGTCGCCTCGCTCGCCCTCGTCGGCGTGGGGGGCGCGGCACTGCTGCCCGGCAGCGGATCGTCGGCGCGCCAGGACGGGGCCTCGGTCGGCACCGGCAGCCACACCGCCGCCGCCACACCCGCCCCCGTCTCCGACGACCAGCTGATTCGGACCCTCGAAGGCCTGCTCCCCAAGGGGAAGTTCAGCAAGGCGGAAGCCCGCGGGTCGTACGTACAGCTCGTGTACGACGACGGAAAGGGCCCAGCGGCGGTCAGCGTCAACCTGGGGCGGGTCCAGCCGGGGAGTGACGAGGCGCGGAGTACCACCGAGTGCCCGGGGAAGGTGTTCGCCCATTACGACGCCTGCAGCACCACCCGACTTCCGGACGCCTCGGTGGTCATGGTGCTGCAGGGCTACGAGTACCCGGACCGTCGGGTGGACACCAAGTGGTGGAGCGCCGAGCTCGTCACCCCGCAGGGGCAGCATGTCAGCGTGAGCGAGTGGAACGCGGCGGCCGAGAAGGACGCGCCGATCAGCCGGGCCGAACCACCGCTGTCCGCAGTGCAGTTGAGGAAGCTCGCCGCCGCCGGTGCCTGGCGGGACGCCATCGACGCGATGCCGCAGGACACGAGCAGGCCGACCGCACAACCGAGCGACACCGCGACGGCCGCCTCCGTGGCAGTCGCTCCGACCCTCAAGTCCCTCCTTCCCAAGGGGAAGTTCAAGGTGTCCGAAGACAGCGGTGACGACCCCGGATTCGGCTACCTCGTCCTCGACGACGGCAAGGGCGAGAGCCTCGTCCAGGTCAACGTCCAGGCCGACATGTCGGACGCCGAGGGCGACCTCTTCGGCTCAGACGCGGAGGTCCTGGCCGACGGGACGAAGGTCGCCACGCACCAGGTACCGGGCGAGAAGGGCGGCGCCGGTGTCGTGATGTGGACCGTCGACACCATCAGGACCGACGGGAGGCGAGTGGTGATCAGTGCGTTCAACTCCGGCGCCCAGGACACCGCCGCGACCCGCAAGACCCCCGCGCTGACCATGAAACAGCTCCGCGAGATCGCGCTCAGCCCGAAGTGGTGGCTCTGAGGGTGACAAGGGAACGGCGGGCGGGGCCCGGCGCTACGGGTCCCCCCGGCCGCAGCCGTCCGCCCCGCAGGTACCCAGTTCGAACCACACCGTCTTGCCCTGGCCGTCCTGGTGGCAGCCCCAGCGTCTGGCAAGCGCGTTCACCAGGAACATCCCGCGGCCGCTCTCCGAGGCGCCCGCCTGAAGCACCTGCGGGGTGCGGCGGCCGCCGTCCCGTACCTCACAGCGCAGGACACCGTGCGCCGCGGACAGCGTGAGCCGGAAGCGGCTCGCGGAGTGCAGCAGGGCGTTGGTGGCCAGTTCGCTGACGAGGAGTTCGGCGACGTCCACCAGGTCGTCCCGGTCGGTCAGCCCCCAGACCTCCAGCTGTCTTCGGACCTCTGTACGGGCCTCGCGGACGGCGGTCGGGCGGGGGTCGTACTCCACGCTCGAATGGCCTGCCCGCAAGGGCGGTTGAGGGTACGCGGCGAACTGAGGGTCCGAGTCCGGGTGGGGGGTCCCGGAGAGATCCAGCATGGTTTCAGATTGTCCTCCCCGGCGCCGCGGCAAACGGGGAGGACTACCTGTTTCCATACCTGCGTACGGGCAAGCGGTTACCCGTACTGCAGCCGTACGGTCGTCCCCGTTCCGTCGTCACGGACGTCGACGTAGGCGCACACCTGTCGGGTGAACCACAGGCCCTGGCCCGGTTCGAGTTCGGGTGTGGGCGGGGGGACGAAGCCGGCCAGCGGGTCGTCGAGGCGGCGGGGCGCGCGGAGCTCGCAGACGCAGGCGGGTGCCTCGCCCCACATCAGCGCACCGGTCACGGAGCCGAGGGAGATGGCCGCCGCGGTGACGGCCTCCGTGAACAACTCCGCGTCCGCGGGCGCCAGTCCACGGGCGGCGGCACCCCTGCGTACGGCCTCCGGGTCCGGCTGCCTGAGCAGTTCCGCGGTGGCCGGGGGCAACGGCAGCGGTACGGAGTCCAGCTCTGCCGTGAGGCGGACCGGGTCCTCGTAGACGGGGGTGTCGGGGTGGGCGCGGCGGGCCGCCTCGATGATGGCCGCGCCGGCGGTGCGGGTGTCGTAGGCGCACAGCGCCGTCGTCGCCAGCGGTGCGAAGAGGAGGTTGGCGAGCGCCTCGTAGCGGATCCACTCGGTGGTCTCCCGGGCGGAACGTCCTGCGCGGCCGTTCCATACGGGTTCCATGAGGAGGTGGATGCGGCCGCCGGGGCCCGCGTGCGCGGCGAGGTGACCGGCGGCCTGGGCCACGGCGTTGGCGGCCGAGCCGGTGTACCACTCGGTGTGCGGGACGAAGGTGACGCTCTTCGTGTCACCGCCGAGGGCGTCGCGCAGCAGGTCCAGCTTGTCGGGGGCGGCGATGGCCACCGGCGGGGGTTCGCCGGGGGCGCCGAAGCCTTCGACGAGGAAGGGCAGCGCGGCGGCCACGAACTCGTCGTCCGCGCCGTACACGGCCATGCGGTGGTCGAACGGGGTGGGGGCGGGGGCGTGTGGTGTGCTGGTCATGGTTCTCCGCTCTGTGGGGGGTGTGGGGGTCTGGAAAGGAGAGCCTGGAGGGGGCTCAGTTCTGAGCGGTCACCCAGGCGGCGATCTGGCTGCGGTTGCTGAAGCCGAGTTTGCTGAGGATGCGTTCCACATGGCCTTCGGCGGTACGGCGGGCGATGACGAGCCGGTCGGCGATCTGCTGGTTGGCGAGGCCCTGGGCGACGAGTTCGGCGACCTCGGTCTCGCGGCGGGTGAGCGTGGCGCCCTGCGGGGAGCGGGATCTGCGGCGGCCACTCGTCTCCCTTGCAGGCGTGGGGTGTCGGGGCTGCTCGCCCTCCGTCGCGTAGGCGACGAGCTCCGTGAGCCCGAGGGCGCGTCCTTTGTCGTACGACCGCTCGAAGGCGGCCTGTCCGAGGGCGGCCGGCGCCCGCTCGCCGCCGGCGCGGCGGATGGCGTTGAGGTAGGTCGAGCCCCAGCGGTTCCGGTCGATGTCGGCCCAGGTGCGGTCGGCGCCGCCGAGCAGGGTGGCCGCGTGTTCGTGGGCGCCCGCCCGGGTGGCGATGTGGGCCAGCAGGTCGAGAGTGAGGGCGATGCCGGTGATGTCGTGGACGGCGAGCTTGAGGCGCAGGGCCTCGCGGGCGTGCCGTCCGGCCTCGTCCCAGTTCTCCTTCACGGTGTGGGCGAGGGCCAGCATCCGCAGCACGTACGAGCGCACCCACTCCTCGCCGTGTTCCTCGCACAGCCGGCGGGCCCGCTCGCAGACCTCGACGGCGCGGTCGGCCTCGCCCAGGAAGCCCAGGGCGCAGGCGAGTTCGACCTGGTCGAGGCCGTGCAGGCTGAGGTGCTGGCCGGGGACGGGCCCGCGGGCGACGGTGGCTCCGAAGTGCGCGAGGGCGGCGGGCAGTTCGTTGCTGAACAGGCGGATGACGCCGATGACGTATTCGGCGTGGGCGGCCTCGGCCTTGTCGCCGAGGTGCTCGGCCAGCGCGTGGGCGTCCCGTGCGCGGCGCAGGCCTTCACTCATGTCCTGGGTGGCGGCGGCGAGGAGGCCGGCCACCCACAGTCCGCGGGCCCGCTCGGCGGTCGGTTCGGGGTTGGCGTCGAGGGCCCGCTCCAGCCAGTAGCGGCCCTCGCGGGGCGCGCCGCAGGCGTGCCAGTAGAACCACAGGGTGCCCGCGAGGCGCAGGGCGGCGAGGCGTTCGCCGGGGGCGGTGAGGCTGAAGTCGAGGGCGGCGCGCAGGCTGTCCTGGTCCGCCCGCAGCCGGGCGACGATCTTCCGCTGCCCGGGCCCGAACCAGACGCGTTCGCAGTCGGCGGCCCGCCGCTGCATCCAGTCGCGCTGACGGCGCCGGGTGGCGTCCTCCTCCCCCTCCAGCTGCCGCAGCCGGTCGAGGCCGTAGTGCCGCAGCGTGTCCAGCAGCCGGTAGCGGACCCCGTCCGGCCCCGTCTCCCGCCCCAGCACGGACTTGTCGACCAGCCCCGCGACCGCCTCCAGCACCTCCTGCGGCCGCACCCTCCCCAAGCCTTCGGCCGGGGGGACCCCCGTCTCTCCGTCCGCGCACACCGCCTCCGCCGTCTCCAGGTCGAAGCCACCGGGCAGCACGGAGGCCCGCGCCCACACCAACTGCTCCTGCGCGGTGCACAGTTCGTGGCTCCAGTCGACGGCTGCGCGCAGGGTCTGGTGGCGGGGCAGGGCCGCGCTGCTGCCGGCCGTGAGGAGGCGGTAGCGGTCGTCGAGGCGCTCCAGGAGCTGTTCGACGCCGAGGACGCGCATGCGTACGGCGGCCAGCTCGATGGCGAGCGGGAGCCCGTCCAGGCGGCGGCACAGACGGGCCACCGCGGCGCGGTTGCCGGCGGTCAGCCGGAAGCCGGGGACCACGGCGGCGGCGCGGTCGGCGAAGAGGGCGAGGGCCGGGTAGCCGTCGGCCGCGGTGAGGTCGCCGTCCGGGTCGGGGACGGGTAACGGCCGTACCTCCATGAGGTGTTCCTCGGTGAGCCCGAGGCGGTGCCGGCTGGTGGCGAGGACACGGACGCCGGTGGTGCCGTGCAGCAGGGCGGCGGCGAGGTCGGCGCAGGCCTGCAGCAGATGTTCGCAGTTGTCGAGGACGAGGAGAAGGCGCCGGTCGCGTACCTGCTCGACCAGGGCGTCCAGCGGGGGCTGTGCGGAGTGGTCGTGCAGGCCGAGGGCGTCTGCGGCGGCGAGGGGGACGAGCGCCGGGTCGTGCAGTCCGGCCAGGTGCACGAAGCGCACACCGTCCGGGAAGGCCCGTTCGACGCGGGCCGCGAGCCGCGCGGCGAGCCGGGTCTTGCCGACGCCGCCCGGTCCGGTCAGCGTGACCAGGCGCGCCTTGGCGAGCAGTTCGCGGCCCTCGGTCTGTTCGCCGCGCCGGTCGACGAAGCTGGTGGTCTCGACCGGCAGGTGACGGTCCCTTCGCGGCGCTGATCCGCCCATGATCAGCCTCCCTGGAAACGGAACATCACTCTTCTCCGCAATCGGCATATATGCACGTTCCGGTCACACCCGCGAGTGCACTTCGCCGGAGAGCGCCTCTGCGCTGACGACTGCGCGTACACTCCGCGGCCGGTTTTCGCTCTATTGACCTGTCCATGCCATTCAATGACGATGGGCGGCACCCGCACAGGCACCTCACAGGCACGTCGCACTGAACCACCCCACCTCCCTAGGAGACTTCATGCGACTTCGGATACGAGGCTCGGGCGCCCGCGGCGGCAGACGCACCGCCGCCTTCGCCGCCCTGCTCGCCCTCGCCCTCGCGGCACCCGTCTCGGCGACGGCCCACAGCGCCCACAAGGCGGCACCCTCGGCCGACGACATCCGTCAGTACGAGATCCACGTCGACCACAACACCCCCGTCACCCGCACCGCCATCGCCGCGGCCGGCGTGACCGTGGACGAGGCCGACGAGGAGACGGTGGTCGTCTCCGGACGCGCGGCACAGATCAGCAGGCTCCGCCGACAGGGCTACGACGTCTCGCCGCTGGGCTCGGCACCGGACCGCTCCTCGGGCTCGGGCGACGTACGGCTCTACGACTTCCCCTCGGCCGACTCGAAGTACCACAACTACGCCGAGATGAACACGGAGATCGACCAGCGGCTCGCGGCCTACCCGAACATCATGAGCAAGCGGGTGATCGGCAAGTCGTACCAGGGCCGGGACATCGTCGCCATCAAGGTCAGCGACAACGTGGCGACGGACGAGAACGAGCCGGAGGTGCTCCTCACCTTCCACCAGCACGCGCGCGAGCACCTGACCGTAGAGATGGCGCTGTACCTGCTGCGCGAGCTGGGCGCCGGGTACGGCAGCGACTCCCGCGTCACCAACATGGTGAACAACCGCGAGATCTGGATCGTGCCCGATCTCAACCCGGACGGCGGCGAGTACGACATCGCCACCGGCTCGTACCGGTCGTGGCGCAAGAACCGGCAGCCCAACTCCGGTTCCTCGTACGTCGGTACGGACCTCAACCGGAACTGGAACTACAAGTGGGGCTGCTGCGGCGGCTCTTCGGGCTCCACGTCGTCCGAGACCTACCGCGGCGCTTCGGCCGAGTCCGCGCCCGAGGTGAAGGTGGTCTCCGACTTCGTGCGCAGCCGGGTGGTCGGCGGCAAGCAGCAGATCACCGCCGGGATCGACTTCCACACGTACAGCGAGCTGGTGCTGTGGCCGTTCGGGTACACGTACTCGGACACCGCGACCGGCATGACGGCGGACGACGCCGCCGCCTTCAAGGCCGTGGGGCAGAAGATGGCGGCGAGCAACGGGTACACCGCCGAGCAGTCCAGCGATCTGTACATCACGGACGGCTCGATCGACGACTATCTCTGGGGCACCCAGAAGATCTTCGACTTCACCTTCGAGATGTATCCGACGGACAGTTCCGACGGTGGGTTCTACCCGCCCGACGAGGTCATCGAGCGGGAGACGTCGCGGAACCGGGATGCGGTGCTGCAGTTGCTGGAGAACGCGGACTGTATGTACCGGTCCATCGGGAAACAGGCCCAGTACTGCAGCTAGGCAGCCGGGGAAGCCGGTCGAACCGTTGCCGTGTACGCGTGGACGACCAGGGCGGTCTGCCGGTGGTCGTCCACGGGTGCGCTCTTCGGCTCGGCCGCAGCCAGCGGGTTCAGTCGCCCTCGGCCTCGGTCTCGACTTCAGCCTCGGGTTCGGTCTCGGACTCCCCCGCACCATCGTCGAAGTAGGCGTCGAGGACCGCGTCCAGCTGCTCTTCCCACTCGCCGAAGACCGCCCTGGCCGTCGCCTCGATCTCGATCGGGTACCAGCGGCGGTCAGGGGTGTGGACGGTGATGGTGAACCGCTTGCCGAAGCGCGGCGATTCGGTCTCCACGGCACCGATCTCGTCCCAGCGGAACTCGCACTCCTGGTCGTCGAGGGAGAGCCGTACGCCCTTGGCGTCGGCGACGATCTTCGCCCGGCGGTCGGAGGCCTCGAAGACGGGGCCGTCGGGGGCCTCGTCCTCGTCCGTGGAGGCCTGGTCCTCCGCGGCCGGCTCCTGCTCCTCGGCCTCGGTCTCCGCCTCCTCGGACGCGAGGTCCCCGACCTCGAGCCCGGAGTCGGGGGACTCGACGTCCTCCGCCTCGACCTCCTCCGGCTTCTCGGAGACGGGTGAGGTGAGCCCGGGGATGAAGGCCGGGTCGAACCCGGCACCGGTCACGGGCTCGCCCTTCAGGGGCTGGCTGCTCGATCCTATGCGCTGCTCCACAGCGGGCAGTATGGTCGAAGATCCTGTGGCGGACACAGCCGGCCCCAACTTCGTTATGAGACGCCTACACGAACAAGCCCGCTGAAACGGCGGTCTGCAGACGACCCGGAGGCGGCAGCGACCGCCGCGGCCCGACCAGCACACCCCAGCCACCGCAATCGCCGCCATCGGGCATCTACACGACCAGACTCAGCACGGCTGCCACCACGAACCCGACCACAGACAGCACCGTCTCCAGCACGGTCCACGTCTTCAGGGTGTCCCGTTCCGTGATGCCGAAGTACTTGGCCACCATCCAGAAGCCTCCGTCGTTCACATGCGAGGCGAAGATCGAGCCTGCCGAGATGGCCATGATGACGAGGGCGACGAAGGCCTGGGAGTGGTGGCCCTCGGAGAGCAGTGGCGCGACGATGCCGGCCGTCGTGACGATCGCCACCGTTGCCGAGCCCTGGGCCACGCGCAGGACCACCGAGATCAGGTACGACAGCACGAGCACCGGCAGGCCCACGTCGTGGAAGGTGTCCGAGAGGGCCTGGGCCACGCCGCTCGCCTTCAGGATCGCGCCGAAGACACCGCCCGCGCCGACCACCAGCAGGATGTTGCCGACCGGCTTGAGCGAGGCCGTCGACACCGTCTCCAGGGACTTGCGGGACCAGCCGCGGCGGATGCCCAGCAGGTAGTACGCCAGAAGCAGCGCGATCGTCAGGGCCACGAACGGGTGGCCGAAGAACTCGATCACCGAGCGGCCGGTGGACGGGTCCAGGGCGATGGAGGAGAAGGTGGCCGCGAGGATGAGGACCAGGGGGGTGCCGATGATGCCCAGCACCATGCCCAGCGGCACCGGGTGCTCGCGCGGCTCGACGCCCTGCTCTCGCTGCTCGTTACTGCGATCCATTACCGCGCTCCGCGCGGGGGCTGCCAGCTTGGCCTCGGCCGCCGCCTCCACCATGTCCTGCGGTACGGCGACGAAGATGCGGCGGCCGATCCACGCGGAGAACACCCAGGCGGCCAGTACGGCGGGGATGCCGCAGATGACGCCCATGAGGATGACCCAGCCGAGGGCCACGTGCAGCAGACCGGCCGCGGCCACCGGACCCGGGTGCGGGGGCAGGAACGCGTGGGTCATCGACAGGCCCGCGAGGAGGGGCAGGCAGTAGAGCAGGATCGACTTGCCGGAGCGCTTCGCGGCGGCGTAGACGATGGGCGCGAGCACGAAGATGCCCACGTCGAAGAAGACCGGGATGCCGAAGATGAGGCCCGTGAGGCCCATCGCGAGCGGGGCCCGCTTCTCGCCGAACAGTCCCAGCAGGCGTGACGCCAACACCTCCGCGCCACCGCCGACTTCGAGGATCGCGCCGAGCATCGTGCCCAGGCCGATGATGATCGCGACATGACCGAGGATGCCGCCCATGCCGGTCTCGATGGTGGACACGGCGTCCGAACGCTGGACCGTGCCGAAGAGTTCGGTGACGGACAGGCCTGCCAGCAGGCCCACGGCTATGGAGACGGCGAGCAGGGCGACGAACGGCTGGAGTCTGACCTTGATGATCAGGAAGAGGAGGAGCGCGATGCCGATGGCGGCGACCGTGAGGAGGCCCGCCGTTCCGTCGACCAGGAGGAGCAGGCCTCCGGTGTGGTGGGGGGTCTCGGGGGCGGGGGCAGTTGCGGCGAGCGGGAAGGACATTGGGGGTCCTCTACGTAAGTGCATGGGCTTTCGGGCAGGGGGGATCGCGGCACGGCGCCGCGTGAGGTGCCATGCCGTATACGACGTGCGGGAGTTGAGGGGACGTCAGCCGAGTACGGCCAGCGCGTCGATCTCGATCAGGAGACCCGCGGGCAGACCGACGTAGACCGTCGTGCGCGCGGCGGGCGGGGCGGTGAGCGCCTGCTCCTCGAAGTACGTGTTGTAGATGCCGTTCATCTCGGCGAAGTGGTCCACGTCCGTCAGATAGACGCGGATCATCATCACGTCGTCCCAGCTCGCGCCGCCCTCCTCCAGGATCGCCTTGACGTTCGCGAGGGTCTGGAGGGTCTGTTCGCGCAGGGTCGGGCCGGCGGGCGTGGGGGGCTTGCCCTCCTCGGCGGGCAGGAAGCCGACCTGGCCGGCGACCTGCAGGATGTTGCCCTTCTTGACGCCGTGGGAGAACTTCGCGGGCGGGGTGGTGTGGGTCTTGGGGGTGAGTGCGATCTTCTCGGTCATGCGGTGCCCTTCATGTGCGTCATGTGCGTCATACGGTGTCCGTCACGGGCGTTCTTCCGGAGTACTCCCCGCTGATCGCGTCGGCCGTGCGGCGCACCAGCGGGAGCAGGGTGAGGAGTTCCTCGGCGGTGACGACGACGTTCGGTGCGGAGACCGACATCGCGGCGACGACCCGGCCGTCGGCACCGCGGATCGGTGCGGCGACACAGTTGATGGACTCCTCGTGGCCGCCGAGGTCGGTGGCCCAGCCCTGTTCGCGCGCCTTGTCCAACTCCCGTAGGAAAGCAGGGGCGTTGGGGGTGGATCGGGAGGTGTACATGGGGTAGTCGAGCTTGTCGGCGAGCGCCCGGCGCTCCCCTTCGGGCAGGTCGGCGAGGAGCAGCTTCGCCACCGCGGCGACGGTGATGGCGACCGGCTTGCCGATCCGTGAGTACATACGGACCGGGTACCGGCTGTCCACCTTGTCGATGTAGAGGACCTCGGACTCCTCGTACACGGCGAGATGGACGGTGTGCCCGCACTGCTCGTTGAGGCGTACGAGGTGGGGGTGGGCGATCTCGCGGATGTCGAGGTTCTCCATGGCCTCCTGGGCGAGGGCGATGAGGCGGGCGCCGAGGCGGTAGCGCTGGTCGGACTGGCGGTAGACGAGGCCGTGCTCGTGCAGCGTGCGCAGCAGCCGGAGGGCCGTGGACTTGTGCACGCCCAGGCGGTCGGCGACCTGGCCGAGGTCGGCGGGGCCCTCGGCGAGCAGCGGCAGGATGCTGAGCGCGCGGTCGACGGTCTGGCTCATGGCGTACGTACCTCCTCGTCGGCCCGATCGACGGCTCGCTCCAGGGCGTGATCATCGGCTTGCGTCCAGCCGGGGCCGAGTCGAAGTCTCCCCCACGCGTCGTCGTCGAGGGCGGCGAGGCGGTCGGCGTGGTGACGGGTGGGGGGTGGGGCGAGGTCGCCTTGGGCGGTGAGGGTGGCTGCCGCGGTCAGGTGGCCGTGGCGTAGGCGGTCCCTCAGGGGGAGGTCGCGGAGGGTGGCGGAGAGAAACCCTGCGGCGAAGGCGTCTCCCGCGCCGACTGTTGCTACGACGTCCACGGCGAGGGCGGGAACGAAGGTGCCCGGGGTCGGGGCTGGGCGGGGGGAGGTGTCGCTCGCCCGCGCTGACGGGGTGCCGCCTCTCTTCGGGTCGGGAGCCGCCCTGGCGGCACGACTGCCCGCGGGCTCCGCGGAGTGGCTGCCCGCGGGCGGCGCGGCGTGGCCGCCGGGCGGTTTCAGGGGCGCGGGGAACTGCGCGACCAGCCCACGACTGCCCGCGGACGACACGAAAGCTGTAGCCCCCACTCCTCCTTGCTTCACCACCAACACACCCGGCTCCGGCAGCGCAGCGCGAACCGCATCCGGGCCGCCCCTCACCCCCCACGCCTCCTCCGCCTCGTCCTCCCCCACGAACAAGACGTCGGCGCCGCGCGCCAGTTCCAGCAGCACCCCCGCTCCGTCGGCGTCCGGCCACAGGCCCTGCCTGTAGTTGACGTCGAAGGAGATCAGCGGGCGGCCGGCCCGTGGTGCGGTCAGCTCGCGCATCAGCCCCAGGCAGTCCGCCGACAACGCCGCCGTGATCCCCGACAGATGCAGCACCCGGCCCGCGCGCACCGCGTTCAGGTCCGTGTTCTCCACCGCCATGGCGGAGGCCGCGGATCCTGTGCGGTAGTACGCCACCTCGTGGGCGGCGGTCGACCGGTCGCCGGCCGTGCGGAAGTAGATGCCGGTCGGGCGTGCCGGGTCCCGTCGTACGGCGGTGACGTCGACGCCGTACGCCCCGATCGCCTCGACCAGGTGGTCGCCGAACCCGTCGGCGCCGACCCTGCTCACCCAGCGCGCGGAGTGCCCGGCGGCCGCGAGGGTGCAGGCCACGTTGGATTCGGCGCCGCCGATGGCGCGGTCGAAGGAGGGGACGTCGGCGAGGCGGCCGGGACGGGAGGGCAGGAACGTGACCATGGACTCGCCGAGCGTGACGACCTCGACGACCTCGACGACATCTGCGCCGTCGGGGGCATTGCCAGGTCCGGTCGTGGTCACGATCGTCGTAACTCCTCGGCGGTGTGGCGGGCGGACGGCTGGTCGTTGACCCCGCGTGGCCGAGATGTTAGACAGCGGTGAGCGATATACGCAACGCGTGTTGCAGTCGATGCAACGTAGCTGATCAGGGAGGCCTCATGGTCACGGAAGCTCTCGCCCGGCTCGCCGGGGAACGCGTCGACCACCGGTTCAAGGGCCTCCCGCCGGACGCCGACGGACTGACCGTCGGCGAGCTGGCGGCCCAGCGCCGCAACCTCTTCAGCGGCGGCTTCGCGACCCCCGTCCTCGCCCTGTCGGCCGAGCGCCTGGAGCACAACCTCGCGCTCATGGAGACGTATGCGATGCGCCACGGCCTCGCCTTCGCCCCGCACGGCAAGACCACCATGGCCCCCCAGCTCTTCCGGCAGCAGATCGAGCGCGGCGCCTGGGGCATCACCCTCGCGGTGCCGCACCAGGTGCGCGTGGCACGGGCGTTCGGGATCCAGCAGGTCTTCCTCGCCAACGAGCTGGTCGATCCGGCGGCCCTCCGCTGGATCTCGGCCGAGCTCGACGCCGACCCCGGGTTCCGGCTCGTCTGCTACGTCGACTCCGTGCGCGGGGTGGAGCTGATGGACGCCGCGCTGCGGGGTGCCGCCCGGCCGCTGGACGTCGTGGTCGAGCTGGCGGCCGGTGAGGGTGCCCGTACCGGGGTCCGTACGGAGACGGAGTGCGCGGCGATCGCCGATGCCGTGGCCGGGACGGGGACGCTACGGCTCGTCGGTGTCGCGGGCTACGAGGGCGAGGTCCCGCAGGCCGACCCGGAGCGGGTGCACGCCTGGCTGCGGCGGCTGGTGGCGCTGGCCGTGGACTTCGACAAGGCGGGGCGGTTCGCGGGGCTTGACGAGATCGTCGTGAGCGCGGGCGGCAGCGCCTGGTTCGACGCGGTCGCCGACGTGTTCGCGCAGATCCCGGAACTCTCCGCCCCCGTCCTGAAGTTGCTGCGCTCCGGCGCCTATGTCTCGCACGACGACGGGCACTACCGCAAGATCACCCCCTTCAACCGGGTCCCGGAGGAGGGCGCCCTGGAGCCCGCCTTCCGGCTCTGGGCCCAGGTCGTCTCCCGGCCCTCCGCCGACCAGGCTTTCGTCAACGCGGGCAAGCGCGACGCGGCGTACGACCTCGACCTCCCCTTCGCCCAGGTCGTCCGGCGGGACGGCGCCGAGCGTCCGGCCACCGGCATCTCGGTGACCGCGCTGTCGGACCAGCACGCCTGGCTGCGGACGACGGACGAGGCGGATCTGGAGGTCGGGGACTGGCTGGGCATGGGCCTGTCCCACCCGTGCACGTCCTTCGACAAATGGCAGCTGATCCCGGTGACGGAGGCGGACGGCACGGTGGTCGACTACATCCGAACCTTCTTCTAGGGGGCAGGCCGTGGAAGAGCTCGTCATCCGGGACGCGGACGTCGTGGACGGGAGCGGTGAGCCCTCGTACCGCGCGGACGTGGTGGTCGACGGCGGCAGGATCGTCTCGGTCGTCAAGGAGGCGGCCGCCGCGGGCTGCCAGCGCCCCAAGGCGCGAAGGGAGCTGGACGCGGAAGGGCTGGTCCTGTCCCCCGGCTTCATCGACATGCACGCCCACAGCGACCTGGCCCTGCTCCGGGACCCCGACCACAGCGCCAAGGCCGCACAGGGGGTCACACTGGAGGTCCTGGGGCAGGACGGGCTGTCGTACGCCCCCGTCGACGACCGCACGCTCGCCGAGGTGCGCCGCGCGATCACCGGCTGGAACGGCCACGGCGACGACATCGACTTCGACTGGCGTTCGGTGGGCGAGTATCTGGACCGGCTGGACCAGGGCATCGCGGTGAACGCGGCCTATCTCATCCCCCAGGGGACGGTCCGTATGCTCGCCGTCGGCTGGGAGGACCGCGAGGCGACCCCGGCCGAGCTGGACCGGATGCGCAGGCTGGTCGCCGAGGGCATGGAGCAGGGCGCGGTCGGCATGTCGTCCGGACTCACCTACACGCCCGGCATGTACGCCAAGGACGCCGAACTGACCGAGCTGTGCCGGGTGGTGGCCGAGTACGGCGGCTACTACTGCCCCCATCACCGCTCGTACGGGGCGGGCGCCCTGGAGGCGTACGAGGAGATGGTGGCCCTCACCCGGGAGGCGGGCTGCTCGCTCCATCTCGCGCACGCCACCATGAACTTCGGCGTGAACAAGGGCCGGGCACCGGAGCTGCTGTCCCTGCTGGACGAGGCGCTGGCGGCCGGGGCGGACATCAGCCTCGACACGTACCCCTACACACCCGGCTGCACCACCCTCGTGGCGCTGCTGCCGAGTTGGGCGAGCGAGGGCGGACCCGAGGCGATCCTGAAGCGGCTGGCGGACGACGAGACGGCCGAGCGGATCCGGCACCACATGGAGGTGGTGGGCGCGGACGGCTGCCACGGCGTGCCCATCGAGTGGGACACGATCGAGATCTCGGGCGTGGCGGACGCGGGGCTGGGCGATTTCGTCGGCCGTACGATCCTGCAGTCGGCGCAGGCGCGCGGCGAGGCCCCGTGGGCCACCGCCCGTCAGCTGCTGCTGGCGGACCGGCTGGGCTCGACGATCCTCCAGCACGTGGGCCACGAGGAGAACGTCCGGGCGATCATGCGGCACCGCGTCCACACCGGCGGCTCGGACGGCATCCTCCAGGGCACCAAGCCGCACCCGCGCGCGTACGGCACCTTCCCGCAGTATCTCGGCCGGTATGTGCGGGAGTTGGGGGTGCTGTCGCTGGAGGAGTGCGTCGCACATCTGACCTCACGGCCCGCCGCCCGGCTTCGGCTGCCGGACCGGGGGCTGGTCCGCGAGGGCTACAAGGCCGACCTGGTGCTGTTCGACCCGGAGACGGTGGCGGCAGGGGCGACATACGAAAACCCGCGCACCCTCCCGACGGGCATCCCACACGTCCTGATCGACGGCCGCTTCGTCATCGAGGACGGCCGACGGACAGACGTACTGGCGGGCAGAGCGGTCCGTCACAGTCCCATGTGACGGAACGCCGGCCCCCATTCAGGGGCGCGGGGAACTGCGCGACAAGCCACAGCGGCGTCGCAGACACCCAACGACCGATCGCTCCCCAAAAAAGCTACGGCTTAGGCAGAGTGCAGCCGCTCGCGCTCAGGTTCAGCTTGTTGCCGGTGGTGAAGCAGGCCGGGATCTGGTAGGTCTCCTCGGCGTAGTTGATGCCCTGCCGGACGGTCACGTTGCCGCTCGCGTCGACCTCGCAGGGGTTGTTCTCGGTGCAGCGCTCGCCGTCCTCGTTGCCGGTGTTGTTGACGGCGACGACCTTGCCGGTGGCGTTGTCGACGACGGGCGAGCCCGAGGTGCCGCCGATGGTCTGGCAGGCGGAGGTGTAACGGAGCGAGTCCTTCCAGGTCCAGTCGCCCTCCTTGAGGCGGTAGACGAAGCCGTCGACGTTGCAGGCGTACGTCTTCTTCCAGTAGCCGGAGACGACGGTGATCGCGGTGCCCGCGGTCGGGTGCGTGTCCTGCACGGTGAGCGGGCTGATGCCGTACGAGCTCTTGATCTTCGCGTAGGTGGTGGTGAGCTGGTAGATCGTGACGTCCGTGTCCGTCATCGTCGAGTACGCGACCTTGCTCGCGCGCAGCGTCCCGACCTTGCCGGCCGAGGCGTTGAGCAGGCTGAAGGTACGGCTGGAGGCCTGGTCGACGATGACCTCGCCCGGCTCCGGGAACCCGGTCTCCAGGCAGTGGCCGTTGGTCATGACGAGCGCCGGGTCGGTGTCCGCGGAGTTCGGGAAGCGGATGACGGAGCCGGAGCAGTTGCTGAGCGCCACGGTGCCGGCGAAGTTGACGGCCTTGATGGTGGGCGTGGCCGTCTTCGTCGTCGTCTTCGTGGCCGCGCCGTCCGTCAGCAGAGGCGCCGCGACCGCGGGTGCCATGCCCGCCCCGGTTATCACCAGGGCTGAGAGCACGGCGAGGAGAGGCTTCTTCATGTGGGGGTCCCCTCTTGCGACTTGGGCGACCGGAGATTTTCCGGCCGCCCGAGATTTGACATGTGCATTGTGAGGGGGAGGTGAGTGGTTGGGCAAGGAGTTACCGCTACTTGGGACCCTTGCTGGCGCCCTGGCCGTGTCCGGGGTTGCGGCCGGAGCGGCCCGGGCTCGACGCACTCACGGTGGCGGTGGGCGTCGTCGTGGCACCCGCGGTGGAGGCCCCGGCCGAGGGTTCCCGGGTCTCACCCTCGGACGCGGTACGGCTCGGGGAGACACTCGGGCTCGGGGAGGCCGCCGGGGGCGATTCCACGCCACCGCCGGACGACGGGCTGGCAACCACCCCACCGGAGGAATCCGAAGCGGTCACCGTCGGAGCAGCACTCTCCTCCTTGCCCTGCGCGCCACCGGAGGGCCCGGAGGAAGACCCGGCGAATGAGAACCCGACGATCAGGGCACCCACCACACCTCCGGCAACGACAGCGCCCTTGAGGGGCGCGGGGAACTGCGCGACAAGCCCCCACGCACCGTCAGACGCCCGACGACCATTCCCCCGCCTCCCCGCGGAGCGCTTGGGCTTCCGCCGGGAGGGCCTGTCCGTCGGCGGGGGCAGCACATACGCCCCGTCCACCACCGGAGGCATCTCCCGCGTCTCGTCATACGCGTTCAGCCACCCGTGCGCCACGGCAGGATCGGCGTACTCCTCGTACGGGGGAGCGGACTCCGGCTGCGGGTGGTACACGTTCGGCGGACCCTGAGGTGTCCCGTATTCGTGCTCGGGTGGCCTGGACATGACCGCGCATTCTAGAGACGGGCGGGGCCCGTGGGACAGCTACCGGCGATAACGCCCCAAACCCCACGTCTCACGTGGCGGATAACACGGGCCAAGACGCGTTACCGGGCCGTAAGCTCCCAGACATGCAGGTGATCCAGTCGACCAAGCTCGCCAACGTCTGTTACGAGATCCGCGGCCCGGTGCTCGAGGAGGCGATGCGGCTCGAGGCGGCCGGTCACCGCATTCTCAAGCTGAACACCGGCAACCCGGCGGCGTTCGGCTTCGAATGCCCGCCCGAGATCCTGGAGGACATCCTCCGCAACGTCTCGACGGCGCACGGCTACGGCGACGCGAAGGGTCTGCTGGCCGCCCGCCGTGCGGTCGTCATGCACAACCAGACCCTCGGCATCGAGACCGACGTCGAGCACGTCTTCGTCGGCAACGGCGTCTCCGAGCTGATCGTGATGGCCATGCAGGGCCTGCTCGACGACGGCGACGAGGTCCTCGTACCGTCGCCCGACTACCCCCTGTGGACCGCCGCCGTCTCACTCTCCGGCGGCACCGCCGTGCACTACCGCTGCGACGAGCAGTCCGACTGGATGCCCGACCTCGCCGACGTCGAACGCAAGGTCACCGACCGCACCAAGGCGATCGTCATCATCAACCCCAACAACCCGACGGGCGCGGTGTACGACGAGGCGATGGTCAAGGGCCTGACCGACATCGCCCGCCGCCACAACCTCCTCGTCTGCTCGGACGAGATCTACGACAAGATCCTCTACGACGGCGCCACGCACATCCCGACCGCCGCCGTCGCCCCCGACCTGCTGACGCTCACCTTCAACGGCATGTCGAAGGCCTACCGGGTGGCGGGCTACCGGGTCGGCTGGATGTCGATCTCCGGGCCGCGCGCCCACGCGGACTCGTACATCGAGGGTCTGACGATCCTGGCGAACATGCGCCTGTGCGCGAACATGCCGGGGCAGCACGGCGTGGTCGCCGCGCTGAGCGGGCGGCAGACCATCAACGACCTGGTGCTGCCGGGCGGGCGGCTGAAGGAGCAGCGGGACGTCGCGTACGAGCTGCTCACCCAGATCCCGGGCGTGACCTGTGTGAAGCCGAAGGGCGCGCTGTATCTCTTCCCGCGCCTCGACCCCAAGGTGTTCAAGATCAAGGACGACCGGCGGATGGTCCTGGACCTGCTGCGCCGCGAGAAGATCATGGTCGTGCAGGGGACCGGGTTCAACTGGGCCGAGCCCGACCACTTCCGGGTCGTGACCCTGCCGTCGGTCGGGGATCTGCGGGACGCGGTCACCCGGATCGGGAACTTCCTCGATGGCTACAGCCAACTTTAGACGAAATCTAAGCTAGGATGGTTTCCTGACAGCACGGGAGGCCCTCCATGTACGAACCGATCCGCACACCTCCTTCCCGCAAGGGGTCTGTCCACAGCACGATGGCCGGCACCACCTCCGACTTTCCGCACCGCTCCCGCGAGGAGGAGCTGGACATCCAGCTCGCGGGTCATCTCGGTGCGCTGCTCGCCGTCACGGACGAGCTGCGGGGTGCGAGCCCTTCCGGGGACCTGGACACCGCGGCCGAGCGGCTTGCCGCGCAGGTGACGCGACTGCGGGGTGGCGCTGCGCCGGTCCGCATGTCTGTGGCGCTGTCCGACGACGACCCCATGGCCCTGCACGAGCGGGCCCACGCCCTCGCCGGACGCGCCCTGGTCGTGGCCGCGTCGAGGGCCGATACGGCGGCGGCGATTCTTGCCGCAGAGCAGATGGACGTGCATGCGGCCGCCCTGGAGCCGCGCGAACTCTCGTCCCACTGAGCCCTCGGGGCTCTCTTTGACGGCCCCGGTCCGCGTGCACCTGTGGCGTCGCGCGGACCGGGTGCCATGGCACTGCGTCGGCTTGGGCGGGGGTGCCTATTCGCCGTTGGGGTTCCTGACTGACTGCGGCTGCCGGTTCATTGGGGCCGATCGCGCAGTTCCCCGCGCCCCTGGGGGGGGGGGGGGGGCCTGCGGCACACGCCCCCCCGCGCCCCCCCCCCCAAAAAACCCAGAGCGCCCCGGGGGGAGCGAGA